>NZ_CP026121.1:7886239-8228424 GCF_003330845.1 Streptomyces sp. Go-475 | reverse complement strand
TCGGCGTCGGTGAGGTCCGCGTCGCGCAGGTCGGCGCCGATGAAGTCGGCGTCCCTGAGGTCCGCGCCGGTGAGGTCGGCGGCGATGAGGTAGGCGCCGCGGAGGCTGGCGCCGCGCAGGTCGGCGCCCTTGAGGCGGGCGCCGATGAGGTCCGCGCCCCGACGGTCCTTCTTGCGCCCCTTGATGCCGGCCCGGACCAGCTCGCTGGTCCTCAGCAGCAGGACGTTGACCTCCTGGCGGTGGGCGGCCACATCCAGTTCGGCGAGCTCCTCGGGGGTCCCGCCGGTCAGGCCCTCCGTCTTCTCCAGGGCCTCGCGCAGCTCGGCGTGGACGAGGCGGGCCGCCGGCAGGGCGAGCGCCTCGGTGAGGTACCAGAGCAGCTCGTGCAGCTGCCGGACGACCGGGAACACGTCGAACATGCGGCGGGAGTGGCCGGGCGTCCCCGTCCGCCAGTCCTGCCCGCCGAAGGTGACCTGCGAGACCCGCTGCCCGGCGCCGAAGCAGTCGTAGACCGTGCAGCCGGTGAAACCTTTCTGCCTCAGCTTGGCGTGGATGCCGCAGCGGTGGTCGTCCTGGAGGTCGCGGCAGGGTGTGCCGGCGGCCTTGTCGACCGCGAAGTCGGCCGAGGCCGTGAACGGCAGGGCGACGCAGCAGAGGCCGAAGCACCGGGCACAGTCGCCGCGCAGTTCCGCTCGCGCGGCGTGGTGATCTCGCATGGCGTTCAGCATACGGAACGACAACTCACCGATGAGCCGGTGGCGCCTCCACGCGCTCGAGGCGCTCCAGACGCTCGGGGTCGGCCAGGATGTACATCCCGGTGATCCGGCCGTCGACGATCGTGACGCCCATGACCGACTGCACGCGTCCCCCGGGCGCGTTGACGACCCCGACCGAGCCGTTGACCAGGACCAGCTCCGCGGACTGGGCGAACCGGGCGAACATGAGCGCCTGCTCCGCCACCGCCTTCGCCCCCTGGACGAGCTTGGACACGGCCGCGCCGCGCACCAGTTCGCCCGAGTCGGCCCGCAGCACCACGTCCGGGTGCAGGAGTGCGAGCAGCGCCTCGAAGTCCCCGCCGCGCGAGGCGGCCAGGAAGGCGTCGAGAACCTCCTTCTGCCGGCCGAGGTCCGGTTCCGTCGCCGGGGTGGCGCCACGCACCCGGCGCCGGGCCCGGCTCGCCAGCTGCCGGGTCGCGGCCGGGCCGCGTTCCACGATCGGCGCGATGTCGTCGAACGGCACGGCGAACATGTCGTGCAGCACGAACGCGAGCCGCTCGTCCGGCGCCAGGTTCTCCAGCACGACGAGCAGCGCCAGGCCCACGGAGTCGGCCTGGAGCACCTCCTCGGCCGGGTCGATGTGGGACAGGGGGCGGAGCACGGGGTCCGGGACGAACGTGTCCCAGGTGTCGTGCGTGTCGCCCAGCGGATCCTCGCGGCGGGCGGCGCGTGAGCGCAGCAGGTCCAGGCAGACCCGGCCGGTCACGGTGGTCAGCCAGCCGCCGAGGTTCTGGATGTCGTCCGGGTCGGTGCGGCTGAGCTTCAGCCAGGTCTCCTGGACGGCGTCCTCCGCATCCGCCAGTGAGCCGAGCATGCGGTACGCGACCGCCCTCAGCCGCCCCCGGTGCTCCTCGAACCGGCCGGCCAGTTCCTCGCTGCCTGTCATGGTCTCCCCCGTCGTCCGCGTCATCTGCCGAACACTTCGAACGCCACCGCGGGCCGGCCCCCGAACCGCTCCCCCGTCGTCTCGGCGTGGTGCGTCAGGAAGTCGCGGACGTACGCCTCCGGGTCCTCATCGGTCAGCGCCTCGATGTAGGTGCGGTGTTCGAGCAGGGACCGCACCGCGCGCTCCAGTCCGGGCGTCGCGTCCACGGCGTGCGTGGGGGTGCTGGAGCCGGCGACGGCGATCCAGCGCACGCCGTCCCAGGGTTCGAGGCCCTGCTCGACGAGTTCCGGGAAGATCCAGCGGTTGCCGGCGTCGCCGGCCGCGTCGAGGGTGGCCCGGCCGACGGCGACGTGGTCCGGGGTGTTCCAGGCGACGCCGCCCCAGGTGTCGCGGTGGTTGAGCGTGATGACCAGCTCGGGCCGGTGGCGGCGGATCGCGGCGGCGATGTCGCGGCGCAGGGCGGTGCCGTACTCGATGACGCCGTCCTTGTGGTCGAGGAACTCCACCTCGGTCACGCCGACCACCGCCGCGCTCGCCCGCTGCTCCCGCTCGCGCAGCGGGCCGCACTGCTCGGGTGCGAGCGTGTCGATGCCCGCCTCGCCGCGGGTGGCGAGGACGTAGGCGATCTCGCGGCCCTCGTCGGTCCAGGCCGCGATCGCCGCGGAGCAGCCGTACTCGAGGTCGTCGGGGTGCGCCACGACCGCGAGGGCGCGCCGCCAGTCGGCCGGCATGGGGCGGAGTTGAGTGCTCGTCGGCTCGGTCATGTCCGCAGATTAGTCCCCGCCGCCCGGCTCACGCCTCGTCCCGCGCCATCGCCAGGAGCCGGTCGAGGACCCGGGGGCCGCCGGTGCGGATGCCGTCGTGTTCGAACTCGTCCGTGATCCAGGTGCGCAGCCCGCGGATGGTGCGGGCGGTGCGCAGGGAATGGGCCGTGTCGACGTACATGTCGTCGTGGTAGACGGCCGCGACGACCGGCACCTGGTTGGCGGCGAGCCGGGCCGGGTCGTACAGCGGCGTCCAGTCGGTGCGGGCGGCGAGCAGGTCGGCGGTCTCGCGCAGGGGGCGCAGGGCGGGGTCGCAGTCGAACATCCAGGGGTGGATCGATTCGCCGGTGAACAGCAGCGGCTCGTCGCCCGCGAGGGCCTTGGCGGCGTCGAACCGCGGGAACTCGGCGCGGACCCGCTCGGCCGACCAGGCGGTGGGCCGGTCGTCCTGGCCGTAGATCGACTCGTGGATCAGGGCGTACAGCGGGTGGCGGGCGTAGGACAGCATGCCCTGCACCTGCTCCTGGAAGGCGTCGGAGAGGGTGTGGCCGTTCGGGGTGCGGACGAAGGCGTCCTCCAGGAGGTAGTGGAGGCGGTGGGTGCCGTCGCCGGTGCCGAGGACGATGCCCAGGGACTGGAATGCCTCGGCGGTGAGCCGGTAGCCGTTCGGCAGGACCACGTCGTGCGTGAGGAGGTGGTCGGCGATCCGGCGGGCGCGCTCGACGTCCTGCGGGTAGCGGGCGTAGTGGGCGGTGACCTTGCGTTCGACGCGCGGGAAGGCGGCCCGGTAGACGTCGTCCGCGTGGGCGTCCAGGGAAGGCAGTCCGCCGGTGATGACGGCGGTGGCCAGGCCCTCGGGCGCGAGGGACAGGTAGGTGGTCAGGCAGAAGCCGCCGAAGCTCTGGCCGAGGACGGTCCAGGGCGCGCCGCCGGTGACCTCGGCGCGGATGGCCTCGCAGTCGCGGACGATGGAGTCGGCGCGGAAGTGCGTGAGGTAGTCGGCCTGTTCGGCGGGGCCGCCGCGCAGCGGGAGCGTCTGGCGGGTGGCGGGCGTGGAGTGGCCGGTGCCGCGCTGGTCGAGGAGGAGGACGCGGTACTCCTTCAGGGCCCGGCCCAGCCAGCCGGGCCGGCCGACGGAGCGGTCCGCGCCGAAGCCGGGCCCGCCCTGGAGGTAGAGCAGCCACGGCAGGTCCTGGTGCGCCTTGTCGGTCGCGACGACCTCGCGGGCGTACAGCTCGATCGTCTCGCCCCCGGGGTGGTCGTGATCGAGGGGGGCGGTGAAGCGGCGGTCGGTGAGGACGACTCCGGGCTGGCGGTAGCTGAGCGTCAACGGGGCTCCCGGGACGGGCGGATGGTCGGACCGCGTCCCAGTTCATCACAGGGCACGTCCGGGCGGAGGCGCTTCGGATCATGACGTCGTGCTGAACGGCGGTTCAGGGTCAGCGGGCGGCCAGGCTGGAGCGGCGGACCACCAGTTCGGGCTGGAGGACGACCCGCCGGTGCTCGTGCGGGCGCGCGGTGCCCTCCTCCTCCGTCTCCTCCAGGAGCAGGTCGGCGGCCATGGCGCCCATGGTGACGGCGGGCTGCCGTACGGAGGTGAGCGGGACGGCCGCGGCGGCCGCGAACTCGATGTCGTCGTAGCCGACGATGGCGAGGTCGTCGGGGACGCGCACCCCGGCCGCGTACATGGCCTGGAGCACGCCGAGGGCGAGCAGGTCGTTGGCGCAGAACACGGCGGTGGGCCGGTCGGCGAGGCCGAGGAGACGGGCCCCGGCGTCCCGGCCGGCGGCGACGTCCAGCCGCTCGGTGGGCAGCTCGCGCAGGGCGTCGGGGCCGAGCCCGGCCTCGGCGAGCGCTTCGAGGGCGCCGGTGCGCCGGTCGCGGACCTGGTTGAGGCCGGGCGGGCCGCTGACGTAGGCCAGGGAGCGGTGCCCGGCGTCGACGAGGTGGCGGACCGCGAGGGCGCCGCCCGCCACGTCGTCGACGGAGACGGAGCACTCGGTGGTGCCCTCGGCGACGCGGTCGACCAGGACGAACGGGATGCCGTGCCGGCGGAACGCCTCGATGTTGCGGCCGGTCGCGTCGGCCGGGGTGAGCAGCACGCCCCGTACGCGCTGCTCGGCGAAGAGCGACAGGTACTCGGCCTCCTCGCCGGGGTTCTGGGCGCTGTTGCAGACCATCACGCCGAGCCCGGCCTGGCGGGCGGCGCGCTCGGCGCCGCGCGCGACGTCGACGAAGAAGGGGTTGCCCATGTCGAGGACGAGCAGCCCCATGATGCGGCTGCGGCCGGCGCGCAGCTGGCGCGCGGACTCGCTGCGGACGTAGCCGAGCCGGTCTATCGCGGACAGCACGCGGGCCCGGGTCTCGGTGGCGACCGTGTCCGGGCGGTTGATCACGTTCGACACCGTGCCGACGGAGACTCCGGCGGCGCGGGCGACGTCCTTGATACCCACCGACTGGGCCATCGGGCAGGGACCTCCAGAGGGAGACGAGGGGGCGGCGTGGGGGCGGCGGCCGGGGCGGCTTCACATTACCGGCACGCCGCCCCGGGAACCGGTCGCGGTCAGGCGGGCAGCCGGAAGTCGACGACGCGCAGCGCCGAGGGCGTCGTGCCGCTGGACTTCTCCTGGTACATGAAGGACAGCACGCCGTCCTGCGCGACCCGGGTCTCGTCGATGACGACCTCGCCGAAGGCGTTGAGACCGCTGCCGTCGAAGAGGATCTTCCAGTCGGTGTGCCCGGAGGCCGCCGAGGCGGCGGCGATCCGCCCGAAGGGGAAGATCGCGTAGGCGTTGTCGTACTTGTCCAGGATCAGCTTGGTGCGCTGGCTGGAGCCCAGCGGGACCGGTATCTCGGTCTTCTGCCAGGTGCCCGAGGCGTTCTTGCGGACGTGGAAGGCGCGTCCGTTGGCGGTGCGGTCGGCCACGTAGTTCGTGGTGCACTGGCCGAAGCGGCCGGGCACGTAGGAGATGATCGCGTGCGGCCGGCCCGCGGAGTCGGTGAACTGGCTCTCCTGGTTCATCAGGGAGTGGTCCGGGTTGAGCGGGTCGACGACCAGGCCGGCGTCGGTCACGGAGACCTTGTCGGAGCCGCCGGTGGTGCCGACGACGGTGCCGGCGTTGTTGCGCCAGGTGCGGCCGCGGTCGTCGGAGTAGACGTAGCCGGTGTCGTGGTTGGTGATGCCGCCGCTGCTGCACATCACGGCGCCGTTCTGCTCGCGCCAGGTGAAGAAGGAGTGCAGCCGGCCGTTCCGGTCGTAGTCGATGCCGTGCAGGTACATGTTGCGGGCGGTCGAGGAGCCGTGCTCGCTGGTGTACGTGCCGGTGGAGCTGGACCACTCCCCCAGGTTGGTCCACCGGGTGCCGTCGTACTCGGCGAGGGCGTTGCGGCCGTTGCCGGAGACGGCGACGCGGTAGCTGAGCTGGAGCCTGCCCTCCGGCGTGGCGATGAACTGGGGGTAGGTGAACTGCGAGGTCAGTGCGAGGCCGTCGAGCGTCGACTGGGGCGCGCCGAAGCGGCTGGCGGTCCAGCTCAGCCCCGCCGGGTTGTCCATCAGCCCGGCGACGGACTTGACGTAGGTGAAGCCGTCGCTGTGGGAGTCCATGTTGAGGTGCAGCCGGCCGTCGACCCGGGAGACGCCCATGGAGATGACGTTGTGGGAGTCGTTGTAGCGCAGGGTGTGGCCGACCTTCACGGTCGCCCAGGTGCTCGCCCCGAGGGGGCGGCGGCCGACGACGGCGTTGCGGTCGGCGGTGTACCAGACGGCGTACTGGTAGCCCTTGTAGGTCAGCAGGCCGTTCTTCTGGAACGAGTTGTTGTTGACCAGCCCGTCGTACGACACGAAGAAGAGGGCCTGGTTGTCGAGCGTGGTGGTGCCGGTCCGGGTGACCGAGGGGCCGGGGTCGGCGGCCCGGGCGGTGCCGGAGGCCAGGGCGGGGGTCACCACCGCACCCGCGAGGGCGGCGGCCAGCAACGTACGTCTGTGCATCTCATGAACTCCATCGTTCAGGCGAGGTGGAACACTTCCGTGAGCGGTTTCATGGCCTCGTCGGGTCGGGCGCCGTCCAGCGACTCGAAGAACGGCGCCATCTCCGCCTGCCAGCGGGCGTTGACGTCGGTGGCTTCCATGCGGGCCTGGGCCGCGGCGAAGTCCTCGGTCTCGAGGTAGCCGACGAGCAGTCCGTCCTCGCGCAGGAAGAGCGAGTAGTTGTGCCAGCCGGTCGCCTTCAGGGCGTCGAGCATCTCGGGCCACACGGCGGCGTGCCGCTCGCGGTACTCGTCGAGGCGGTCCGCCCGGACCTTCAGCAGGAAGCACACGCGCTGCATCAACAGTCCTCCGGGGACTAGAAGTTGAACTGGTCGATGTTCTTGGCGTCGAACACGGTCGGCTTGCCGAGGCTGATCACGCCGTCCTTGCCGATCGTGTACTCGCCCATGGAGCCGGCCTTGAAGGTCTCGCCCTCCTTGCCGGTGATCTGCCCCGAGGACAGCGCGACGGCCGTCCGCGCGGCCAGCTCGCCGAGCTTCGCCGGGTCCCACAGCTCGAACGCCTCGACGGTGCCGTTCTTGACGTACTTGCGCATGTCGTTCGGGGTGCCGAGGCCCGTCAGCTTGACCTTGCCCTTGTACTTGGAGCCCGACAGGTACTGGGCGGCGGCCTTGATGCCGACGGTGGTCGGGGAGATGATCCCCTTCAGGTTCGGGTACTCCTGGAGCAGGCCCTGGGTCTGCTGGAAGGACTGCTGGGCGTCGTCGTTGCCGTACGCGACCTTCACCAGCTTCATGTTCTTGTACTCGGGCTTCTTCAGCTCGTCCTTCATGAAGTCGATCCAGGTGTTCTGGTTCGTCGCGGTCTGCGCGGCCGACAGGATCGCGATCTCGCCCTTGTAGCCGATCTGCTTGGCGAGCAGCTGCACCTCGGTGCGGCCCAGGTCCTCGGCGGAGGCCTGCGAGACGAAGGCGTTGCGGCAGTCGGGGGTGGTGTCGGAGTCGTAGGTGACGACCTTGATGCCGTTCTTCATGGCCTGCTTGAGCGCGGTGCACAGGGCGCCCGGGTCCTGGGCGGACACGGCCATCGCGTCGACCTGCTGCTGGGTGAGCGTGTTGACGTAGGAGACCTGCCCGGCGGTGTCGGTCGCGCTGGACGGCCCGACCTCCTTGTACTTCGAGCCCAGTTCGGCCAGGGCCTTCTCGCCGCCCTTGTCGGCGGTGGTGAAGTACGGGTTGTTGACCTGCTTCGGCAGGAAGCCGACGGTCAGCCCCTTCTTCAGCTCGGCGTTCGGGTCGGCCTTGCCGGCGGTGGCGGCGGACCCGCCCTCGTTGGCGACGTCCTTCTTGGTGGTGCCGCCGCCACAGGCGGTGAGCGCCAGGGCGAGGGAGGTGGCGGTGGCGAGCGCCGCGCAGCTGCGGCGGAGGGTCGTCTTGCGCATGGCTGTGGTCCTTTACGAGGAAGGGCTGGGTTATGAGGTGGGAGTCGAGGCGGCTCTGCGGCCCGCCCTCGCCGTGGAGATCTGCCGTACGACCCGGGGGCCGAGCACGGACAGAACGAGCAGGACGCCGGTGACGACGATCTGCGACTGCGCGGAGACGTCCTGGAGGCTCATCACGTTCTGCAGCGCCCCGAGGAGGAACACGCCGGCGATCGCGCCGCCCAGCGTGCCCTTGCCGCCGTCGAAGTCGATACCGCCGAGCAACACGGCCGCCACGACGGAGAGTTCCAGACCCGTGGCGTTGTCGTAGCGGGCGCTGGCGTAGTGCAGCGCCCAGAAGATCCCGGTCAGCGAGGCCATCAGACCGGTCAGCGTGAACAGGATCAGCTTCTGCCGCTTGACCCGGATCCCGGCGAAGCGGGCCGCCTCCTCGCTCGCCCCGATCGCGAACAGCGACCGCCCGAACGGCGTGGCGTGCAGCGCGACCACGGCGATGGCGAGCAGGACGAGGAACGGCAGGAACGCGTACGGGATGAAGGTGTCCCCGATGCGCCCGGCCGCGAAGTCCAGGTACTGCGTCGGGAAGTCGGTCACCGCGTCCGAGCCGAGCACGATCTGCGCGATGCCCCGGTACGCGGCCAGCGTGCCGATGGTGACGGCCAGCGACGGCAGCCCCAGTTTGGTCACCAGCAGGCCGTTGACCAGCCCGCACACCACGCCCAGCAGCAGGCAGATCGGGATGATCGTCTCGATGGCCATGCCCTGGTTCCACAGGGCGCCCATCACGGCTCCGGACAGACCGGCCGTGGAGGCCACCGACAGGTCGATCTCGCCGGAGACGACCAGCAGGGTCATCGGCAGCGCGATCAGCGCGATCGGCAGCGTGTTGCCGATCAGGAACGACAGGTTGAGCGCGTTGCCGAACCCGTCGACGAAACCGAACGAGAACAGCAGCACCACGATCAGCAGGGCGCCGACCACCGTGTCCCAGCGGACCGCTCGGCTCAGGGAGATGTCAGCCATGGCGGGCGTTCCTCTTCTTCAGGGCGGAGGCCACGCGCAGCGCGACGATCCGGTCGACCGCGATGGCGAGGATGAGCAGGATGCCGTTGATGGCGAGCACCCAGACGGAGCTGACGCCGAGGGCGGGCAGCACGCTGTTGATGGAGGTCAGCAGCAGCGCGCCGAGGGCCGCGCCGTAGACGCTGCCGGAGCCGCCGGTGAAGACGACGCCGCCGACCACGACCGCGCTGACGACGGTCAGTTCGTAGCCGTTGCCGGTGCCGGAGTCGACGTTGCCGAACCGGGCGAGGTACATCGCGCCGGCGAGTCCGGCGAGGGCGCCGCAGAAGGTGTACGCGGCGAGGATCCGCTTGCGCACGGGAATGCCGGCGAGGCGGGCGGCCTCCGGGTTGGAGCCGAGCGCGTACAGTTCGCGGCCGCTGCCGAAGTGCTTGAGGTAGTAGGCGGTGGCGACGAGGACCGCCAGGGCGATCAGCGCCAGGTACGGCACCGCCGAGATGCCGCCGGAGCCGAAGTCGACGAACCCGCCGGGCAGGTCGGCCGCGGTGATCTGGCGGGAGCCGACCCAGATGGAGTCGATGCCGCGGATGATGTACAGCGTGCCGAGGGTGACCACGAGCGCGGGCACCTGGCCGAGACTGACGAGCAGCCCGTTGAGCAGTCCGAAGCCGATGCCGAGCAGCACGGCCAGGGCGATCGCGACGACCGGGTTGCCGCCGCCCTGGAGGTAGGTGCCGGCGGCGAAGGCGCTGATGCCGAGCGTGGAGCCGACGGACAGGTCGACGTTGCGGGTGATGACGACGAGGGACTGGCCGGTGGCGACCAGGACGAGGATCGTCGCGTTCAGCAGCAGGTCCTTGATGCCCTGCTCGGACAGGAACTCGCTGTTGCCGGCCTGGGTGACGCCGATCATCACCAGGAAGACGACCAGGATGGCCAGTTCGCGCATCTTGAAGACGCGGTCGACGAGCCGTGTGCCGCTCGACTTGGGCACGTCGGCCACGGGGGCCTTCTGCGGGGTCACGACCGTCATGCGGCGGCCCTCCCGGTGGCTGCGGCCATCACGGTTTCCTCGGTGGCGTCGGAGCGCGGGATCTCGGCGGTGAGGCGGCCCTCGTGCATCACCAGCACGCGGTCGGCCATGCCGAGGATCTCGGGCAGGTCGGAGGAGATCATCAGGACGGCCACGCCGTCGGCGGCCAGCTGGGACAGCAGCCGGTGCACCTCGGCCTTGGTGCCGACGTCGATGCCGCGGGTCGGTTCGTCGACGATCAGCACCCTGGGGCCGGTGGCGAGCCACTTGGCGAGCACGACCTTCTGCTGGTTGCCGCCGGAGAGCGTGTTGACCGTGTCGGCGATGCGGGCGTACTTCACCTGGAGCTTGACGGCCCAGTCGAGGGAGCGGCTGCGCTCGGCGCCGCGGTCCATGAGCCCGGCCTTCACGGTGGTGCGGAGTCCGGTGAGGCCGATGTTCCGCTCGATGGACATGTCCATCACCAGGCCCTGGGCGCGCCGGTCCTCGGGGACCAGGGCGAGTCCGGCGGCCATGGCGGTGGAGGGCGCGCCGTTGACCAGGGTCTTGCCCTGGACGGAGACCTCACCGGCGTCCCAGCGGTCGATGCCGAAGATCGCCCGGGCGACCTCCGTGCGCCCGGCGCCGACGAGTCCGGCCAGGCCGACGATCTCGCCGTGCCGTACCTCGAAGGAGACGTCGGTGAAGACGCCCTCGCGGGTCAGCCGCCGCACGCTCAGGGCGACCTCGCCCGGCTCGACCTCCTGCTTGGGGTACAGCTCGTCGAGGTCGCGGCCGACCATGCGGCGCACGAGGTCGTCCTCGGTCATGCCGTCCAGGGGCTCGCTGGCGATCCAGGCGCCGTCGCGCAGGGTGGTGACCCGCTGGCAGATCTCGAAGATCTCCTCCAGCCGGTGGGAGATGAACAGCACGGCGGCGCCCTGTTCGCGCAGGGTGCGGACGACGCCGAAGAGGCGGGCGACCTCGCTGCCGGTGAGGGCGGCGGTCGGCTCGTCCATGATCAGGACGCGGGCGTCGAAGGAGAGGGCCTTGGCGATCTCGACGATCTGCTGGTCGGCGATGGACAGGCCGCGCGCGGGGCGGTCGGGGTCGAGTTCGACACCGAGGCGCTTCATCAGCTCGGCGGTCGCGTTGTGCGTGGCCTTGTGGTCGATCCGGCCGAGCGCGCGCCGCGGCTGGCGGCCCATGTAGATGTTCTCGGCGATCGACAGGTCGGGGAAGAGCGTGGGCTCCTGGTAGATCACGGCGATGCCGGCGTCGCGGGCGTCGCCGGGGCCGTGGAAGGCCACGGGCGCGCCGTCGAGCAGCACCTGGCCGGCGTCCGGCCGGTGCACTCCGGCGAGTGTCTTGATGAGGGTCGACTTGCCGGCGCCGTTCTCTCCGGCCAGGGCGTGCACCTCCCCGGGGAACAGCTCCAGGGAGACGTCCCGCAGGGCGCGGACCGCGCCGAAGGACTTGGAGACGTCCTTCAGTGCCAGAACCGGGGCCGGACCCGTGGTGGACGGGTGGGTCATTGGGGGCTCCTCGACGACGCCGGCGGGAGCGCCTCTCGGCGTCGTGGGCGTCGTGAAAGGTTTCAACTGGGTTGCCGGGACGTTAGGCGGGCCGCGCATGTCACGTCAATGGGTTCCGGTCGAAAAAGTTTCGAAGCCAGAAGGTCACGCGCTGGTCACGGGAAACTGTCTTGGCCGGAGGGGTTGACACCCCTTCGGGGGGCCCATAACTTCGCGTCCTGAATCGTTTCATTCAGTGGTGGTCACGCGTGGTCGTGGCGACCCGATGTCTCAGGAGTTCTGACGTGACCGAGCTCGCCGCGGCGAAGGCCGCTCTCAAGACACAGGCCGTCGAGACGCCGTCGTGGGCGTACGGGAACTCCGGCACGCGGTTCAAGGTGTTCGCGCAAGCGGGCGTTCCACGCACGCCGCAGGAGAAGCTGGACGACGCGGCGAAGGTGCACGAGTTCACCGGGGTCGCCCCGACGGTCGCGCTGCACATCCCGTGGGACAAGGTCGACGACTACGCGGCGCTGGCGAAGCACGCCGAGGACCGCGGGGTGAAGCTCGGCGCGATCAACTCCAACACGTTCCAGGACGACGACTACAAGCTCGGCAGCATCTGCCACCCGGACGCGGCGGTGCGGCGCAAGGCCGTGGACCATCTGCTGGAGTGCGTCGACATCATGGACGCCACCGGGTCCACGGACCTGAAGCTGTGGTTCGCCGACGGGACGAACTATCCCGGGCAGGACGACATCCGGGCGCGGCAGGACCGGCTGGCCGAAGGGCTGGCCGAGGTGTACGAGCGGCTCGGTGACGGGCAGCGCATTCTGCTGGAGTACAAGTTCTTCGAGCCGGCCTTCTACACGACGGACGTGCCGGACTGGGGGACGGCGTACGCCCACTGTCTGAAGCTCGGGCCGAAGGCGCAGGTCGTCGTCGACACGGGGCATCACGCGCCGGGGACCAACATCGAGTTCATCGTGGCGACGCTGCTGCGGGAGGGCAAGCTCGGCGGGTTCGACTTCAACTCGCGGTTCTACGCGGACGACGACCTGATGGTGGGCGCCGCGGATCCGTTCCAGCTGTTCCGGATCATGTACGAGGTGGTCCGGGGCGGGGGGTTCTCGCCCGAGGTCGCGTTCATGCTCGACCAGTGCCACAACATCGAGGCGAAGATCCCGGCGATCATCCGGTCGGTGATGAACGTGCAGGAGGCCACGGCGAAGGCGCTGCTGGTCGACGGGGACGCGTTGGGTGCGGCGCAGCGGGCGGGGGACGTGCTGGAGGCCAATGCCGTGCTGATGGACGCGTACAACACGGATGTGCGGCCGTTGCTGCGGGAGGTGCGGGAGGAGATGGGGTTGGACCCCGAGCCTCTCGCCGCGTACCGGCGGTCCGGGTGGGCCGAGAAGATCGTTGCCGAGCGGGTGGGCGGGCAGCAGGCGGGGTGGGGTGCGTAGGCGTCTGCCGAGTTCTGTGATCTGCGGGGCGCGGGTTGTGTGTGGTTGATCGCGCGGTTCCCCGCGCCCCTGAAAAGAAGGCATCTCACCCCCTCCCTCTTGAAAAGGAACTGTTGATGGCTGTTCATCCCGAAGCTGACGCTCTGCTCGGCCGGTCGCACCGGCTCGGGGCCGATCCGCGGAACACGAACTACGCGGGGGGCAACGCCTCCGCCAAGGGCACCGGGACCGACCCCGTCACCGGCGGGGACGTCGAGCTGATGTGGGTCAAGGGCTCCGGCGGTGATCTCGGGACGCTGACCGAGGCGGGGCTGGCCGTGTTGCGGCTGGACCGGATGCGGGCGCTCGTCGAGGTGTACCCGGGGGTCGAGCGCGAGGACGAGATGGTCGCCGCGTTCGACTACTGCCTGCACGGCAAGGGCGGGGCCGCCCCGTCCATCGACACCGCCATGCACGGGCTGGTCGAGGCCGCGCACGTCGATCATCTGCACCCGGACTCGGGGATCGCGCTCGCCTGCGCCGCCGACGGGGAGAAGCTGACCGCCGAGTGCTTCGGGGACAGTGTGGTGTGGGTGCCGTGGCGGCGGCCGGGCTTCCAGCTGGGGCTGGACATCGCCGCCGTGAAGGCCGCTCATCCGCAGGCCATCGGGTGCATTCTCGGTGGGCACGGCATCACCGCCTGGGGTGACACCTCCGAGGAGTGCGAGCGGAACTCGCTGCACATCATCCGGACCGCCGAGAAGTTCCTCGCCGAGCGCGGGAAGCCCGAGCCCTTCGGGCCGGTGATCGAGGGGTACGCCGCGCTGGGCGCCGCCGAGCGGCGGGAGCGGGCCGCCGCCCTCGCGCCGTACGTGCGCGCCCTCGCCTCGAAGGACCGCCCCCAGGTCGGGCACTTCAACGACTCCGAAGTGGTGCTCGACTTCCTCGCGAGCGCCGAGCACCCGCGGCTCGCCGCCCTCGGCACCTCCTGCCCGGACCACTTCCTGCGGACCAAGGTGCGGCCGCTGGTCCTCGACCTGCCGCCGACCGCCCCGCTCGACGAGGCCGTCGCCCGGCTCAAGGAACTGCACGCCGAGTACCGCGAGGAGTACGCCGCCTACTACCGGCGGCACGCCGAGCCCGACTCCCCCGCCATGCGCGGTGCCGACCCGGCGATCGTGCTGATCCCGGGGATCGGCATGTTCTCGTTCGGCAAGGACAAGCAGACCGCCCGGGTCGCCGGCGAGTTCTACGTCAACGCCATCAACGTGATGCGCGGCGCCGAGGCCGTCTCCTCCTACGCGCCGATCGAGGAGTCCGAGAAGTTCCGCATCGAGTACTGGGCGCTGGAGGAGGCCAAGCTCCAGCGGTTGCCGAAGCCCAAGGCGCTGGCGACCCGGGTCGCGCTGGTGACCGGCGCCGGGAGTGGGATCGGCAAGGCCATCGCGCACCGGCTCGTGGCCGAGGGGGCGTGTGTGGTCGTCGCCGACCTCAACACGGAGAACGCCGAGGCGGTCGCCGAGGAGCTGGGCGGTCCCGACAAGGCCGTCGCCGTGACCGTGGACGTGACGTCCGAGGAGCAGATCGCCGAGGCGTTCCGGGCGGCCGTGCTGGCCTTCGGCGGTGTCGACCTCGTCGTCAACAACGCGGGCATCTCGATCTCCAAGCCGCTGCTGGAGACCTCCGCCAAGGACTGGGACCTCCAGCACGACATCATGGCGCGCGGCTCGTTCCTGGTGTCGCGGGAGGCGGCCCGGGTGATGATCGCCCAGGAGCTGGGCGGTGACATCGTCTACATCGCCTCGAAGAACGCCGTGTTCGCCGGGCCGAACAACATCGCCTACTCGGCCACCAAGGCCGACCAGGCCCACCAGGTGCGGCTCCTCGCCGCCGAGCTGGGCGAGCACGGGATCCGGGTCAACGGGATCAACCCCGACGGTGTCGTGCGCGGATCGGGGATCTTCGCCGGCGGGTGGGGCGCCAAGCGGGCCGCCGTGTACGGGGTCGAGGAGGAGAAGCTGGGCGAGTTCTACGCCCAGCGGACGATCCTCAAGCGCGAGGTGCTGCCCGAGCATGTCGCCAACGCCGTGTTCGCGCTGACCGGCGGGGATCTCACGCACACGACCGGTCTGCACATCCCCGTCGACGCGGGCGTCGCGGCCGCCTTCCTGCGGTGAGCGCGGCCGTGAAGTCGTACGCCGCGGTCGACCTCGGCGCGTCCAGCGGGCGCGTCATGGTCGGCCGCGTCGGCCCGGACTCGCTGGAGCTGAGCGAGGTCCACCGCTTCCCGAACCGGCCGGTGCGCCTGCCGGAGGGGCTGCGCTGGGACGTGCTCGGGCTGTACGCGGGCGTGCTCGACGGGCTGAAGGCGGCCGGGCAGGTGGACTCCGTCGGCATCGACAGCTGGGCCGTCGACTACGGGCTGCTCGACGCGGACGGGGCGCTGCTCGGCAACCCCGTGCACTACCGGGACGCGCGGACCGAGGGCGTCGCGGAGAAGGTGTGGGCGACCGTGCCCGCCCAGGAGCTGTACGCCGCGACCGGGTTGCAGTACGCGCCCTTCAACACCCTGTACCAGCTGACGGCGGCCCGGTCGACGGCCCAGCTCGCCCAGGCGCGGCGGCTGTTGCTGATGCCGGACCTGCTGACGTACTGGCTCACCGGCGAGCAGGGCACCGAGCTGACCAACGCCTCGACCACCCAGCTCATCGACCCGCGCACCCGGGACTGGGCGTACGGCGTCGCGGAGCGCCTGGGGATCGACCTCGGGCTGTTCGCGCCGCTGCGGCTGCCCGGTGATCCCGCGGGGCTGCTGCGGCCGGAGGTGCTGGAGGAGACCGGGCTGGCCGGTCCGGTGCCGGTGACGGCCGTCGGGTCGCACGACACCGCGTCGGCCGTCGCCGCCGTGCCCGCGACGGGTGAGCGGTTCGCCTACATCTGCACCGGCACCTGGTCCCTGGCCGGACTGGAGCTGGACGCGCCGGTGCTCACCGAGGAGAGCCGGGCGGCCAACTTCACCAACGAGCTGGGGCTCGACGGCACGGTCCGCTACCTGCGCAACATCATGGGGCTGTGGCTGCTCCAGGAGTGCGTGCGGGCCTGGGGCGACCCGGACCTGGGCGGGCTGCTGCTGGAGGCGTCCAAGGTGCAGGCGCTGCGGTCGGTGGTCGACGCGGGCGACGCGGCGTTCCTCGCGCCCGGGCGCATGCCCGAGCGGATCGCCGAGGCCTGCCGGGTCTCGGGGCAGCCGGTGCCGCGGTCGCCGGCCGAGGTGACGCGTTGCATCCTCGACTCGCTCGCCCTCGCGCACCGCAGGGCCGTGCAGGACGCACAGCGGCTCGCCGGGCAGACGGTCGACGTCGTGCACGTGGTGGGCGGCGGCACGCGCAACGCGCTGCTGTGCCAGCTGACCGCCGACGCCTGCGGGCTGCCGGTGGTGGCCGGGCCGACCGAGGCGGCCGCCCTCGGCAACGTGCTCGTGCAGGCCCGGGCGCACGGTCTGGTCGGGGACCTCGCGGGCATGCGGGAGCTGCTCGTCCGCACCCAGCCGCTCACGCGGTACGAGCCGCGCGGCGGGACCGAGCGGTGGCGTGCCGCGCAGGCCCGGCTCGCCGGGGACTGACGGGGTCTCCCGCCGGCCGTACGCCCGGACTACCCTGCACTCATCCGATGATCAACCCCAAGGAGCCGCGATGCGTGTCGCCCTGTTCCTGACCTGCGTCAACGACACGCTGTATCCGGACACCGGGCGCGCTGTGGTGAAACTGCTGACCAGGCTGGGCGTCGAGGTCGACTTCCCGATGGCGCAGACCTGCTGTGGGCAGGCGCACTACAACACCGGGTACCGCCATGAGGCCGAGCCGCTCGCCCGGCACTTCTCCGATGTCTTCGGCGGGTACGAGGCGATCGTGACGCCGTCCGGGTCGTGCGGGGCGATGGTGCGGGAGCTGTATCCGCGCATGGGTGAGCGGGCCCGGGCCGAGGGCCGCGGGGACACCCTCGCGGCCACGCTGGCGCCGGTGGTGCCGAAGACGTACGAACTCACCGAGTTCCTCGTGGACGTGCTGGGCGTGACGGACGTCGGGGCGTACTACCCGCACACGGTGACCTACCACCCGACCTGCCACGGCCTGCGCGGGCTCGGGCTCGGCGAGCGGCCCCTGCGGCTGCTGCGGGCGGTGAAGGGGCTGGAGCTGGTCGAGCTGCCGGGCGCGGAGGAGTGCTGCGGGTTCGGCGGCACGTTCGCGCTGAAGAACTCCGACGTCTCGGCGGCGATGGGCGCGGACAAGGTGCGCAACGCCGAGTCGACGGGCGCCGAGGTGCTGTGCGCGGCCGACAACTCCTGCCTGATGCACATCGGCGGCACGATGGCCCGGCTGCGGACCGGCATGCGGCCGGTGCACATCGCGGAGATCCTGGCGAGCACGGAGGAGGAACCGGCCGTATGAGCGGAACGTTCGTCGGGATGCCGGCGTTCCCGGAGGCCGCGCGGGAGGCGGTCGGCAACGCGACCCTGCGCGGCAATCTGCGGCACGCCACGCACACCATCCGCGCCAAGCGGGCCAAGGCCGTGTCGGAGGTGTCCGACTGGGCCGAGCTGCGCGAGGCGGGCAAGCGGATCAAGGACCACACACTGCGCCATCTCGACCGCTACCTGGAGCAGTTGGAGGAGGCGGTGACAGCGGCCGGCGGCATCGTCCACTGGGCCGCCGACGCGGCCGAGGCCAACGAGATCGTCACCCAGCTCGTGAAGATGACCGGCGAGTCGGAGGTCGTCAAGGTCAAGTCGATGGCCACGCAGGAGATCGGGCTCAACGAGGCGCTGGAGGCCGAGGGCATCCGCGCCTACGAGACGGATCTCGCCGAGCTGATCGTCCAGTTGGGCAAGGACCGGCCCTCGCACATCCTGGTGCCGGCCATCCACCGCAACCGGGGCGAGATCCGGGACATCTTCACCCAGGAGATGAGCGAGTGGGGCCGCCCCGCTCCCGAGGGCCTGACCGACACGCCGGCCGAACTCGCCGAAGCCGCCCGGCTGCACCTGCGGGAGAAGTTCCTGCGGGCCGAGGTCGGAATCTCCGGCGCCAACTTCATGGTCGCCGAGACGGGCACGCTCGTGGTCGTGGAGTCCGAGGGCAACGGGCGGATGTGCCTCACCCTGCCCGAGACGCTGATCTCGGTCGTCGGCATCGAGAAGATCGTGCCGACCTGGCGGGACCTGGAGGTGTTCCTGCAGACCCTCCCCCGCTCCTCGACGGCCGAGCGCATGAACCCGTACACGTCGACCTGGACCGGCACGACCGACGGCGACGGGCCGAGCACCTTCCACCTGGTGCTGCTGGACAACGGCCGCACCGACACCCTCGCCGACGAGGTCGGCCGGCAGGCCCTGCGCTGCATCCGCTGCTCGGCGTGCCTGAACGTGTGCCCGGTGTACGAGCGGGCCGGCGGCCACGCCTACGGCTCGGTCTATCCCGGCCCGATCGGCGCGATCCTCAGCCCCCAACTGCGGGGCACGGGCAGCGAGATCGACGCCTCGCTGCCGTACGCGTCCTCGCTGTGCGGGGCGTGCTACGAGGTGTGCCCGGTGGCCATCGACATCCCCGAGGTGCTGGTGCACCTGCGGGAACGGGTCGTGGAGGGCGGTGAGGTGACCCGGGAGGGCAACCGGGTCGTGCTGCGGCCCGCGAAGGGACACGCCGCCGAGCGGGCCGCGATGCGCGCGGCGCGCTGGGCGTTCACACACCCGGGCGCGCTGCGCACCGGACAGCGCGCCGCCTCCCGGACCCGGCGCTTCCATCCCCGTACGCTGCCCGGCCCGGGCAGGGCGTGGAGCGGGACCCGGGACCTGCCACCGGTGCCGGCCGAGCCGTTCCGGGACTGGTGGCAGCGCACGCGCGGCGGAAAGGACGGGGCGAAGTGAACAGCAGGGAGCGGATCCTGGGGCGGGTGCGGCGCGCCCTCGCGGACGTGCCCGCCGACGAGACGCCGATCGCGCGGGACTACCTGCGTGAGCACGGGCGGCGGACGGTCGCCGAGACGGTGGAGCTGCTCGCCGAGAACCTGGCGGACTACCGGGCGATCGTGCACCGCACCGACAGCGCGGGGCTGCCCGGGCTGATCGCGGGGCTGCTGGAGAAGCGCGGGGCGGCCTCGGTGCTGGTGCCGCCCGGGCTGGACGAGGGCTGGCTGGCGGCGACCGGGGTGACGCGGGTGGCGGACCGGGCGGAGAGCACCCCGGCCGAACTCGACCGGGTGGACAGTGTCGTGACGGCCTGTGCGGTCGCGATCGCGGAGACCGGGACGATCGTGCTGGACGGCTCCCCCGACCAGGGGCGGCGCCGGATCACCCTCGTCCCGGACCATCACGTCTGCGTCGTCCGGGTCCCGGACCAGGTCGTGTCGTCCGTGCCGCAGGCCCTGGAACGCCTCGATCCGGTACGCCCGTTGACCTGGATCTCCGGTCCTTCGGCGACCAGCGACATCGAGCTGGACCGGGTCGAGGGGGTGCACGGCCCGCGCACGCTGGAGGTGATCCTCGTGGGCGAGGCGTGACTCAGGGCAGGATCGAGTCGACGTAGCCGCCGTCGACGCGCAGGGCACCGCCCGTGGTCGCCGAGGCGTGGTCGGAGGCGAGGCAGACGACCATGGTGGCGATCTCGCGTCCGCTGACGCTCGCTCCCGGGCATCGACCGACGTCCGCTTCGCACGCCTTGCCGCGTTCCGACTCGCCTCCCTTCCCCCGACCTCGTGGGCAACGGCCCCCAATACGACGGGGCGTACGTGGCGGGCCTCCACGCGCACAACGAGCGGACGGCCGAGGACCGGCACGTCATCGCGGCGCTGCCGACCTGGTCGGGGGGACTCCGTCAGACCGTCTTCCTGCGCTGCGGCCTGGTGCGCACGGCGGGGACGACGAGTTCCGGATCGGCCTGCGCGGTCCGGCCCCGGCGCAGGGCGTCTGGTACTACGGCTCGACCAAGGACCCGAAGGTGCGCCTCTACACCAGCGCCTCCGCCTGGCCCTCGCCCGTCACGCCCCCCCGGGCGGCGACGGCTGACGGCCGGCCGCGCTCCGGTTCTCCCGTGTCGCGGGGTGTCGCTGAGTACACCCCGTGATACGGGTTCTGCGGCCCGTGTGGTCCTGCCGCCTTCTCCGTAGCGTCGTCGGCGAGGCACAGGGCGTGCCGCAGGAGGGGGACGACGATGTCGCGCACCAGGCCACGGAAGGACCAGGACCGAGGACCCGCCGCCGAGGCGCTGCGGCTGGTCAAGGTCACCAAGACGTACGGGAGCGCCGACAGCGCCGTGACCGCCCTGGACGGTGTGACGCTCGGTCTCGGGCGGGGCACGTTCACGGCGGTGATGGGGCCGTCCGGCTCCGGCAAGTCGACGCTGCTGCAGTGCGCGGCGGGCCTGGACCGGCCCGACAGCGGGATCGTGCGGGTGGACGGCACGGAGTTGACGGGCGGCGGCGAGGCCGAGCTGACGCGGTTCCGGCGCGGCCGGATCGGGTTCGTGTTCCAGCAGTACAACCTGCTCGAGACGCTGACGGTCGCGCAGAACACGGTGCTGCCGCTGAAGCTGGCCGGGCGGCGCGTGGACCGGCAGCGGGTGCGGGAGGTGCTGACGGCCGTGGGGCTGGGCGACCGGCTCGGGCACCGGCCGGGCCAGCTGTCGGGCGGCCAGCGCCAGCGCGTGGCGATCGCGCGGGCGCTGGTCACCGAACCCCGGGTGATCTTCGCGGACGAGCCGACGGGCGCGTTGGACTCGCGCAGTGCGCGGGACGTGCTGGGGCTGTTGGGGCAGGCGGTGCGGGTGCACGGCCGGACGGTGGTGATGGTGACGCACGACCCGGTGGCCGCCTCGTACGCCGACAGCGTGCTGTTCCTCGCGGACGGCCGGCTGGCGGGCCGCGTGGACGCCCCGACGGCGGACGCGGTGGCCGAGCGGCTGGCGCACCTGGGCGACGATGTGCCGGCGGGGGTGTGAGGGATGTTCGTACTGGCGATGCGGTCGATCCGGCAACGGCCCGGGCGGTTCCTCGCGACGCTGCTGTGCGCGTTCCTGGGCGCGGCGATCATCATGACCTTCAACGCGATGCACGACACCGCCGGGCAGGCCGGGGTGGACGCCGTGAGCGCGGAGACCCTCTCCACGGCGGCGGGTGTGGTGGGCGGCTACGGCACCCTGCTGGTGTTCTTCGCGATCGCCTCGACGCTGACGGTCAACGTGCGCCAAAGGGCCGCCGAGATGGAGCTGTTGCGCTGTTCGGGGGCGACTCCGGGGCAGCTCGGGCGGATGGTCGTGGGCGAGGCGGTGGCCGTGGCACTGGTGGGCGCGGCACTGGCGGTCGGTCCGGCGATGCTCGGTGGCCGGGCGCTGCTGGGGGTGTTCCAGGACAGCGGCCAGGTCGCCCGGTCGGTCGGGTTCTCCTTCGGTCCGGTGGCCCTGGCGACCGGGGTCGGCATCACGCTCGCCGCCGCCGCGGGGGCCGCGTTCCTCGCCGTGCGGCGGGCGACGCGCCCGAGCCGGCGGCGGGGCCGGGCGCGGACGGTCCTCGCCCACGCGGCTCTGGTGGCGGGAGCCGCCTCGGTGACCTCGACGTTCGTGTTCTCGGCGACGGACGCCGCGCTGATGGCGCCGCCGGCGTACGGGGCGATCCTGCTCTCCGTCGGGTGCGCGCTGCGGGCACCCCGGCTGCTGGCGGTGGTGCTGGACCGGCTGCCGCTCGGCGGCGCGAGCGGCTGGCTGGCGGTGCGCAACCTGCGGGAGCGGGCCGGGCAGCTCGCCGGGATCCTGATGTCGCTGATCCTGTTCACCGCGGTCGCCACGGCGACGCTGACCATGCAGGCGGTGGAGAGCGACGCCGCCGCCGCCTCGGGGCTGGTGAAGTCGGTCGACGCGAAGAACCTGGAGACGCTCAACTTCACGGTCGTCGGCGTCATCGTGGTGTTCGTCTGCGTCATACTGGTCAACTCGCTGTACGCGGCGACCAGTTACCGGGAGCGGGAGTTCGGGCAGCAGCGTCTCGCCGGGGCGACCCCCGGGCAGGTGCTCGGTGTGGTGGCGGCCGAGGGGCTGGTCCTGACGGTCACCGGCGTGTGCTGCGGCACGCTGGCGGCGCTGGCGGGGGTCGTCCCGTTCACCGTGGTCCGCAGCGACGCGGTGCTGCCGGACCAGCTGTTCGGCGTGTGGCTCGCGGTCGCCGGGGTCGCGGCGGCGGTGACGCTGGGGACGGGCCTGGCGACGGCCCGGCGGGTGCTGCGCTCGCCCGCGGTGCGGGCGGTGGCGTCGGCCACGTGAGCGGCGGCCCGGCGGGCGCGGTGCGGGAACCCCGTGACAGCAGCGCTGAACAAGCGCTTAGATAGTGCTTCGTCCGCACGTTGCCGCCGCCGACCTGGAGGCCCCCGTTGTTCACGTCCGTCGACGACGTCTCCGCACGTCTGGCCGAGACCGGCTACCTCGCCTCGCCCGCCGTCGCCACGACCGTCTTCCTCGCCGACCGCCTCGGCAAGCCGCTCCTGGTGGAGGGCCCGGCCGGAGTCGGCAAGACGGAACTCGCCAAGGCGGTCGCCGAGGTGGCCGGGGCGCGGCTGGTCCGCCTCCAGTGCTACGAGGGGGTCGACGAGTCCCGGGCGCTGTACGAGTGGAACCACGCCAAGCAGCTGCTGCGCATCAGCGCGGGCCGCGACGAGACCTGGGACGAGACGCGGACGGACATCTTCAGCGAGGAGTTCCTGCTCACGCGGCCCCTGCTGACCGCCATCCGGGGCGACGAGGCGAAGGTGCTGCTGATCGACGAGACCGACAAGGCGGACGTCGAGGTGGAGGGCCTGCTGCTGGAGGTGCTCAGCGACTTCCAGGTGACCGTCCCCGAGCTGGGCACCATCACCGCGACGCGCCGCCCCTTCGTCGTCCTCACCTCCAACGCGAGCCGGGAGCTGTCGGAGGCGCTGCGCCGCCGCTGCCTCTTCCTGCACATCGGGTTCCCGGACGAGGAGCTGGAGCGCCGGATCGTACGGCTGAAGGTGCCGGAGCTGGACGAGGAGCTGGCCCGCTCGGTCGTCCGGGTGGTGGGCGCGCTGCGGGCGATGGACCTGCGCAAGGTGCCGTCGGTCGCCGAGACCGTCGACTGGGCGCGCACGCTGCTCGCGCTCGGCGCCGGCACGTTGGACGAGACGGTCGTCCAGGCCACCCTCGGTGTCCTCCTCAAGCACCAGGACGACCTCCTCAAGGCGTCCGCCAAGCTCGACCTGGACGCCCTGTGACCACACCGACGGGCGTGGCGGAGCGGCTGACGTCCCTCGTGGGGGCCCTGCGCGCGCACGGCGTCCGGATCGGCACCGGCGAGACGGTCGACGCGGCGCGGGCGGTCGAGGAACTCGGCCTCGCCGACCGGGAGCTGCTGCGCGAGGGGCTCGCGGCGACGCTGCTGCACGCGCCCGGGCAGCGGCAGGTGTTCGACCCGGTCTTCGACCTGTACTTCCCGCGCGGGGTCGGCGGCCCGGAGCAGCGGCCGGCGGGGCGGGAGGACCTGCGGGACCGGCTGGCCGACGCCCTGGCCGCCGACGACCGTGCCCTGCTGGGCCGGCTGGCGATCGAGGCGGTCGACGGTTTCGGCGGCTACGGTTCGGCGCCGGAGTCGGACGGCTGGTCGTCCTACCAGGCGCTGGAGCGGCTGCGCCCGCAGACGCTCATGGCGCGGGTCCGCGACACCGTGCGCGGCCGGGGCGGGAGTCAGGGCTTCACGGACCGGCTGCTGGAGGACGAGATCCGGCGGCGCATCGAGACCTTCCGCGCGCTGGTGGCCGCGGAGGCGCGGCGGCGGGTCGCCGAGCGGCGCGGGCGGGACGAGATCGCCCGGCGGGCGGTGGCCCCGACGGCCGACCGGGTCGACTTCCTGTTCGCCGGACAGGACCGGCTGGCCGAGCTGCGCAGAACGGTCCAGCCGCTCGCCCGCAAGCTCGCGACCCGGCTCGCGGCCCGCCGCCGGCGTGCCTCCCGCGGCGCGATCGACCTGCGGCGGACGCTGCGCGGTTCGCTGTCGACGGGCGGCGTGCCGATGAAGCCGGTGCTGCGCCGACGGCGTCCCGCCCGTCCCGAACTGGTCCTGCTGTGCGATGTGTCGGGCTCGGTCTCCGGTTTCTCGGACTTCACGATGCTGCTGGTGCAGGCGCTGCACGACCAGTTCAGCAAGGTGCGGGTCTTCGCCTTCGTCAACCGGATCGACGAGGTGACCGGGCTGCTGGAGCACGGCAGCGCCGACCCCGAGGGCCTGGGCGCCCGCATCCAGGCGGAGGCGGCGGTCACGGGCTACCACGGCAGCAGCGACTACGGCATGGCGTTGGGCGAGTTCGCGGAACGCTACGCCGACGCGGTGGGTTCGCGCACGACGGTGTTCGTCCTGGGCGACGCCCGGACGAACCGCGCCGACCCGAACCTGCCGGCCGTGCGGCGGATCGCCGAGCGGGCGCGCCGCGTCTACTGGCTCAATCCCGAGCAGCGCTCCCGCTGGGGCACGGGCGACTCCGTCGCGCCCGCGTACGCCGAGCTGGTCGAGATGCACGAGTGCCGCACCGCGCGGCAGCTGAGCGCGCTGGTGGCGCGGCTGCTGCCGGTGTGATCGGGCGGAGCGGCGCACGGCGGGCCTCGCGGCACCGTGGGTATCGTGCGGGCACCGGACCGCCGAGGCGGTCCGGTGCCCGGGGTTGGACCACGCGCGGGCGGAGGTGGTCGTCATCGGGTGACACGTCCGCGCGGGTGGGTGGGTGCTATCCCTGCTTCGCGTACTCCCGGGCCGTCTGTCCCTGGAAGTCGTAGACCACGACCTGCTCGTCGCCCACGACCCACGCGTCATGGCCGGGCGAGCAGACGAAGACGTCGCCGGGTCCGACCTCGCTCTCGCCGCCGTCGTCCATGCGGATGTGCATCCGGCCCTGGGCCATGTAGCAGTTGTGGTGCATCTGGCAGCTCTCGGTGCCCGCGATCGGGCCCACGGACTCCGTCCAGCGCCAACCGGGTTCGAAGGTCGCCACGGCGAAGTCGAGATCCGTCATGTGGATGGCTTCGAGGTGGCCGCGGGGGAAATCACGGCGCTCGTCGGGCTTGTCGAGCGTCTTCACTTCCAACATGACGCGCTCCCTTCCGGCCGCGGTACGCCGCGGCCGGGGCCGGGTCGCCCCGGCGGCCCTGGACACCGCCGTCGGCGGTCGGCCCCCTACACCTCCATGGTCCGCCCGTCCACCGGGGGCCGCCATTCGGGGCACCCGGTTCAGGTGCCGCCGCACAGCGCGGCGAAGCGTTCGGCGTCGATGTTGCCGCCGGAGAGGATGACGCCGACGCGGCCCGGGAGGCGGCCCGCGCGGCCGGTGAGCAGCGCGGCCAGCGGGGTGGCGCCGCTCGGCTCGAGGACGATCTTCAGCCGCTCGAAGGCGAACCGCATCGCGTGGCGGATCTCGTCGTCGCCGACGAGGACGACGTCGTCGAGGAGCCTGCGGTTCATGGAGAAGGTCAGCTCTCCGGGCGTGTGCAGCGCCTGGCCGTCGGCGATGGTGTGCGGGACCGGGATGCTGACGCGCCGGCCGGCCTCCAGGGACCGTTTGGTGTCGTCCCCGGCCTCCGGTTCGACGCCGATCACGCGGGTCGCGGGGTGCAGGCCCTTGACGGCCGTGCCGCTGCCGGCGATCAGTCCCCCGCCGCCGACGGGCGCGAGCAGTGCGTCCAGCTCGCCCACCTCTTCGACGAGTTCGAGCGCGGCGGTGCCCTGCCCGGCGATGACGTGCGGGTGCTCGTAGGGCGGGATGACCGTCAGGCCCCGCTCGGCGGCCAGGGCCTCGGCTAGGGCGACGCGGTCGCCGGTGTAGCGGTCGTACGTGACGATCTCGGCGCCGTAGCCCGCGGTGGCCGCCCGTTTCGACGGCGGGGCGTCCTCCGGCATGACGATCACGGCGGTGGTGCCCAGCTCGCGGGCGGCCAGGGCGACGGCCTGGGCGTGGTTGCCCGAGGAGTAGGTGGCGATGCCCCGGGACAGCTGCTCGGGGGTGAGGCGGGAGACGGCATTGTAGGCGCCGCGGAACTTGAAGGCGCCCATGCGCTGGAAGTTCTCGCACTTGAGGTGGACCTCGGCACCGGCGAGCGCGTCGAGGGTGCGGGAGCGCAGGACCGGGGTGCGGTGGGCGATGCCGTCGATGCGGGCGGCGGCGGCCCGGACGTCGTCGAGGGTGACCGGTGGGGTGGTGGTCGTCACGCGGATCCTCCGGTGGGGGTGTCGTGGGCGGCCCGGGCCCGGGAGAGGTAGTTGTAGGCGGAGGCGCGGGAGATGCCGAGCCGGGCGGCGACCTGTTCGACGGCGCCGCGCACGGCGAAGACACCGCGGGCGTCCAGCCCGCCGAACAGCTCCAGGCGCTCCGCGCGGTCGAGTTCCGCCCAGCTGCCGCGCTGTTTCGACTGGTGGGCGTCGACGAGGGCGTCGACCACGGAGTCGATGTCGTTGCCGAAGGTGGTGGTGGGCGCTTCCGCCGGGGCGGCGCCGGCTCCGGCGAGCGCGCCGAGCAGGGTGTGGACCTGGTGGACGGCGCTGATGTCCACGTTGACGCAGAGCGCGCCGAACACCGCTCCGGTGGAGTCCCGCAGCACCATCGTGGAGGACTTCAGCAGCGTTCCGTTCCGGGTGCGGGTGACGTAGTTCAGCTCGTCGGTGGCCTCGTCGCCGCGGGCGAGGACGCGCAGGCCGATCTCGCTCATCGCGCCGCCCACCGTCCGCCCGGTCACCGATCCGGCGACGGCGACCACGGACTTCTCCGGGTTCCGGTAGTCGTGCAGCACGACGTCGCAGACCGGCCCGAAGGTCGCGGCGATGCCTTCCACGACCGGTTCGAGCGCGGCGAGGATCGCGTCCCGCTCGGCGTCCAGGGCTTGTTCGGCGGACATGGTGTCTCCCCTCCATACGCCTCCACCTTAGATCAGTAATCCAGCCTTTGGATAGCCCGTCCAGAAATCACCAACAGTTGGCAATGGTTTTCACATGACTTCGGCCGGAACCCGCTCTTGACATTCATTGCCATCTAGCGTGGCGCCTGTCGACGAGAAACCCCTCTGCACCCCCTGCACATCCGCTCTGGAGGAGTCATGCCCCTGTCCACGTCCCGCCGCCTGGCGCTGCTGACCAGCGCGTCGCTGGCTCTGCTCGCGGGCTGCGGCAGCTCGTCGGAGCCCGCCGACGGCAAGAGCGCCCCGGCGCGGGTGGCCGTGGTCGCCTCCACGAACGTCTACGGCGACATCGTGCGGCACATCGGCGGCGACAGAGTCGACGTCACCTCGATCATCAGCGACCCCGACCAGGACCCGCACTCCTACGAGGCCGACACCCAGAACCAGCTGGCCCTGTCCAAGGCGAAGGTCGTCGTCGAGAACGGCGGCGGCTACGACGACTTCGTCGACCGCATGCTGAAGAGCGGCCACAACGACTCCGCCCAGGTGATCAACGCGGTGAAGGTGTCCGGCAAGACCGCCCCGAAGGGCGGCGAGCTCAACGAGCACGTCTGGTACGACTTCCCCACCGTCGCCAAGATCGCCGACCGCATAGCCGCGGCCCTCGGCCAGGCCGACCCGGACGGGGCCGCCGGCTTCCGGAAGAACGCCGCCGCCTTCAAGGCGAAGCTCGCGCCGCTGGAGGCGAAGGAGGCGCAGATCAAGAAGGAACACGGCGGGGAGGGGGTGGCGATCACCGAGCCCGTGCCGCTGTACATGACCGACGCGAGCGGACTGGTCGACAAGACGCCCCCGGCGTTCAGCGAGGCCGTCGAGGAGGGCGACGACGTCTCCCCCAGGGTCCTCCAGGCGAGCCTGGCCCTGTTCAGCGGCCACAAGGTGAAGGCGCTCGTCTACAACGAGCAGACCTCCGGCCCGCAGACCGAGAAGGCCGAGTCGGCGGCCAAGGCGGCCGGCGTCCCCGTCGTACCCGTCACCGAGACCCTGCCCAAGGGCAAGGACTACCTCGGCTGGATGACCGGCAACGTCGACGCGCTCGCGAGCGCGCTGGCCAAGTGACCGCGCTCCCCCGCCAGGACCGCACGCCCGTCATCAGCCTGCGCACCGCGGCCCTGTCCTACGGCGACCGCGAGGTGTGGAGCGGCCTCGATCTCGACGTGCGGCCCGGGGAGTTCCTGGCCGTGCTGGGTCCGAACGGAGCGGGCAAGACCAGTTTCGTGCGGGCGCTGCTGGGCCGTCAGCCGCTGTCCGCCGGGACGCTGACGGTCCTCGGCCGGCCGGCGCGCGAGTCCGCCCGGCACATCGGCTACGTCCCGCAGCAGGCGGCGCTGTCCGCGCAGGCGCTGCTGCGCGCCCGGGACCTCGTGCGGTTCGGCATCGACGGGCACCGCTTCGGGCCGCGGCCGCGCGGCGGCGGGGTCCGGCGCCGGGTGGACGAGATCCTGGAGTCGGTCGGGGCCACGGCGTACGCGGACGTCCCGCTCGGGATGCTGTCCGGCGGCGAACGGCAGCGGGTGCGCATCGGGCAGGCCCTGGCGACCGATCCGCGGATCCTGCTCTGCGACGAGCCGCTGCTGTCGCTCGACCTGAACCACCAGCGGGCCGTCACCGAGTTGATCGACGCCCGGCGCCGCTCCCACGGCACGGCGGTGGTGTTCGTCACGCACGAGATCAACCCGGTGCTGGGGCTGGTGGACCGGGTGCTGTACCTGGCCCGCGGCGGCCACCGGACCGGCACCCCGGACGAGGTGCTGACCTCCGCGTCGCTGTCCCGGCTCTACGGCACGCAGGTCGACGTCGTGCGCGTCCGCGGCCGGGTCGTCGTCGCCGGGGCGCCCGACGAACCGGCCTCCCCGCCGCACCACCCCGAGCAGGCCGACGAGACGGACGGAGTGCGCGCATGACACTCGCCGACGGGATCTGGCACCAGATCTTCGACTTCACCGACTACGGCGAACTCCTCGCCCTGGTCCGCAACTCCCTCATCGCCGGTGTGGCGCTCGGCCTCGTGGGCGGGCTGGCCGGGGTGTTCGTGCTGATGCGGGACCTGCCGTTCGCGGTGCACGGCATCAGCGAGCTGTCCTTCGCGGGCGCGTCGGCGGCACTGCTGCTCGGGGCGAACATCGTGGCGGGCTCGATCGCCGGTTCGCTCCTCGCGGCCGGTGCCATCGGCGTGCTGGGGGCACGGGCCCGGGACCGCAACTCGGCGATCGGCATCATCATGCCGTTCGGGCTGGGGCTCGGGGTGCTGTTCCTCGCTCTCTACAAGGGCCGGGCGGCCAACAAGTTCGGGCTGCTCACCGGGCAGATCGTCGCCGTCGACACCCCGCAGATGTCCTGGCTGCTCGGCACGTCCGTCCTGGTGCTGGTCGCCCTGGCCGTCATGTGGCGGCCCCTCACCTTCGCCAGCACAGACCCGGACGTGGCCGAGGCGCGCGGGGTGCCGGTGCGGGGGCTGTCCTTCGCGTTCATGCTGGTGCTCGGGCTGGCGGTCGCCCTGTCGGTGCAGATCGTCGGCGCGCTGCTGGTGCTCACGCTGGTCGTGACCCCGGCCGCCGCGGCGGCCCGCGTCACCGCCTCGCCGGTGCTGCTGCCCGTGCTGAGCGTGCTGTTCGCCGTGGCCTCGATCGAGGGCGGCATCCTGCTCGCGCTGGGCAGCAGCATCCCCATCAGCCCCTACGTCACGACGATCTCGTTCACGATCTACGCGGTGTGCCGGGTGGCGGGGCGGTACCGGACCCGGCGCTGGGGAGCGCGGCGGACGGTGCCGCGGCCGGCCTGAGGCGCCTCACCGTTCGAAGACGACCCGCCCGTCGAAGACCGTGAGGTCGACCCGCGCTTCGGTGATCTCGTGCGGGTCGAGGTCCAGCAGCGGCCGGTCCAGGACGCAGAGGTCGGCCGCCTTGCCCGGCTCGATCGTGCCCTTCCAGTCGTCGGCGAAGTCCTGCCAGGCGGCGGTGGCCGTGTAGGCGCGCAGGGCGTCGGCGAGCGGCACGCACTGCTCGGGACCGCTGGGCCGGCCGCCGGCCTTGGACTCGCGCAGCATCATCGAGGCCACGCCCTGGCGCCAGTCGGGCTCGGTGATGGGGGCGTCGGAGCTGGCGCAGACCCGCACTCCGGCGTCGAGCGCGGAGCGCACCGGCCACTGGTACGCGGAGCGTTCGGGGCCCACGACCTCGTCCATGAGGTCGGAGATGGTCCACTTGATGGCGGGGTTCATGTTGACGCCGTAGCCGTGCGCGGCGAGCTTCGCCAGGCTTCGCGGGCTGATGAAGTCGCCGTGGATGACGTAGTGCCGGGCGTCGGGGCGGGGTGCGGCGGTGTTCGCGGCGACGAAGGCGTCCACGACGGTGTCGATGGCCCGGTCGCCGGTGACGTGCACGCCGAGCTGGAAGCCGGCCTCGTGGGCGAGCCGGATCATCTCGCGCAGTTCGCGCACCTGGAGGGCGGGGGTGTCGCCGTGGACGCAGAGGGCGCCGTGGCCGCCGTCCGGGTAGGGCTCGCTCATCCACGCCGTGCGGTTGGGCGGGACGCCGTCGCCGAAGATCTTGACGCCGATGGCCCGCAGCAGCCGGGGATCGGCCGACTCGGGGCGGCGCAGTGCGGCCAGGCCCTCGCGGACGTCGTCGGCGGAGCCGCCCATGGGGGCGGGCAGGAGCAGGACGCTGACCCGGGCCTGGAGTTCGCCGTGTGCGGCGAGGTCGGCGTAGGCGGTCCAGTTGTCGGTGCTCAGGCCGCCGAAGAGGGTGCCCGCGCCGCCGGGGCCGAGGCCGGGCTCGGTGTAGCTGGTGATGCCGCGGGAGTGCAGCTCGCCGATCACGCCCTGGATGGCCCGGCGGCGCTGGGCGAGGGTCGGGGCGGGCAGCGCGGCCTGGACGAGCCGTCCGGCCGCCTCGCGCAGGATGCCGGTCGGGCGGCCGTCGGGGTCGCGGTCGATGACGCCGCCGGGCGGGGGCGTGGTGTCCGCGTCGATGCCGCAGCGGCGCAGCGCCTCGGAGTTGGCCCACACCATGTGGGAGGAGAAGTCGGTCAGGCAGACCGGGTGGCGCGGGGCCACCGCGTCCAGGTCCCGGCGGTGCGGGAAGCGGCCGGGGTCGGCGAGGCACTCGGCGAGGTAGCCGGGGTCCCAGCCCAGGCCGACGACCCACGCGCCGTCCGGCAGTTCCCGTGCCGCCCGTGCCACGGCCGCGGCGATGTCGGCGAGGGAACCGACCGCCGGATGACCGACGTCGACGGCGAACGGCGGCTTGGTCATCCCGTACGCGGCCCCGTGCAGGTGCGAGTCGTTGATGCCGGGCAGCACGGTCCGGCCGCCCAGCTCGACGATCCGGGTGCCGGGCCCGGCCAGGGCGCGCATCTCCGCGTCGCCGCCGACGGCCAGGATGTCCCGGCCGCGCACGGCCACGCCTTCGGCGACGGAGAAGCCGGCGTCGACGGTGAGGACCTGGCCGCCGGTCAGGACGAGGGTGGGGGCGGTGTCGCTCACGGGTGACCTCATTTCGGAATTTCGGAAGAGGGTGGGTCAGCGCCCCGCGCGGGGTGCCGCGTAGGCCAGGGCTGCGCCGGCCACCAGCGCGGCGCCCTGGGCCATCTGCTGCCAGAACGTCGGCGCGTTCAGCAGGGTCAGGCCGTTCTGCAGGCCGCCGAGGAAGAGCACGCCGAGCAGGACGCCGAGGATCGAGCCGGTGCCGCCGGTGAGGGCGACTCCGCCGAGCAGCACCGCGGTGAGGACGGTCAGTTCGAACCCGGCGCCGGAGGTGCCGGCGACGGCGCTGTCCAGCACCGACGCCTTGATGGCCCCGGCCAGGGCGGCGGCCACGCCGGTGGCGACGAACAGCGCGAACGGGGTGCGCCGGATGTGGACGCCGGAGAGGTGGGCGGCCTCGCGGTTGACGCCGATGGCGAAGACGTGCCGTCCGGCGGGGGTGAGCGCCAGGAACAGGGCGCCTGCGACGAGCACGAGTGCCGCGATGACGACCGGTGCCGCGAGCCCGGCGACGCGTGCCCCGCCGATCCAGGCGAACCCGGAGCCGAAGCCGCTCAGCGGCAGCGGGAACAGTTGCTGGGCGAGTCCGCGCACGGCGGTCAGCATGCCGAGGGTCACGATGAACGCGGACAGGCCGAGGTGGCAGCACAGGACGCCGTTCACCGCGCCGACCACGGCCCCGGCCGCGAGCGCCCCGAACAGCGCGATGGCGGGCGACTGGTGGTGCTGCCCGGCGAGCCAGCCCGCGACGAGCCCTCCGAGGGCCAGCGTGGAGCCGACCGACAGGTCGAGGTAGCCGCTGATGACCAGCAGGGCCGGCGGCACCGCGACGATGGCGAGGGTGGCGGCGTCGGTGGCGATGCCGCTCAGGTTGGCCGGGTCGAGGAAGCTGCCGGTGGTGAGCTGGAAGAACGGCACCATCACGACGAGCACGACGAGGAGCGGGTTGCGGCGTACGGCGGTCAGCCCGCCCGTGGCGATCAGGCGGGGCCGGGTGAGGGCGGGGTCGGCGGTGGTCATGCTGCTCCTTCGGCGGGCAGGGGGTCGTGGACGGCCGACAGCAGGGACTGTTCGGTGAGTTCCGTGCCGGAGAGTTCGCCGACGATCCGTCCCCGGGCGACGATCAGGCAATGCCGTACGGGCTGAGCCCCCGGGAGCTGGAGGTGCTCACGCGGGCGGCCACGGGGCAGACCAACCAGGCCATCGCGCAGGCGCTGTTCCTGTCCCCGCGGACGGTGCACAGCCATGTCGAGCATCTGCTGCGCAAGACCGGGTGCGTGTCCCGCGCCCAGGCCACGGCGCTCGCCGTCCGGGACGGGCTGCTGCGGCCGGACCCGGATCACCTCGCGCGGTTCGTGGAGGCGTGATCCGGGCCCGGGCGGTCAGGAGGTCAGCGCCGCGACGCGCCTCATGACGTCGCGGCAGAACGCCCCGACGCCGTCGGGGTCGTCGATGAACTGGTTCGGCTTGACGCAGAAGGTCGTGAAGCCCTGCTCCAGCTGCTCGGGGAGCACGGCGAGCGCCGCGCCCAGGTCCGCCGGTGAGCGGTCGTCGGGGAAGACGGCGCGGGTGCTGCCGATCATCTCCAGGTCGCCGATGTCCCGCCCGGCCGCCGTCATCGCCTCCTCGAGGGCCTGGAGGTCCGCGGGCGTGGGGCGGCCGAGCGGGTGGAAGCCGTGGCCGTACCGCACGAGGCGGCGCAGGACGGGGCCGTGCAGGCGCTGCCCGCCGAACCAGAGCCGGGGTCCGTCCGGACGGTGGGCCTTGGGCTCGAAGTGGACGTCCCGGAAGGGGTAGTGGGGTCCGTCGTGGGAGATCGGGGAGGGCCCCCAGGCCTTCGCCCAGACCTCCAGGTGCTCGTCGAGGAGCCGCCCGCGCCGGTCGAAGGGCACGCCGAGGGCGTCGTACTCGTCCTTGCTCCAGCTGACGGTGGGCTGTACGACGAGACGCCCCTCGCTGATCAGGTCGAGGGTGCCGAGCTCGCGGGCGAGCAGCAGGGGGTGGCGCAGCGGGGCGAGGACGGCGGCGGCGGCCAGGCGGAGCCGGGAGGTGACGGAGGCGATGGCGGCGAGCAGCAGCAGGGAGTTCGGCCAGGGGGTGTCCGGGTCCTGGTTGCCCGGGAGGGCGTAGTCACGGGGGTTGCCCATGACGCCGGCGGCGGACGCGTCGGGGCCGAGGACGATGTGCTCGCTGACCATGACCGAGTCGAAGCCGGCGTCCTCGGCCTCGCGGGCCCAGCGGACGGCGGCGGGCAGGTCGGCCCGGCCACCGGTGAGGGTCCAGTTCTCGCTGAGGACGAGGAGCATGCGGGGCTGTATCGGCATGTGGGGTTTCCCTTTCGAGTTCGTACAATTTGAGCCCGAACGATTGGACGGCGAGGATGAGCCGCCCGCTCGTGACGCCGCAGGACCAGCCGAAGGAGCCGCCCGTGCCGGGCCACCGATCGATCACCGAAGCCGAGAAGCTCGCCGCGGCGAAGCTCGGGGGCATTCCGATCCGCCGGGAGCAGATGGCGGCGGTGGCGAACATCTACCGGGCCGCGTCCGCCGTGCGGCAGCACCTGGAGAACTCCGTGCTGCGCGGCTCCGACCTGACCTGGACGGCCTTCGTGGTGCTGTGGGTGGTCTGGGTGTGGGGCGAGTCGGAGACCCGGCACGTGGCGGAGGAGGCGGGGATCTCCAAGGGCACGCTCACGGGGGTGGCCCGCACGCTGGAGTCGCGGGGGCTGCTGCGGCGGGCGGACCATCCGAGCGACGGGCGGCTGGTGCTGCTGAGCCTCACCGACGAGGGCGAGGAGTTCATGCGGCGGGTGTTCCCGGCGTTCAACGAGGAGGAGGCGTTCGTCACCGCCGGGCTCAGCGACGCGGAGTGCCGCAGCCTCGCGGAGGGGCTGCGCAGCGTGGTGCTCCAGGTGGAGGAGCACGGCGAGGAGCGGCGGCAGGCCCTGCTGGGCGGCGCCGAGCCCGCCCCCCGGCGCAGCGGCCGACGGCCCCGGGCCTGACGCCCGCCACCGCCTCACCGGGCCGCGGCCCGCACGAGCGCGTCGAACAGGCCCTGCTGGGCCGGGTCCTCGTGGGCGGTGTCCTCGGGGTGCCACTGGACGGCCGTGAACCAGCCGCCCGCGCCGGGGAGTTCGAGGCCCTCGATGGTTCCGTCGGCCGCCCGGGCCGTGACGCGGAGGTCCGCGCCCGGGCGGTCGACGCGCTGGTGGTGGTAGCAGGAGGCGTCGGCCTTCTCGGCGCCCGTGGCGCGGGCGAGGACCGAGCCGGGCTCCAGGGTGACGGGGTGCACGACGTGCCGGTGCTCGTGTTCCGGGCCGCCCATGTCCTGTTCCAGGGTGCCGCCGAGGGCGACGTTGACGACCTGGAGGCCGCGGCAGATCGCGAGCAGCGGCCGGCCCGACTCCAGCGCGTGCCGGGCGACGTCCAGGTCGAAGGCGTCCTGGAGGGGGTCGACGTCGTAGACGGTGGCGTGGGTGTCGGTGGCGCCGTAGCGGGCGGGCGCGAGGTCCCCGCCGCCGGGGAGGAGGACGCCGTCGAAGCGGGTGAGCCGTTCGGCGGTGCCGGTGTCCGCCGGGTGGATGCTCACCGGCTCGCCGCCGGCCCGCCACACGGCCTCGATCAGGGCACGGGCGTTGACCTCGGCGGCGTAGCGGAGCGCGGAGGTCCGGGCCGAGAACCGGGCGGGGATCGCGATGAGGGGCCTCACAGCTGGATCCAGGTGGTCTTGAGCTCGGTGTACTTCTCCAGGGCGTGGGCGGACTTGTCGCGGCCGTTGCCCGACTGCTTCATGCCGCCGAAGGGGACGGTCAGGTCGCCCTCCTCGTAGCAGTTGACCCAGACCGTCCCGGCCCTGAGCTTGCGGGAGACCCGGTGGGCGGTGGACAGGTCGGAGGTCCACAGGCCGGCGGCGAGGCCGTACTCGGTGGCGTTGGCCAGGCGGACCGCCTCGTCGAGGTCGTCGAAGGCGAGTACGGACAGCACGGGCCCGAAGATCTCCTCCCGGGCCAGCCGGGAGCCGGGGTCGACGCGGTCGAAGACGGTCGGCTCCAGGTACGTCCCGCCCGTCTCGGCGAGCACGCGCTCGCCTCCGGTGCGCAGGCGGGCGCCCTCGTCGAGGCCGTGCCGGATGTGGTCGCGCACGCGCTCCAGGTGGGCCGGGCCGACCAGCGCGCCCATCTCCGTCTCCGGGTCGAGCGGGTCGCCGACCCGCAGCTCGCGGGCCCGCCGGACCACGGCCTCGGTGACCCGCTCGGCGATCGAGGTGTGCACGAGCAGCCGGGAGGGGGCCGTGCACATCTCACCCTGGTTGAAGAAGATGCCCCAGGCGGCGGTGGCGGCGGCCCGGTCGAGGTCCGGGGCGTCGGGCAGGACGATGTTGGGCGACTTGCCGCCGAGTTCCAGCCAGACGCGCTTGAGGTTGGAGTCGGCGGCGTAGCGCAGGAAGTGGCGGCCGACGGCGGTGGAGCCGGTGAACGCCAGGACGTCGACGTCCGGGTGGAGGCCGAGGGCCCGCCCCGCCGTGGGGCCGTCGCCGGTGACGACGTTGAGCACGCCGGGCGGGAGGCCGGCCTCGGTGGCGAGGCGGCCGAGGAGGAGGGCGGAGAGCGGGGAGTTCTCGGAGGGTTTCAGCACGACCGTGCAGCCCGCCGCGAGGGCCGGGGCGACCTTCCAGCCGGCCAGGGTCAGCGGGAAGTTCCAGGGCACCACCGCGCCGACCACCCCGGCCGGTTCCCGGGTGACCAGGGCGAGGGCGTCCGGGGCGGTGTGCGGGGAGGTGTCGGTGAGCTTGTCCGCGAGTTGGCCGTACCAGCGGAACGTGCCGATGAGGGCGCGCAGTTCGATGCCGTACGCGTCCGTGACGGGTTTGCCCATCTCCAGGGTGACGGTCAGGGCGAGTTCCTCGCGCCGCTCTTCGAGCAGGTCGGCGAGGCGGAGCAGGGCCCGGCCGCGCTCGGCGGGTGCCAGGCGCGGCCAGGGCCCGCTGTCGAAGGCCCGCCGGGCGGCGGCGACGGCCGCGTCCACCTCGGCGGCGCCGCCGTCGGCGACCTCGGCGAGGACCCGGCCGTCACGCGGGGACACGACCGGGAACGCGGCCCCTCCCCCGGGCTCCTCGGCGCCGTCGATGTGATGGGCGCCGGAGAGCTGGAACGCCTTGGCGCGGCGGAGCCACTCGTCGTGGGTGACGGCCGGCATGGAGGATCCTCCTTTGATGTCAAACGATATGGGCGGCGCTGTCCGTGGAGGACGGTGCCCGTGGTCAGCCGCCGGCGGCCCTGCCCCGCATCCGCGCGGCGATCAGGCCCAGCGCCATGACCACCGGGACGGACAGCGTGAGCCACAGGGCGGTGGTGCGTGCGCCGCCGATGAGGGTGGTGAAGTTGGCCAGGATGAGCCAGATCGCCCCGGCGATGCCGAGCGCGCCCAGCAGGGGTGCGATCAGGGTGTTCCAGGGCCGGGGGTCGAGGCGCTCGCGGCGGAAGAAGACCACGACGGACACCGACGTCAGCAGGTACAGCAGCATCATCGCCAGGACGGCGACGCCGCTGAACCAGGAGAACAGCGTCAGCACCGGGTCCTTGCCCGCCAGCGCGAAGGGCGCCACCAGGAGGACGGCCAGGGCGGTCTGCGCGCATCCGGCCACCCAGGGCGCGTGGCGGCGGTTGAGCCCGCACAGCCGGCGCGGCAGCAGCCGGTCGCGGCCGAGCGAGAACAGGTAGCGGTTGGCGGAGTTGTGGAAGGTGAGGATGCCGGCGAAGAGGGACGTGGCGAGCAGGACCGGCAGGACGTCACCCACCCAGCCGCCGAAGTCCGCCGCGATGGGCGCGAAGACGAAGCCGGCGCCGTCTCCGCCCGCCAGGGCCTTGCCCGCGGCGGCGGTGGCCTTGGAGGCGCCGTAGGAGGAGATGAGCGTCCAGGAGACCAGGGCGAAGAAGCCGGTGACCACCACGACCGCGAGGTAGGTGGCGCGCGGCACGGTCCTGCGGGGCTCGCGGGCCTCCTCGCCGTAGATGGCGGTCGCCTCGAAGCCGAACATGGACGCCACGGCGAACATCACGGCCACGCCCGGCGCCCCGTCCAGGGCCGCGGCCGGGGAGAAGCTCTCGGCGAGGCCGAGCCCCTCGGGCCCGCCGCCCTTGACCAGGGTGACGAGGGCGAACACCGACAGGATGCTGAACTCCGCGAGGACGAAGGCGGCCAGCACCTTGGCGCCCATCTCGATGCCGGCCGCGCCGAGCGCCTGCACCACGGCCATGGTCGCCAGCGTCCAGAGCCACCACGGCAGGTCCAGGCCGGTGTGGCTCGCGACCAGGCCGCTGACGATGGAGCCGTAGAGGCCGTACATGGCGGCCTGGATGGTGCAGTACGCGAAGAGCGCGAGGCCCGCGCTGCCGGTGCCGGTGGTCCGGCCGAGGCCCTTGCCGATGTAGGTGTAGAAGGCGCCCGCGTCCACGACGTGGCGGCCCATGGCGACGAAACCCACCGAGAACAGCAGGATCACCAGTCCCGCCACCAGATAGGCGGCGGGCACGCCGGGGCCGTTGCCGAGGGCCACGGCGATGGGGGCCGCGCCGGCGATGCCGGTGAGCGGGGCCTGGGCGGACAGGACGAAGAAGAGGATGCCCAGGACGCCGAGGGCGTCGGGCTTGAGCGTGCCTGCGGTGGGCGCGTCCGGTTTCGCCGCGTGCCGGGAGACCGTCTGACTGTCCACTCGGATCACCTGCCAGAGGGGAGGAAGGATCGTTTCAGGCCAAACGAGTTGCCTCATGGTGGGGCGGAACTATCCGTTTGGCAAGGGGTGAGGGACGAGGAATCGCGGACGCGCGCGGCGGAGGGGGTGGCGGGCTCAGCCCTCGCCGCAGCCGTCGCCGCACCCCTCGCCGCCTTGTCGCTCCGCGAGCAGCCGCAGCACCGAGCGCAGTTCGTCCAGCGCCTGGTCGATGACCTCGCGCTCCCCGAAGACCAGCTGGTGCAGGACGAGCCCCTCCAGCGTCGCGAAGACCATCCGGGACAGCCCCTCGTCCACCGGGCCGGGCAGCATCTGGGTGAGTTCGCGCCGGGTGGCGTCGAAGTACTCGTCGTACAGCGACCGCAGGTGGGCGAGGAGCTCGGGGCGGCGGCGGGACTCCAGCAGCAGTTCGTACTGGAACGCCTGGAGGTCAGGACCGGATTCGACCATGTCCGTCAGGCCCGCCGAGAAGTCGGCGACCTCGCCCGTGCCCGGTTCGAGGGCGCTGCTGCTGAGGGAGGAGCGGATGGCGTGGGCGACGGCCTCCTCGATCAGGGCGTCGCGGGAGCCGAAATGGTGCACGACCAGGCCGTGGGTGACCCCGGCCTCCTCCGCGACCGCCCGGTAGGTGAGCTTGCGCAGCCCGCCCCGGGCCACGACGCGCACGGCGGCCTCCAGCAGGGCCTCGCGGCCCGTGCCGTAGTGCACGCGCTTGCGGGGGCGGCGGGCGGGCTCGGTCATGCCCGCGACCCTACCCAAGCCGTCCCGTTCAGCGGCGCGGCGGCCTTCAGCCACCCGGTGGCCCTCAGCGGCGCGGCGGCCGGATGCCACGGAACTCCCAGTCGCCGCCGAGCGCGGTCGACAGCACTTCCTCCGACTCGGTGGGCTGGGCGCCGACGTCGGTGCGGACGGCGGTCGGGCCGGTCACGATGTGGTTGGTGAGCCGCCCCAGTCCCTCGACCTCCACCTCCACCACGTCGCCCGGCTGGACGGGCCGCGAGTTGGCGGGCGTGCCGGACAGCAGGACGTCGCCCGGGTACAGGGTGATGGTGCGGGCGATGTCGGCGACGAGGTAGTGCATGTCCCAGGTCATCTCGTCCGTCGACCCGTCCTGCACCACCTCGCCGTTGACGTGGGTCCGCAGCCGCTTGCCGTGGAAGTCCCAGTCGGTGACGAGGCCGGGGCCGAGCGGGCAGAGGGTGTCGGAGCCCTTCACCCGGAGCATCGACCCGGCGTCGGTGTCGCGGAAGTCGTGCAGGCCGAAGTCGTTGGCGATCGTGTACCCGGCGATGTACTCCCCCGCCTCACCCTGCGCGATGTTCCGCGCGGTCCTCCCGATGACGATGGCGACCTCGCCCTCGTAGTTGAGCCACTTGCAGCCCTCGGGGCGGACGATCGCGCCCTGGTGGGCGTTGAGGGCCGAGGTCGGCTTGTGGAAGTAGGTGGGCGTGTCGGGCAGCCCGATCCGGAACTCGTCGACCCGGCTGCGGTGGTTGAGGTGCACGGCGATGACCTTGGACGGCACGACCGGCGGCAGGTGCCGCGCGTCGTCGGTCTTGACGCGGCGGCCGTCCCCGGCGACGAGTTCGTCACCGTCGACGGTGACCTGGACGGCGGCGCCGTCGAGGAGGATGCGGCGGTACTCAGGCATGGGCGGACTCCTGGGGTGCGGTGGTGGGGCTGCCGGTCCAGCCGTCGGCGGGCCGGTCGAACCAGAGGTGGGCCTGGCCGGTGCCGACGGAGTTCTCGTACGCGCCGTACTGGCGGGCCCGGGCGGTGCAGTGCCGCTCACCGAGGGCGCCGGCCATCATCAGGTAGTGGAAGAACTTCGCCTCGGGCCTGAACTTCCAGAACTCGTCCATGGTGTCGAGGACCTTGTCGTGGCGCCCCTCCTTGAACCAGGCGATGCGCTCCAGGTCGGCTTCCCGCGCCTCGGGCGTGCGGATGTGCACCGGGTCGCTGGCCTCGTGGTCCCGCAGTTCGCGCAGCGGCCAGAAGGTGTGCGAGAGGGCGCCGGAGGCGATGAGCAGCACCCGTCGCCCCGGGGTGGCGGCGATGCCGTCGGCGAGCGCCCGCCCGAGCCGCAGGTGGTCCTCCAGGTCACCGGTCTGGCAGACCCCGATGGTGACCCACCGCTTGTCGGGCAGGCCCTCGCCCAGGTACTTCCAGAGGTTGATGGTGGCGTAGTAGACCGGCAGGTACGCGTCGTCGATCGGGGTGATCCAGGTGCCGTGCTTGTCGGCGAACGAGGCGATGTTGTGGGCGAGTTCGGGGTCGCCCGGGTAGTCGTACGGCATCCGGCACATGCCGCGCGGCAGCTCCTCGGAGGTGAAGAGTCCGGCTCTGCGCTGCTGGGCGGTGACGACGAACTCGACGGTGGTGGCCCAGTGGGAGTCGAGGACGACGACGGTGTCGTAGTCGTCCCGCTCGAAGACGTCCCGGCGCAGTTCCCGGAGCCCGGTGACGAGGGTGATCTCCTTGCCCTCGTTGAGCTCCAGGCGGTCGGCCTCGGGCAGCACGATGGTGGGGACGTGGGCGAGCAGCCCGGCCCCGACGATCTCACCCATGGTCCTGGCTCCATCCGTTCGGGGCGGTGACGGTGTTCTTCAGGTCGCAGTAGAAGTCGAAGCTCCAGGTGCCGCCCTCGCGGCCGACGCCGGACTGCCGGGAGCCGCCGAAGGGCGCCCGGAGGTCCCGCACGAAGAAGCAGTTGACCCAGACGGTCCCCGCGACGAGCTGGGCGGAGACCCGCTCCGCGCGCTCGCGGTCGCCGGTGGCGACGGTGGCGGCCAGCCCGAAGCGGGTGTCGTTGGCGAGCCGGACGGCTTCGTCCTCGCCGGTGAAGGTCTGCAGGGTCAGGACGGGCCCGAAGACCTCCTCCTGCACGATCTCGGAGTCCTGGGCGACGCCGGTGAGCAGGGTCGGCGCGTAGTACTGGCCGTCCTCGCGGTGCCCGCCGATGACCGCCCGTGCCCCGGCGGCGACGGCCCGGCGCACGAAACCGTCGATCTTCTCCAGCTGGCGGGGGTGGATGGTGGGCCCGATGTCGGTGCTCTCGTCCCGCGGGTCGCCCTGCCGCAGGGCCGTGGCCTTCTCGACGAACCGCCGGGTGAACTCCTCGGCGACCGGCTCCTCGACGAGCAGCCGGGTGCCCGCGAGGCACACCTGCCCGGCGTTGTCGTACTGCTCCACGGCGAGGTCGACGGCCAGGTCGAGATCGGCGTCGGCGAAGACCAACAGCGGCGACTTGCCGCCGAGTTCGAGACTGAGGGGCGTGAGGTTCGCGGCGGCCGAGGCGGCGATCCGCCGCGCGGTCGGCACCGAGCCGGTGAAGCTGATGCGCCGCACGTCGGGGTGCGCGGTGAGGGCGTCGCCGATCTCGGAGCCGTACCCCTGGACGACGTTGAGGACACCGGCCGGCAGTCCGGCCTCCGCCGCGATGTCGGCCAGCAGGGAGGCGGTCAGCGGTGACCATTCGGCGGGCTTGAGGACGACGGTGTTCCCGGCGGCGAGGGCGGGGGCGACCTTCCAGGTGGCCAGCATCAGCGGCGCGTTCCACGGCGTGATCAGCACGCAGGGCCCGGCCGGATCCCAGCTGACGTGGTTGGTGTGCCCCCGGGTGTCGAAGTCCTCGTGCTCCAGCGTCAGCAGCCAGTCGGCGAAGAACCGGAAGTTGTGGGCGACGCGGGGCATGACGCCCCGCCGGTGCGACCGCAGCAGCGCGCCGTTGTCGGTGGTCTCGACGATCGCCAGCTCTTCGAGCCGCTTCTCGACACCGTCGGCGATGGCGTGCAGGATGCGGGCGCGCTCGCCGCGCGAGGTGGCGGCCCAGGCGGGAAAGGCGTCCCGGGCGGCGACGACCGCGGCTCCGGCCTCGGCGGGCCCGCCCCGGGCGATCTCGCCCAGCACGCTGCCGTCGATCGGAGAGTGGTCGGTGAAGGTGCCGTCGGAGGCGACCCGCCGCCCGCCGATCCAGTGCCGGGTGTCGACGGAAACACCGGCGACGGTGATTCTTTCAGGCATGAGAAGAGTTCCATTCCAACGAGGGGCTATTGCACGTACTCAGGGGCGCGGGGAACTGCGCGACAAGCCACCACGCACCCGCACTCGACCCACTGGCGCTACGCGGCAGACGCTCCCGACGTACCGACTTCCAGCAGCCGCCCCCCGTCCCAGACGACCCCGACCTGCCGGTAGTACGCGGCGATCGGCTCCCGCACCTCCAGCCGGGCCAGTTCCTCCGTAGGCGCCTCGAACAGCTCCAACTCGGCATCCCCGACCCACGGTTGACCACCTTCGAAGGAAGCCGCACCACTCTCGATCAGCTCGTCGAGCGCCAGCCCCTTCCCCTTCTCGATCGACGGCAGCCACCGGTGATGCGCCATGGGATGGGCGTTGACGAACCCACCGCTCTCCGACGGCTCCCGCAGCGTCACCACGGCCTGCGCGATGCGCCGGTCCGCGGCGGCCAGCGTCGCCCCGAACCGCGCCCCCGCCTCGATCCGCGGGGCGGGCCCGTACGGATGCGGCCGCGTCTGATGGATGGAGCCCAGCTTCTTCGGATACCCCTGGTGCAGCCCCCGCGCGATCGCGAAGTCCTTGTCGACCCAGATGTGGACGCACCGCGAGTACGTCCGCCCCCCGTACCGGCACCGCACGACCGCGAACGCCTCCTTGTACTGCGCCCGCACGGGATCGAGCAGCTCCTCCCCGGAGGCCGAGCAGGACTGCCAGTCCGCCCAGATCAGGGCGACCGCGCCCGGATCCTCGTCGGCCAACTCCAGTGGCTCGGGGAGCAGTTCACGCACCCGCGCCGGATCGGTCCGGTACTCGACCGTCAACAGGTCGCCGGAGTACCGCCACGGCGGAGAGGGGATCAGCGACGACGCGCCCGTCGCCGTCTTGGGATGGAAGTAACCACGAAGACCGGTCACGGAAGGGCTCCTTACGAGGTGAGGGCGGGCTGCTTCAGCAGATCGGCGCGGTACCGGGCGGCGGCGCGGGCCGCGGCAGGCCCGCCGAGCGCGACGACACCGACCAGCAGTCCGTCGCGGTGGTAACCGGCCAGCACGTCCCCGGAGGGGTCGCCGTCGAGGACCCGGACATCGCCGAGCCCCAGCGCCGGCGCGCCGAAGGACTGCAACCGGAAGTCGTGCTGGTCGCTCCAGAAGGTGGGCAGCGGCGCGAAGGGCGCCAGGCCGGCACCGCCCTCCACCAGCACCTTCGCCGCGTGCTTGGCCGAGTCCGTCGGCACGGACCAGTGCTCGACCCGCCGCGGCACGCCGTCGTAGCGGGCGTTGGGGAAACGGGCGACGTCACCCACCGCGACGACCTCGGGCCGGCCGCCGGCCCTCAGGTGCTCGTCGGTGAGCACGCCGTCGCCCAGGTCGAGTCCGTTGCCGTCGAGCCACTCGGTGTTGGCGACCGAACCGACGGATTCCACCACCACGTCGGCGGCGAGCACGGACCCGTCGCTCAGCACGACACCGGTGACCCGGTCGTCGCCCTCGAACCCGGCGACCCCCGAGCCGAGCGCGAAGCGGACCCCGCGTTCCCGGTGCCGGTGCAGCAGCACGCGCGCGAGCAGCTCCCCGAGCGGCCCGACCATGGGCAACGGCAGCGGATCGACGACGGTCACCTCGGCCGCACCGAGCCCGACCGCGGTCGCGGCGACCTCGCAGCCGATGAACCCGGCGCCGACCACGACGACCCGCACGCCCGGCCGGGTCAGCTCGGCCCGCAGCCCCCGGGCGTCGTCGATCGTGCGGACGGTGTGCCGGCCGGCGACCGGCCCGGGGCAGCGCAGCCGCCGGGGCCGCATCCCGGTGGCGACGACCAGCCCGTCGTACGACAGCACCGAGCCGTCGTCGAGTACGACGGTCCGCTCGGCGAGCCGGGCCCGCACGGCCCTGGTGCCCAGCCGCCACTCCACGTCGGCCGCGGACGGCTTCGGCGTGAAGGCGAGCGAGGCGAAGGACGCCTTGCCCGCGAGGACCTCCTTGGACAGCGGGGGCCGGTTGTACGGCGGGTGCGGCTCGTCGCCGACCACCGTGATGCCGCCGGTCCAGCCCGCGGCGCGCAGCTGCTCGGCGGCGCGCAGTCCGCCGAGGGAGGCGCCGGCGACGACGATGCGCCCGCTCATGTCAGTCCTCGATCCGGATGGCCTGGAGCGGGCAGACGTCCGCGGCCTCCTCGACCTCGTCGCGCAGGGCGTCGTCGGGGTCGGGGACGTAGGCCAGGCGGCCGTCGTCGTCCAGGCGGAAGACGTCGGGGGCGGCGAAGACGCACTGGCCGTGGTCCTGGCACCTGTTCATGTCGACGACGACCTTCATGGCCGGTCCTCCTGAATGTGAGGGCGTCGAGGGGAAGGGAAGAAGGGGCCCGGCCGGAAGGGGCCGGGCCCCGGCCAACGGGGTGCGGTGGACGCGCCCCGAACTCGTTTGGCTCCAAACAAGGTAGGCAGGGGCAGGGGCCTGGTCAATAGCTATCCGGATGGATAAATTCTTGCCCCCGCCCTCTTGCGGCACCCTTCACCCACCCCTACCGTTTGGCATCAAACAAGCTCCGGGCGGTCCTGGCTCCGCCGCGCCCGGCCGCTCGCTCCCACGCCACCCGCCTCCCCGGCCCCCGTGTCCCGGAGGTGTCCCGACGTCCGCCCGAGGAGACAACGGTGAGCGCTCACGACCTTGAAGAAGTCCGCCGCCACATGGACCGGCTCGCCGCCGACGGCATCGACGTGGTCCGGGTGACCTATCCCGACCTGATCGGCACCGACCGGGCGCGTGACGTGCTGCTGGACGAGTTGCCCCGCGCGTGCGAGCACGGGCTGGCGTTCTGCCGGGCCGTCTACCACACCAGCCCGCAGGGCGACGTGGTCCCGGTCAGCGGCGGGCTCGACGCGGGCCTGCCGGACATCTGCGTCCGGCCGGACCTCGACACGCTGGTGCCGCTGCCCTGGGAGCCGGGAGTGGCGGCCTGTCTGGGCGAGGTCGTCGACCCGGCGACCGGCGCCCCCGCGCCCGAGTCGCCCCGCGACCTGCTGCGGTCCGTCCTCGCCCGGTGCGCCGAGCACGGGCTGCGGCCGGTGGTGGGGCCCGAGCTGGAGTACTTCCTGTGCGACCCGGACCCGGCCGGAGGCTGGCGCCGGTACGCACCCGACCCCGGGGTCGTCTACACCGCCGGCCTGCGCGCCGACCCGGACAACCACCTGCTGCGCACCCTGCGGCACGTGCGCGATCTGAAGGTCGGGGCGATCAGCGGCAACCACGAGTTCGACGGCGGCCAGATCGAGATCAACCTGGCGCACTCGGACGCCGTGTCGGCCGCCGACCGGTCCTTCCGCTTCAAGGCCGCGATCAAGGAACTGGCGCGGAAGGAGGGCCGGCTGGCCACCTTCATGGCCAAGCCCTTCAACGACGCGGGCGGCTCCGGCTTCCACCTCCACCTGTCCTGCGACGACGAGGAGGGCCGCAACACCTTCGACGACCCGTCCGGTGCGTACGGCCTGTCCGCCACCGCCCGGCACGCCGTCGCCGGCGTCCTGGCGCACGCGCCCGCCCTGGCCGCCCTGCTCAACCCCACGGTCAACTCGTACAAACGCTTCGGCCCCGACACCCTCGCGCCCTGGCTGATCGACTGGGGCCTGGACAACCGCAGCGCCATGGTGCGCATCCCGCCCGAGCGGGGATCCGGCGCCCGGCTCGAACTGCGCCTCGGCGACGCGAGCGCCAACCCGTACCTGGCGATCGCCGGGACGATCACCGCCGCGCTGCTGGGTGTCCTGGCCGGCGAGGAGCCGCCCGCCCCGCTGGAGGGCTACGGCTACGACACCGCCCGCTCGGCCGTCCTGCCGCAGACCCTGTCCGCCGCGCTGGACGCGCTGGAGGCGGACACCGCCCTGACCGACCTGCTCGGCAAGGGCTTCACCACGTCCTTCCTCTCCTACAAGCGCGACGAGGTCGAACGCTTCCACCGGCATGTGACGGACTGGGAGTTCACCGAGTACGCCCACCACCTGTGACGCCCCCTGTGACGCCGAGGAGCACGCCGATGACGACCGAGACCCTGCCCGACGCGGTGCGCGAGCCGCTGCCCCTGGCCGACGTGGACCTCGCCGACCTGGACCGCTTCACCGACGGGGTCACCCCCTGGCGGATGTTCCACACGCTGCGCCACGAGGACCCGGTGCACTGGCAGCCCGAGGAGGCGCCCAACTCCGGCTTCTGGGCGGTGACCCGCCACCAGGACATCGTCCGGGTGGACCGCGACCCGGAGACCTTCACGTCGACGAGGTTCGTCAACCTGGAGGAGGTCGACGACGACCAGATCAAGAAACGCGCCTCGATCCTCGAACTGGACGGGGTCCGGCACCGGGCGCTGCGCAGCGTCATCCAGCGGCAGTTCGGCGCGAACGTGATCAACGGCTACACGGACTTCCTGCGCGGCCTGACCGCGAGGACCCTCGACGCCGCCCTCGCCAAGGGCCGCTTCGACTTCGTCGCGGACGTCTCGGCGGACTTCCCCATCAACGTCCTCGCCCGGCTGCTGGACGTGCCGCCGGAGGACAACCAGAAGCTCATCGACTGGGGCAACCGCATCATCGGGCACACCGACCCCGACTACGCGGACGTCCTGCTGCACAGCGAGGAGAGCGAGCGGTACCGCGACCTGCCGTTCCGCTCCCCCGCCTCGCTGGAGGTGTTCGAGTACGGCAGGGAACTGGCACGGCAGCGGCGCGGCGGCGACGGCACGGACCTGATCTCGCGCCTGGTGAACACCGTCCCCCGGGACGGGGTCCCGCTCTCCCCGCAGGACTTCGACAACTACTTCCTGCTCCTGGTCGTCGCCGGCAACGAGACCACCCGGCACACCATCTCCCACTCCATGCTGGCCCTCATCCAGCACCCCGAGCAGCTCGCCCGCCTCCAGGAGGACCCCTCCCTGATCCCGGTCGCCGTCGAGGAGTTCCTGCGCTGGGCCTCCCCCGTCTACCACTTCCGCCGCACCGCCACCCGCGACGTCGAACTGGGCGGCAAGCAGGTGAAGGAGGGCGACAAGGTGGTGATGTGGTTCGCCTCCGGCAACCGCGACGAGGAGGTCTTCGGCAACCCCTACGACTTCGACGTCACCCGCCGCGACAACGACCACGTCACCTTCGGCAAGGGCAGCCCCCACCTGTGCCTGGGCAACCTCCTCGCCCGCACCGAGATCCGCATCATGTTCGAGGAACTGATCCCGCGCCTGGCGGACATCCGGCTGGCCGGTGACGTGCCGCGCGTGCGCTCCAACTTCGTCAACGGCATCAAGAAACTGCCGGTGGAGGTCACGCTCGCCTGACGGGTCTCCGGGCGGGCCGGGCTGCGGCCAGGCGGAAAAGGGGGTGCGAGCGGCAGGTCCCCTGCCGCTCGCACCGCGTCAGGCCGCGACCGGCGCGGGGGACGCCGGCGGCCGGGCCTCCTCCGCCTCGGCCAGGAGGGTCATGAGCGTGGCCCGGGCGCGGGCCACTCGGGAGCGGACCGTGCCGACCGGGCAGTCGCTCAGCTCGGCGGCCTCCGCGTACGGCAGTCCGAGCAGCTGGGTGAGGACGAACGCCTCGCGCCGCTCCCGCGGCAGCGCGGCCAGCAGCTCCCGCAGCGCCACGCCGTCGTCGAAGCCGGGCAGGCCGCACGGCTGGGCGTGCTCGACCGCCAGCTCCCAGTCCGGCAGGTCGGCGGGGCGAGGGCGTACGGCGCTGCCGCGGATGCTGTCGGCCACCGCGCGCCGGGCGATGGCGAGCAGCCAGGCGCGGGCCGAGGAGCGGCCCTCGAACCGGTGCAGGCTGCCGAGCGCCCGCAGGAACGTGTCCTGTGCCAGATCGTCCACGGCCTGCGGATCGGCGCACAGATGGGCGACGTACCGGATGACGTCGCGGTGCAGGGCGCGCACGAACCGGTCGACGGCCGCGGAGTCACCGCCCCGGGCGGCCAGCGCCCAGGCGGTCGCCGACTCGTCGGCCGAGGCCGGTCTCGCGGTGGCGAGGGGCGGGGCAGGAGTGATCACCTGATGTCCTTCTCGGGTGTCCGGGACCACGGGCGCACGGGCGGGCGCGCCGGCACCATGGGGGTCCGGCGGGGCGCACGCCCGGCCGCGTGGTCCGGTGAGCGGGGATGCGGTCGTACCCGAACGGCGCGCTCGAGCCGGAGAGCCCGGGCAGCCGCGTGCAACGGGCGGCACGTGCTCGGGCCGGGCGGGCCCGGGCTGCCGCAGGTCACACGCAGCGTGCTCGGACCGGGCAGGAGCCCGGGCGGACGCGGGCGACGCGTGACGCGCGCTCGGACCGGGCGGGCCCGGGCTGTCGCGGGCAGCGTGGCGCACCGACGTACGCGGGGACGACCTGGACCGGGGCGCGCAGGGGCGGCCCCGGGATGACCGGCCGCCGTCAGGCGGCAGCGGCCCCCGCCGGAGGTCCCCGGGAGGTGATCGCGTGGACGAGGAGGGAGAGGCGCGGCGCCCGGTCGGAGGACGCGCGCCGGACCCGCACGGGCGGGGGCGCCGGCGTCGGCAGGGCGAGCAGGAGCCGCAGGGGCGCGGCGAGCCGGCCGCCCACGGCGCGCAGCAGGCGGAAGGCGGCCCGTTCGCCGTGGCCCAGCCACAGTCCGCACAGCAGGGCGGCCAGGAGGTGGGCGGCGAGCATGCCGAGGGAGGAGTCCCCGCCGGGGGCGTGTCCCATGTGCCCCATGTGCGCGGACATGGACTCCATGGAGCCCGCGCCGTGTCCCATGGATGCCATGTCCATGGAGTGCGCGTCCGGTGCGGGAGTTCCGGTGGCCGGTCCGGTGCCCTGTGCCTGCGGTGCTAGCGAGAACGCCGAGTGCAGGGCCGTCTGGACGGCGACGGCGACGGCGACCACGAGCCGGAGTCCGCGCTCGCGGCCCGCCAGGCACCAGCCCGCCGCACCCGTGGCGGCCCAGCCGGCCACCAGGGTCGGCAGGGGCACGTGGTCGCCGGACATCATGACGTGGCCCAGGGCGGCGAGCACGACACAGACGGCCGCGAACACCGCGGCCCGTATCGCGCGAGCACACCACCCAGCTGTCATGGCGCCTCATCCTCGCATCCGGCCCCGCCCCGTCCCCCATGGGTACGGACATAGTCCCGGGACACTCAATCGGCGAGATGTGATTCAGGCCACTGTCCAGGAAGGCGGGTCAGGGACGGAGCGCCGGACGGCGTCGCGTCAGTGGTGGGCGTGGACGACGGCGTGGCCCTTGCCCCGGCCGATCATCCATTTGTTGACCGGGGTCGTGATCACGAAGGCGACGACGAAACCGCCCAGCAGCGCCGACCAGAACAGCGCGTCCGTCAGGTGGGCGTCCATCGCGCCCGGGGTGAGAGCGATGATCGCGTTGTCGACGAACTCCATCACCGTGATCGAGACCGTGTCCGCGGCCAGCGCGACCTTGACCGCCGCCGCGAGCCCGAGGCCGGCCCGCAGGACGGCGAACAGGGTGAACGAGTAGCCGAAGAGGAACGCCAGCCCGATCGCCAGCACCATGGTGGGCAGGTTGCCCCATCCCAGCGCGGTGCCGATCACCATGCCGAGGATCTCGCCGATCGCACACCCGGTCAGACAGTGCAGCGTCGCCTTCACGGCGGTCCCCCAGGACGCCGTCCCGTGCGAGTGCTCCGCGGGGTTGTGAGTGGTGTGGTCCATGACTTCGAGCATATACCCCCTAGGGGTATATAGCCAGAGGTCGTGACGCCGAGTCGACCTAGAGTGCTCGCCATGACGACGCAGCCGCCGCGGTCGACCCGGCAGACACAGGCCTATCTCTCCGAGCTGTTCTCCCTGGAGGGCCGGGTGGCGGTGGTCACGGGCGGCAGCTCGGGCATCGGCCGCGCCATCACCGCCGCCCTCGCCCGGGCCGGGGCGAGCGTCGTGGTCGTGGCCCGCACCGAGGCCGGCCTGACGGCGACGGTCGGGGAACTGACGGCCCAGGGCTGCCGCGCCGCGTGGGTCAGCGCGGACCTGAGCACGCGCGCGGGGGTGCGGACGGCCGCCGAGCGGGCGGTCGAGGCGTTCGGGGAGCCCGACATCCTCGTCAACAGCGCCGGCATCAACCTGCGTCCGCCGATGGACGAGCTCACCGAGGACGTCTGGGACGCCACGATGGCCGTCAACCTGGAGGCGCCCTTCCTGCTGGGGCAGCGCTTCGGCCCCGGCATGGCCGAGCGCGGGTACGGGCGGATCCTGCACATCAGCTCGCAGCAGGCGCACCGGGCGTTCGTCCAGAGCGGCGCCTACGGCGCCTCCAAGGGCGGGCTGGAGGCATTGGCGCGGTCCCAGGCCGAGGCGTGGTCGCCGCGCGGCGTCACCTGCAACGTCCTGGTCCCGGGCTTCGTCATGACACCGCTCAACGCGCGGCTGTCGTCGGACCCGGAGAAGGTGGCCGCCCTCGCCGCCCGCACGATGATCGGGCGCAACGGCCTGGCCGAGGACTTCGCAGGCGCGGCGGTCTTCCTGGCGAGCCCGGCCTCGTCCTACGTCACCGGGCAGTCGGTCTTCGTCGACGGCGGGCTGTCCGTCCACTGACGCGGCCCGGGCCGGTCAGCCCGCGGACGGGCCCTTCCCCCACACGAACACCTCCGTGCTCGGGCCCCGTTCGGAGAACCGGCCCGACGCGGAGGCCTCCCGCAGCAGCCGGCGCAGGTCCGCCTCGAAGTCGTCCCGCCGCCCTCCGAACAGGTGCGGAGCCGAGAACGACATCGAGAACACCCAGGCGACGACGTCGTCGACGCTCCGCTCCAGCGCCTGCCCACCGGGCACGACGAGCCGCCGGGGGCCGGTGAATCCCGCCCGGGCGAACACCTCGGCCTCACCGCCCGGCGTCCCCCGCGGCAGCACGCCGCGGCCCGCTCGCCGCACCGGCCCCAGGTAACGCCTGACCAGTTCGTCCACCGCCGTGCAGGGCACCGCCGGGTACGGCAGGCCGTCGACGGTCCGGACCTCCGTCTTCAGGTCGGAGATGTGCACGAGGGCCCCGCCGGGCCGGAGCATGTCGCGGACGGTCGCCGCGACCGGGTCCCGGTCCATCCAGTGGAAGGACTGGCCGAAGACGGCGACGGAGAACGTGCCGAGCCCCGCGGGCAGGGCTTCGGCACGGGCCCGCACCCACCGGGACTTGTCCGCGACGCCCCGGTCGGCGGCTCCCCGCGCGGCTTCGGCGATCATGCCGCCGTCCGGGTCCACGCCGACGATCTCGCCGAACAGATGCGCGAGGCGCAGCGCGATGGTCCCGGGCCCGCAGCCCACGTCGATGAGGCGCCCCCGCCCGTCGAGCCGCAGCGCCTCGGCGAGCGCGTCCGCCAGCCCGGGCGCGTACGGCAGCCGCCCCCGCTCGTAGTAGGCGGCCGTCCCGGAGAACAGCGTGTCGTCCCACTCCCAGTCGGCGACCACGCCGCCCACCACCCTCACCGCACAGAACTCCGCCACCACCCGGCCGGGCGACCGGCCCGATCTTCCCACGGCCGGACCACCCCCACCGGGACTCCCCCGACCGGGAATCCCCCGCCCGGGACTCCCCGAACCGGGGACGCGGCCGACGGGCGAGTGTCAGCGGCCGGTGCCACGCTGGGCAGACAGGACCTGCGAAAGGGATGCATCGCCATGATCACCACGGAGTACGCCCCCGGTTCCCCCTGCTGGCTCGACCTCGGCGCCCCGGACGTCCCCGCCGCCGCGGCCTTCTACGGCGCGGTGCTCGGCTGGGAGTACGAGTCCATGGGCGAGAGCGAGGACTTCGAAGGCGGGATGTTCAAGAAGGACGGCAAGACCGTCGCCGGACTCGGCAAGCTCACCGAGGAGGGCGCCCGCTCGGCCTGGATGCTCTACTACTGCGTCACCGACGCGGACGCCACGACCCAGGCCGTGCGGCAGGCGGGCGGCACCGTGCGGGTGGCGCCGATGGACCTCGACGAGTGGGGCCGCATGGCGCAGTTCAGCGACCCCCTGGGCGGCCAGTTCGCCGTCTGGCAGCCGGGGACGAACCGGGGCATGGAGCTGGTGGACCAGCCGGGCTCGCTGTCGTGGGTGGAGCTGTACACGAGCGACGCCGCGGCGGCGAAGGAGTTCTACGGCGGCCTCTTCGGCTGGCAGTTCAGCGACACGCCGCTGCCCGGCGGCGGGGGCACGTACACGCTCATCACCCCCGCCGGCCTGCCCGAGGAGCGCATGCACGGCGGCCTCATGGAGATGGGCAAGGAGAACCTCTCGCTGGCGAACGGACAGCCGTACTGGCACCCGGTCTTCGCGGTCGAGGACTGCGACGCCGCGGTGGCCAGGGTGAGGGAGAACGGCGGCAGCGTGCAGATGGGCCCCGAGGACGCGGAGGGCGTCGGCCGGCTGGCCGTCTGCCTCGACCCGGCGAACGCGGACTTCGTGGTGCTCACCCCGGCGGAGAGCTGAGCCGGCCGCGTCACCACCAGCGATGGCCTCACCCTGGTGGACGAAGACGCCCAGCACCGCGTACTCCTTGGCAGCGGACCCGGTCTCCGCTCCTGCGGGCTGCGCGGGGGCGGTGAGAGACACGGGAGAACCCCTTCGGGCTCGGCTTCGGCCCCACCGTCCGTCGACGCCCCCCGATTGAGCCGTAAACCTTCTTGCATATGATGCGCAAATGCGCGACTACACCATCAGGGAAGCCACGGCAGCCGACGTCGACGGGGCCCGGGTGGTGATGCTCGACACCGTGTACCGCGACTTCGACACCGGTTACGTGCCGCGGTGGCACGCCGACATCATCGACCCGGTGTCGTTCTACCTCGCGCCGCCGCGGCACACGCTCCTGGTGGCCGTGGACGAGCGCGACGGGACGGTGGCGGCCACGGCGGCGCTCGACGCGCGCGGGCCGGCACATCCGCCGAACCCGCGCTGGCTGGCCGAACGGTTCCCCTCGGGGGAGACCGCGCAGCTGCGGCGGGTGTACGTGCGCCCCGAGCACCGGCGGCGGGGCCTGGCCCGGGAACTCGTGGCGGAACTGCTGGAGTTCGCGCGGGCCGACGGCGGTTACCGGTCCGTCTACCTGCACACGTATCCGCACTCACCCGGCGCGATGGGCCTGTGGCGGGCGCTGGGCAAGGTGCTGTGCGACGAGCGCGAGGACGTGCCCGGCGGGGGCAGCGGGGTCGTGCACTTCGAGATCCCCTTCGCCTGAGCACAGTGGTGTCGAAGACGTCCTCCGTGCCCAGGGGCCTCACTGCCCTGCGCGTCCTCGCGCGCGGCGGGGGCCCGACGCTGCTGTGGCGGGCCGTCCTCATGGCCGCCCTGGTGGGCGCGATCGGCCTGCTGCCCTGGCTGTCGCGCACCGACCCGGCGCTGACCGTGCTCAAGGCCCGCTCGGCCGACCGCGACCCGACACCCGAGACGCTGCGGGCCGTCCGTGACCAACTCGGCCTCGACGACGGCCCGTCGGCCCTGCTCGGCCGCTGGCTGGGCGGGCTGCTGCACGGGGACGCGGGCACCTCGTGGGTGTCCGGCACGCAGGTGCTGCCCGGCGTGGTGCAGGCGCTCGGCGTGTCGCTGCTGCTGATGGCGGGGGCCCTCGTGGTCGCGGCGGGCACGGCGACGGCGGTGTGCGCCCGTACGCTCCGGCTCGGCTCGCGGCGGCGGCTCGGTACGCGCGGCCCCGGCGGCACGGCGACCGCCGTGCTGGCGGCGCTGCCCGAGTTCCTCGTCGCCTCGGTGCTGGCCTCCGTGATCGGCGTGCAGCTGGGCTGGCTGCCGGCCCTGGGCTGGTACGGGCCGCAGTGGATGGTGCTGCCCTCGCTGGCCCTCGGCCTGCCCGCCGGGGCGGTCCTCGGGCGGATGCTGGACGACCTGCTGCCCGGCGCGTTCGCCGAGCCCTGGGCGCTGGCCGCCGCCGCGCGCGGGGTGCCGCCGAAGTCCGTGGCGCGGCAGGCGGTGCGCCGCTGCGTGCCCGCGCTGCTGCCGAACCTGGGCCTGTTCGTGGTCGGTCTGACCGGCGGCTCGGTCGCCGTCGAGCAGATCTTCGACATCCCCGGCCTGGGCCGGCTCACCCTGCAGGCCGCCCTGGCCCAGGACCTGCCCGTGCTGCAGACCGGCACGCTCGCGCTCGTCCTGCTCGCGGCCGCCGCCGGGATCCTCGCCCGGCTCACGGCCCGGCTGCTGATCGGGCCCGCGCTGCGCGACGGCGCCCTGCACTCCCTGCACCCGCCCGGTCCGCCCGCGCCCCGTACGCTGCCCCTGCTGTACGGGGCGCTGCTCGCCGCCGTCATCGGCTTCGGCCTGCCCCGTGACGCGCTCGCCCTGGACGCCCTGGGCCGGCTGCAAGCCCCTTCCCCGGCGCACCCGTTCGGCACGGACGCGCTCGGCCGGGACGTCCTCGCCCGGGTCTCCCACGGCGCGCTGACCACCCTCGGCACCGCCCTCGCGGTGAGCGCCGCCGCGCTGGCCGTGGGCCTGCTGCTGGGGCTGCTGCCGCGGCTGTCCGGGCCGCTGGTCGATCTCGTCAGCGCCGTACCGCCCGTCCTGGCCGGTCTGCTCGTCGCCGGCGTCGCGGGCAGCGGTCCCTGGACACCGGCGGTCGCCGTGGGCGTCGTGGCCTGGGCCCCGCTGGCCGCGCACACCTCCTCCCTGCTGCGCCAGGAGCGGGCGACCACCCACCTGGCCGCCACCCGCGCGCTGGGCGCCGGGCGCCGCTATCTGCTGTGGCACGAACTGCTGCCCGCCGTGCTGCCGCCGGTGGCCCGGCACGCGCTGATCCGGCTGCCCGGCATCGCGCTGAGCCTCGCGGCGCTCGGCTTCCTCGGCCTGGGCGCCCAGCCGCCGTCGCCCGAGTGGGGCCTGCTGCTCGCCGAGAACCAGCCGTACGCCGAGCGCGCCCCCTGGGCCGTCCTGTTCCCCGCCGCCGTGCTCGCCCTGCTCGGGGCGCTCGCGGTGACGGCCGCGGGCGGCGTACGGCTGCCCCGGCGGCGCGAGCGGTCCGAAAGCCCGGCCGGACCGCCCGGGGAACCGGTCGAATCCGCCCCGGGGCGGAACCGCCCTGACGCCCTCCTCGTCCCCGTGTCCACCTCACCGACAGAAGAACGATGACCGACCGCATATCCCGCGTGCTGCCCCGCCGAAGCTCCCCTACGCCCAAGGCCCCCCGCGCCCCGCGCGAGAGCACCTGGCGGCTGTGGAAGGACCTGTCCCCGCTGCTGCGGCTGCTGATCCTCACCCAGCTCGCCTTCAACATCGGCTTCTACGCCGTCCTGCCGTTCCTCGCCGAGCACCTCGGCACCGCCATCGGCATGGCGGGCTGGCTGGTCGGGTTCGTCCTCGGGCTGCGCACCTTCAGCCAGCAGGGGCTGTTCGTGGTCGGTGGCTGGCTCGTCGACCGGTGGGGCGTGCGTCCGGTCGTGCTGGCCGGCTGCGTGCTGCGCGTCGCCGGGTTCGCGTGGCTCGGATACGCGGCGGCGAGCTGGGCCGTGATCGGGGCGGTGCTGGTGATCGGTTTCGCCGCCGCGCTGTTCTCCCCCGCCGTGGAGTCCGAGGTGGCCCGCCAGGCGGTGGCCTGGGAGGAGGAGGGGCACGGCCCGCGCACGCGTGTGCTCGCCCTGTTCAGCGTGGCGGGGCAGGCCGGGGCCTTCGTCGGGCCGCTGCTCGGCGCGCTGCTGCTCGCCGTCGACTTCCGCACCGCGTGCCTGGCCGGCGCCGCGGTCTTCGTGCTCGTCCTCGCGGGACACCTGTGGCTGATGCCGCAGCACATCCCCGGCCGGGTCCGCGTCCGGAAGGGGGGTGGGGCGCGCGTGCTGCTGCGCAACCGCCGCTTCCTGGCCCTGTGCTGCGCGTACGGGACGTACCTGCTCGCCTACAACCAGCTGTACCTGGCGCTGCCGGACGAGGTGCAGCGCGCGGCGGGCTCCCAGGCGCCGCTGTCCTGGCTGTTCGCCCTGTCGTCGGTGCTCGTGGTGTTCGCCCAGCTCCCGGTGACCCGCTGGGCGGGCGACCGGCTCGACCTGCGCCGCTCCATGGCCGCCGGGCTGCTGTTGATCGCGTCGGGCTTCGCGGTGGTGGCCGCCGCCCGTCCCGCCGGGTGGACGGGCACGGCCGGGCTGCTGCCGGCCGCCGGGTTCGTCGTGCTGCTCACCGTGGGGCAGATGCTGGTGGTGCCCGCCGCCCGCGCCTGGGTCCCCGACCTCGCCGAGGAGGGCCGTCTCGGCCTGTACATGGGTGCGCTGTCCTCCGTCTCCGGCCTGATCGTGCTCGTCGGCAGCGCCGCCACCGGCTCCCTGCTCGACTCGGGCCTGCCCGCCGCGGTGCCGTGGCTGGTCCTCGCGGCCGTGCCGGCGCTGGCGGTGGCGCTGCTGCCGCGCCGGGAGGGGCGGGCGGCCCCGGCGGCCTGACCGGGCCCGGCAACCGCGCGGACGGGAGCGTCACTCCGCAGGGCGACGGCGCGCCCCGGGTTTTCCGGGACCGTTCCGTCCGGGAGCACCGCCGCGGAACACACTGATCATCCGGCGCCAGTATCCTGGGTCGGCTGCGGCACCCCCCACCAATCCCCGTGCGAACGCGGGGAGTTCGGCCTGCGGCAACGACCTTCCCACACGCATGAGACGAGGACGAGTGCTGCTAGCGGGCCGCTACCGGCTGGATGTTGAGATCGGGCGCGGTGGAATGGGAGAGGTCTGGCGCGCGTACGACGAGACGCTCGCCAGAGCGGTGGCGGTCAAGCTGCTGCTGCCCCAGGACACCGACGCCACGGCGGCCTCCCGGTTCCGCCTGGAGGCCCAGACGGCCGGGCGCCTCAACCACCCGAACCTGGTCGGTGTGCTGGACTTCGGCGAGTACGACAACCGGCTGTACCTGGTGATGGAGCTGGTCGAGGGCGACAGCCTCGCCGGGGTGCTGGCCGCGTCGGGCGCGCTCCCGGCCGGACGGGTGGCCGACCTCGCCGCCCAGGCCGCCGCGGGGCTCGCCGCCGCGCACGCGCAGGGCATCGTCCACCGCGACATCAAGCCCGCCAACCTGCTGCTGGACACGGGCGGCACCCTGAAGATCGGCGACTTCGGCATCGCGCGCTTCCTCGACGATCCCGGCGCCGCGCTCACCGCCACCGGCCAGATCGTGGGCACCGGCCTCTACCTCGCGCCCGAACGCGCCCTGGGGCAGCCCGCCGGGCCCGCCTCCGACATGTACTCCCTGGGGTGCGTGCTCTACCAGCTCCTCAGCGGCCGGCCGCCGTTCCAGGCGGACACCGCCGTCGCGCTCCTCCACCAGCACCTCGACAGCGCCCCGGTACCGCCCCGGGAGCTGGGGGTCGCCGGGCTGCCGCCGGCCTTCGAGAACTACCTCCTCGGGCTCCTCGCCAAGCAGCCCGAGGACCGGCCCTCGGCCCAGCAGGCCGCCGAGTGGTTCGCCGGCGGCGCCTGGCGGGGGCTGCCCGAGCCGCTGCCGGAGGCCGCGTCCCCGGTGCCGTCCGCCGCGCCGGGACCGTACGCTCCGGCCGAGCCCCGCAGCGCGACCACCTACGCGCTGCCCGGCGCCCCCGCGCTGCACACCACCCGTACGCCCCAGGCCGGGCGTGGCCGCCGCTCCGCGCCCCGTGAGGGCCTCGGCAACCGCCGAGCGGCCGCGACGATCGCCGCGGCGGCCCTCTTCGTCGCCGCGATGCTCGCCGGCATGCTCTGGTTCTCCCCCGACAACACCGCGACCAAGGGCACGGAACCGGACGCGTCACCGTCCGCGAGCAGCCCGGCCGCCACCCCCCTCCGACGGCCCGGCCTCGCCCCTCTCCTCCGACCCGGGGACGGCCACCGCTCCGGCCGCCGGCACCGTGGCCGATGTCACCCCCGCCACGACTCCGTCCACTGCCCCGGCCGACCCCCCGCCGACCCCCAGCCCCGCGGCCCCCACGCAGGAGGCGGCCACCGGCGCGCCGGAGAAGGCGGAGAAGCCGCGGCAGGAGATCCCGCGCCCCGTCCGGCCGGTCGGGGACGGCGACGACGACGGGGACGACGGGGGCGACGACTGACACGGCCCGCCCTCCGGCGGCCGGGATGCCCCTGTCTCGGACACGCCCGCCCTCCGGCGGCCCGGGGCGCCGCCCGTCTCGCGTTGATCCGCGGTGTCATGCGCCGGTGTGCGAGCGGGCGCCCCCTCACGCGCCCCCTGCGTGGCTTGTCATCGTCCTTATCCCGGCCTTATTGTCACCACGCCTTGGTGAACGGGAAATCCGGTGTGATGCCGGTGCGGCCCTCGCCACTGTGAATCGGGAAGTCCGGCTCCGGCCCTCACGGGCAGCCACTGGGTCCTGAAGGACCCGGGAAGGCGGAGCACGGGCGGTGGTACCCGTCAGCCAGGAGACCGGCCAAGGCGCGTCAACCATCCACGAGGTGCTGGAGAGGGTCTGCTGAGCCATGCACATTGCCGAGGGTTTCCTGCCTCCGGCGCACGCGGTCGCCTGGAGCGTCGCGTCGGCGCCGTTCGTCGTCCACGGAGTCCGGTCGCTCACCCGTGAGGTGCGCGAGCACCCCGAGAGCACACTGCTCCTCGGTGCCTCCGGCGCCTTCACGTTCGTCCTGTCCGCCCTGAAACTGCCGTCCGTCACCGGCAGTTGCTCCCACCCCACCGGCACGGGTCTGGGGGCCATCCTGTTCCGCCCGCCCATCATGGCGGTGCTGGGCACCATCACCCTGCTCTTCCAGGCCCTGCTGCTCGCGCACGGCGGCCTCACCACGCTCGGCGCCAACGTCTTCTCCATGGCGATCGTCGGGCCCTGGGCCGGATACGCCGTGTACAAGCTGCTGCGGCGCTCCAACGCGCCGCTGATGGTCGCGGTGTTCGCCGGCGCGTTCGTCGCCGACCTGTCCACCTACTGCGTCACCAGCGTGCAGCTGGCGCTCGCCTTCCCCGACCCGGGCAGCGGATTCCTCGGCGCGCTCGGCAAGTTCGGTTCCATCTTCGCCGTCACGCAGATCCCGCTCGCGGTGAGCGAGGGCCTGCTGACCGTGCTCGTGATGCGGCTGCTGGTGCAGTCGAGCAAGGGCGAACTGACCCGGCTGGGTGTGCTCCTCGCCAAGAAGCAGACCCGGACCGAGACCGAGGCGGTGGCCCGATGAGCCGGAACACGAAGATCAACCTGGTGCTGCTGGCCGTCGTGGCCGCGCTCGCCGTGCTGCCGCTCGCGCTCGGTCTCGGCGACCACAGGAAAGAGCCGTTCACCGGCGCCGACGCCCAGGCGGAGACGGCGATCACCGAGCTGGACCCGGGCTACGAGCCCTGGTTCTCACCGCTGTACGAGCCGCCGTCCGGGGAGATCGAGTCGGCGCTGTTCGCCCTCCAGGCGGCGATCGGCGCGGGCGTCCTCGCCTACTACTTCGGCCTGCGGCGCGGCCGCCGCCAGGGCGAGGAACGGGCCGCGGCCCGTCAACAGGCCGCTGACGGGGGCGCCGTGGGCGTCCCCGGGGAGTCCCCGGCCGAAGGGGCCTGAGCCGCGTGCTGCCGATCGACGCGGCGGCGCACGGCAGTCGCTGGCGCCGCCGCCACCCCGTGGACAAGGCCGTGCTCGGACTCGGCCTCACCGCGCTGGCGGTCTCCCTGCCGCCCTGGCCGGGCGCGGCCCTGGTGCTCGTGGCGGCGCTGTCCCTGCTGCTGGGTCCGGCCGGTGTGCCCGGGCGGCGGCTGTGGCGGGCCTACCGGGTGCCGCTCGGCTTCTGCGTCACCGGCGCGCTCACCCTGCTCGTCCAGATCGGCGGGCCGGGGGACTTCGTCTCCCTCGCCGGTGACGGGCCGGTGCGGGCCGCCGAGTTGCTGCTGCGCACCTCGGCGGCCTCCCTGGGCGTGCTGCTGTTCGCCTTCACCACGCCGATGTCCGACCTGCTGCCCCGCCTGGTGCGGGCGGGCGTGCCCGCGCCCGTCGTCGACGTCGCCCTGGTGACGTACCGGATGAGCTTCCTGCTCCTGGACTCCGTGCGCCGCGTCCGGGACGCCCAGGCCGCCCGGCTCGGGCACACCAGCCGGGCCGCGGAGTGGCGGTCCCTGGCCGGGCTGGGCGCCACCGCGTTCGTCCGGGCCTTCGACCGGGCGGCCCGCCTCCAGGCCGGTCTCGCCGGGCGCGGCTACGACGGCACCCTGCGCGTCCTGCTGCCCGAGGCCCGGGTCTCCGTCCGTTTCACCACGGCCAGTTGCGCGCTCCTCGCGGCGCTGGCCGTCCTCACCTTCGTGCTGGAAAGGCCGCTGACATGAGCGAGGCCGCCCTGGTCGCCCTGCGGGGCGCGTCCTTCGCCTACGAGGACGGCCCGGCCGTGCTCAGCGGCCTCGACTTCGAGATCCGCGAGGGGCGCGCGCTCGCGCTGCTCGGCCGCAACGGCAGCGGCAAGACCACGCTGATGCGGCTGCTCAGCGGCGGACTGAGGCCGCTCGAGGGCCGGCTGACGGTCGACGGGCGGCCGGTGACGTACGACCGCGGGGGCCTGACCCGGCTGCGGACGACCGTCCAGCTGGTGGTGCAGGACCCGGACGACCAGCTGTTCGCGGCCTCGGTCGAGCAGGACGTGTCGTTCGGGCCGCTGAACCTCGGCCTGGACGACGCGGAGGTGCGGGCGCGGGTGGCGGAGGCGCTCGACGCCCTGGACATCGCCGCCCTGGCCGACCGGCCCACCCATCTGCTCTCCTACGGGCAGCGCAAGCGGACCGCCATCGCCGGCGCGGTCGCCATGCGGCCCCGGGTCCTCGTCCTCGACGAGCCGACGGCCGGACTCGACCCCGACGGCCAGGAACGGCTCCTCGGCACGCTCGACGGGCTCCGCGCCCGGGGCACCACGGTCGTGATGGCCACCCACGACGTCGACCTCGCCCTGCGCTGGGCCGACGACGCGGCGCTCCTCACCCCGTCCGGCGTGCGCACCGGGCCCGCGCCGGCGGCACTGGCCCGCACCGATCTGCTCCGGGAGGCGGGGCTGCGGCTGCCGTGGGGCGCCGCCGCGGCGGAACTGCTCCGCGCTCAGGGCGTGCTGACGGAGTCGGCGCCGGGCCCGCGTACGCCGGACGAGCTGGCCGCCCTCGCGGCGGGGCAGCGGCTGCGGACGGCCGGGAGCGGCGGCTGAGGAGGAGGGCGCGCCGGTCAGTCGAAGTACGACTGGAGCGAGCCGCGGCGGCGGACGTCGAGCGTCGCGCAGTGGAACGAGCCGCCGAACGGCGCGTAGTGCAGCAGGTCGCACGGGATCGGCTCGAAGCCCCATTTCTCGAGCGCGCGCAGCATGCCGGTGTGGTGCCGCTCGGCGATCACCCGCCGCTCGTCGACCATGAGCACGTTCATGCTGAGCCACTTGCCGCACATCGAGGTGACCTTGAGCAGCCGCTCGTCGATCGGGTCGGGCTCGGGGGCGATCAGGACGTCCCAGGAGTCCAGGATGCCGGGCAGCCGGTCGACGTCGATGTACTCGGGGTTGACCAGCACCTTTCCGGGCGCGAGCAGGACGAACGTGGTGTCGATGTGCATGGGTGTGCGGCAGCGGCTCTCGATCTCGTGGATGCGGTACCCCGGCCCGAGGTGACGGCGCAGCCACTCGATGCCCATCGCGTTGGTGACGTTGCTGCGCGTCACGAACAGGTCGCGGCCCGCCCGGACGAAGTCCGCCGCGTCGAAGACGGGTTCGAACTCGGTGAGGATGTAGCGCATGGGGTCGCCGTCCTCCGGGACGCGGAAGTCCGGATCGAACAGCTCGTCCGTGAGCTGCGGTTTGGGGGCCGCAGTCCAGCGCGCGCCGCGCCGGAAGTAGTCCTTGAGGATGGGGCGGTAGGAGTGCGTCTCGAAGTACCGGCACGGCCACGCCATCGGGGTCTCGATGATCTCGTCGCCGATCACGAGCATGCTGTCCCGGGGACAGGTGTTGCAGAAACCGCGTGAGGACCAGTCGGGGGTGGCGAAGCGGCGCCGGTGGTCGACCGCGTCCGGGCGCCGGACGGTGACGCCGAGGGACTCCAGCAGGGTGACGAACCCGTCGATCTCCTGCTGCGCCTTCTCGACGAGCATCCGCGGGTACCGGAAGCCCGCGGCGAGCCCCTGCAGCCGCCCGGCCCAGGGGGGCACGTTGCAGGTCACCACCGGGTGGTCGGAGGGGATCGTGGCGCCTTCGAGGCGGCCGACGATGATCTCCTCCAGCGGGTCCCACTCGGTGTGCGAGTCGACCGGCGACACGGGCTGCTCCGCCGGCTCGCCGTTCGCGGCGGGTACTCCGGGGTTCTGCAGGACCGTCATGCTCACCCCCTGGGGATCGCGGGCTTCACCGATGCGCCGCCCGTGCCCGGCTGCTCACCGTGGTCCGCGGGAGCCGTCCGCGTCAACGGTCACGACGCCCTCGGTACCCAGCCGGTTGCCCCGAATTCGCTTGTCCACGCTCGCGGCGCCGCACTACGTTGCCGAGGTGGATCTCTTCTCACGCTCCTGGACGGCGTTGCGCGAGGCGGTCGCCGGTCTCTCCGACGAGGACTTCGCCCGGCCGTCCGGCTGCACCGGCTGGCTGGTGCGGGACCTGGTGTGCCACCTGGTCATCGACGCCCAGGACGTCCTGATCACCCTCGCCACCCCTTCCGACCGGGAGCCGACCCGGGACGCGGTGTCCTACTGGGAGGTCTCCGGCACACCGCCGACGGGCGACGACCCGCTCGACGCGCTGACGGTCCGGCTGGCCGCGGCGTACCAGGAGCCGCACCTGCTCACGTTCCACCTGGACGACGTCGGCTCCGCCGCCGGCCGCGCCGCCCTGCTCGCCGACCCGGCCGCCAGGGTCGGCACCCGCGACGAGGTTCTGACGGTGGCCGACTACCTCTCGGTGTACGTCCTGGAGTGGACGCTGCACCACCTCGACCTGATCGCGTACCTGCCGGACCCGGAGCAGCCGCCGGCGGAGGGGCTCACCCGGTCCCGCGAGCTGCTGGAGCGGATCCTGGGGAGCCCGTTCCCCGCGTCGTTCCACGACGTGGACGCGCTGCTGGTCGGCACCGGGCGGCGGGCGCCGACCGAGGCGGAGCGGGCCGAGCTCGGCGAGCTGTCCGCGAGGCTCCCGCTGTACCTCGGCTGACGGGCTCCCCGGCCGGCCGGTCAGGCTCCCGGGGAGGACGATCCCGCTGCTCAGGGGCCCGCGGTCGGACGGTTCCGGGTGAGGTGGGAGCATGGGGGCATGGACATCCGCCGCCGGAACAACGTGCACATCACCGGTCGCGCCGACGCGCCGGTGCTGCTCCTGGCCCACGGGTTCGGCTGCGACCAGAACATGTGGCGCCTGGTGGTGCCCGCGCTGGCGGAGCGGTACCGGGTCGTGCTGTTCGACTACGTCGGCTCCGGCGGGTCGGACCTGTCGGCGTGGAGCGAGGAGAGGTACGCGTCGCTGCACGGCTACGCCGCGGACGTCGTCGACGTGTGCGAGGAGCTGGACCTGCGGCAGGCGGTGTTCGTGGGGCACTCGGTCAGCGCCATGGCCGGGGTGCTGGCGGCGCAGGCCGCGCCCGAGCGGATCGGGGCGCTCGTGATGGTGACGCCCTCGCCCTGCTACATCGACGACGAGGGCTACCGCGGCGGCTTCAGCACGGCGGACATCGACGAACTGCTGGACTCCCTGGAGGCGAACTACCTGGGCTGGTCGTCCGCGATGGCCCCGGTGATCATGGGGAACCCGGACCGGCCGGAGCTGGGCCGGGAGCTGACCAACAGCTTCTGCGCCACCGACCCCGACATCGCCCGGGTCTTCGCCCGTACGACCTTCCTCTCCGACAGCCGCGAGGACCTGAAGAGCGTGTCCGTGCCGACGCTGGTGCTGGAGTGCGAGCAGGACGCCATCGCGCCCCGCGAGGTCGGCGCCTACGTGCACGCGGCGATCCCCTCCTCCCGCCTGGTCACGCTCGCCGCCACGGGCCACTGCCCGCAGCTAAGCGCGCCGGAGGCCACCGCCGAGGCGATCCTCGGCTTCCTGGAGTCCCGGCAGTGATGTGCCGCGCGGGCGGGATGCCGGAGCCCGCGGGGAAGGGGCCCGGTACGGACGCGGCGTTCTCCGCGCTGCTGGAGGACAGCGCGGAGGACCTGTACGAGTCGGCGCCGTGCGGCTATCTGTCCACGATGATGGACGGCACCATCGCCAAGATCAACGCGACGCTGCTGGACTGGCTCGGCCTGGAACGCGAGGCCGTGGTGGGCCGCAGGCGCTTCGCGGATCTGCTCACCGTCGGCGGCAGGCTGTACCACGAGACGCACTTCGCGCCGCTGCTGCGCATGCAGGGCGAGCTGCGCGGCGTCGCGCTGGAGATGAGGAGGCAGGGCGGCGGCCGGCTGCCGGTGCTGGTCTCCGCCGTGGTCAAGCACGGCACCGGCGGCGAGCCCCTGCTGATCCGCATCACCGTCTTCGACGCCTCCGACCGCCGCTCCTACGAAGAGGAACTGCTGCGCCGCCGTAAGGACGCCGAGCGGGCCCGGGTCGACGCCGAGCAGGCCCGCGTCGAGGCCGAGCGGGCCCGGGCGGAAGCGGAACGGGCCCGTGCCGAGGCCGAGCGGGCCCATGCCGAGGCGGACCGGGCCAGACGGCAGGCCGAAGCCGACCGGACCCGGCTGGCCGACGCGCTCGCCGTCCTGCAGCAGTCCCTCGTGCCGGACTCACTGCCCGCCGTACCGGGCCTGGAGACGGCCGTCCACTACCACACGGCCGCGCCCGACCAGCTCGGCGGCGACTTCTACGACCTGTTCCCCGTCGCCGGCGACCGGTGGGCGTTCTTCCTCGGCGACGTGTGCGGCAAGGGCCCCGAGGCCGCCTCCCTCACCTCGCTGACCCGCTACACCCTCCGGGCCGCCGCGCACCACGATCCGGAGCCGGCCGCCGCCCTGGCCACGCTCAACGCCGTGCTGCACGAGCGGTACACCGCCGACGGCGACCCCCGCTACTGCACCTGCGTCTTCGGTGTTGTCGAGCCCGGCGGCGAGGACGGGTCCGCGACCGTGCGCATCGCCTCCGGCGGCCACCCGCCGGCGCTCGTCCTGCGGTCCGACGGCAGCGCCGGATACCTGCCCACCCCCGGCGGCATGCTCGTCGGCATCCTGCCCGGCGCGCCGATCGGCACGGCGGAGACCGTCCTGGCCGCCGGCGACACGCTGGTGCTGTACACCGACGGCCTCACCGAGGCCCGGACCGGCCCCGCCCGCGACGCCCTCTACGGCGAGGACGCCCTGCGCGCCTTCGGCGCCGACCGCGCCCCCGCCGGACCACGCGAGGTCATCACCGCGCTGACCGGGCTGCTGGAGAGCTTCGGCGACGGTCTCGACGACGACACCGCCCTGCTCGCCCTCGGCGTCCCCGCCGCCCCGTCCCCGATCCGCCCGACCACGAGCCCCACCTCATGAAGCCGCTGACCATCGACCACCGCTCCACCGCGACCGGCCTCGTCCTCCGCGTGGCCGGCGACCTGGACTTCGACCAGGCACCCGAGCTGCGCCGGCAGATCGGCCTGCTGGCCCTCGCGCCGGGACAGTGCCTCGTCCTCGACCTGTCCGGGCTGGAGTTCTGCGACTCCTCCGGCATCACCGCCCTCCTCGCCGCCCGCCAGCACGCCCTGGCCGCGGAGGCCGACGCCGTCCTGGCCGCCGTACCGGCGCACCTGCTGCGCGTCCTCACCCTCGTCGGTCTCGACCAGGTCTTCACTCTGCGCCCGCACAGCGACCCCGCGTCCTGAGTCCGCCCGCCGTGCCCCTTGGCGCTCCCCGCACACCACCGCCGGGCCGGAAAACACTTGGACTGAGGGGTCGCCGTCGCGGGACACTTCCGGACTCGAACCGAAATCCACACATCCGTTGCGGCGATGGCCCCTGCCCGCCCACAGCGCGTGGCGGCGGGCCACAGGACGACACAGGGGTGGGATGGAAACGCCTGGAACACGCAGGGTTCAGCCGGGCAAGCGCTCGGTGCTTCTCGCACTTCGTTACTACGGACGGGAGTTGGCCCGGCTTCGCCGGTGGACGGCTCCCGCGATGCTGCTCTCGGCGCTGGGCAACATCGGAATCAACTACGTCGCGCCGCTGATCGTCGCCAAGCTCGTCGGCGACATCGCCGGTGACAAGGACGTCAGCGTCGCCTCGGCACTGCCGTACGTGCTGGGCTTCGCCGGGGTCCTGCTGGTCGCGGAGGCACTGTGGCGCATCGCCCTGCACTGCCTCAACCGGCTCGACGCCCTCGGCATCGAGCACCTGTACGTCATCGGGATGGACGAGCTGTTCGCCAAGGACGCCACGTTCTTCCACGACAACTTCGCCGGCTCGCTGACCAAGCGGGTCCTCAGCTTCGCCTCCCGCTTCGAGCCGTTCGTGGACACGCTGACGTTCCAGATCATGGGCAGCTTCGTGCCGCTGACGTTCGGCGCGGTGGTGCTGTGGCGCTACGAGCCGCTGCTCGTCGTCGGCCTGCTGTCCATGATCGCGCTGACGGCGGTGCTGGTCGTGCCGCTGATCCGCCGGCGGCAGCGGCTCGTCGACGAGCGTGAGGAGGCGATCGCCCGGGTGTCGGGCCATGTCGCCGACAGCCTGATGAACATGGACACGGTGCGGGCGTTCGCCGCCGAGGAGCGCGAGGCCGCCGAGCACCGCTCCCGGGTCGCCACGTCACGCCGGCTCACCCTGCGCTCGTGGGACTACGGCAATCTGCGCATCGACACGCTGGTCGCGCCGATGTCCGTGGTCACCAACACGGTGGGTCTGCTGCTCGCGGTGACGCTCGCCGGGGGCTCCCTCGGCGTGGAGGGGATCGTGGTCGCCTTCACGTACTACACCAACGCGACCCGCATCATGTTCGACTTCAATCAGATCTACCGCCGGCTGGAGAGCTCGATGACGGAGGCCGCGCAGTTCACCGAGCTGCTCCTGACGCCGCCGACCGTGCTCGACCCGCCGGAACCGGAGCCGCTGCGGCCGCGGGCGGCCGATGTGCGCTTCGAGAAGGTGACGTTCGCGCACCGGGGTGGCCGGCCGCTGTTCGACGGGCTCGACCTGACCGTGCCGAGCGGGGCGAAGCTCGGCCTCGTGGGCCGGTCCGGCGGCGGCAAGACCTCGCTGACCCGGCTGCTGCTGCGGATGACGGACATCGACGGCGGCCGCATCCTGATCGGCGGCCAGGACATCAGCCGGCTGCGCCAGGCCGACCTGCGCGGTCAGATCGCCTACGTGCCGCAGGACCCGGCGATGTTCCACCGCACCCTGCGGGAGAACATCGCCTTCGCCCGGCCGGACGCCAGTGAGGCCGAGGTCCGCCGGGCGGCCGAGGCGGCGCACGTCACGGAGTTCGCCGACGCGCTGCCGGACGGCTTCGACACCATGGTGGGCGAGCGGGGCGTCAAGCTGTCCGGCGGTCAGCGCCAGCGCGTCGCGCTCGCCCGGGCGATCCTGCGGGACGCGCCGATCCTGCTGCTGGACGAGGCGACCAGCGCGCTGGACTCGGAGAGCGAGCTCCTAGTCCAGGAGGCGCTGTGGCGGCTCATGGAGGGCCGGACCGCGCTGGTGGTGGCGCACCGGCTGAGCACGGTCGCGGGCATGGACCAGTTGGTCGTCCTGGACCGCGGCCGGATCGTCGAGCAGGGCACCCACCAGGAACTGCTCGCGCTCGACGGGGCCTACGCGAAGCTGTGGGAGCACCAGTCGGGCGGGTTCCTCGACGACACCGCCGGGCGGGCCGAGGTGCTGTAGCGCCGGCCCGGGGGCCGTCTCCCCGCCGTGGGGAGGCGGCTTCCGGACGGTGTGCCGTCATGCCAGGTCCAGGCGGGTGTGGACCAGGTGGGCGAGGTGGGTCAGCGTCCGGTCGCTGCTCATCAGCTCGGCGGCGGTGAGGCGGACGTCGAAGTGCTCGCCGGCCCGCACCAGGAACTCGGTGCTCAGCAGCGAGTCGAGGCCGAAGTCGGTCACCGGCCGGGCCGGGTCCAGTTCGTCGGGGTCGCTGTGCAGGACGGCGGCGAGCAGCCGGGTCAGGGTCCGGGCGATGGCGGCCCGGGCGTCGTCGGATGTCATGGCGGACAGTTTCCGCAGCAGGTCGGCGCGGCCCTCCGGGTCGGGGGCGGCGTCCGCCGGGACGACGCCGGTGAAGCGGGCCGTGGCCAGGGCGGGCAGCAGGCGGCGGGCGCGGCTCCAGCGGTAGCGGCCGATGCCCGCCACGTCGGTGCCCGGCTGGAGCAGGCCGCCGGCGGTGGCGAGGGCCTCGGCGACGGGGAGGGGCTGGAAGCCGCGTTCGGCCAGGGCGTCGCCGATGCCGTGCCGGGCGACGTATCCGGTCTCGCCGATCGGGCCGAAGGCGAGGGTCGTGGCCGGCCTGCCCTGGGCGCGGCGGGCCCGGGCCTGGGCCTCCAGGTAGGCGTTGCCGGCCGCGTACGGGGCCTGGCCGGCGTTGCCGACGGCGGCGGCGATCGAGGAGTAGGTGAGGAACAGGTCGAGGTCGTGGTCCGCGGTGACGCGGTGGAGCAGGGCCGCGCCGTCGGCCTTGGGGGCGAGGACGGCGGTGAAGCGGTCGTCGGTGAGGTCCGCCAGGGCCGCGTCGTCGAGGTGCATCGCGGCGTGGACGACACCGCGCAGCCGGTGCCCGGTGGCGTCGACCGCGTCGACGACCCGGCGCAGCGCCGCCTCGTCGGTGACGTCGGCGGCGTGGGCGGTGGCGTGGACGCCGCGCCGGACCAGCTCCTCCAGCAGGGCCGGGGCCTCGGGGGTGGCCTGCCCGCGGCGGGAGACCAGCGCCAGGTGCCGGGCGCCGTGGTCGGCCAGCCACCGTGCGGTGGCGGCGCCGAAGCCGCTCGCGCCGCCGGTCACGAGGTAGGTCCCGTCGGCGTCGAGGGTGGGCACGCGGGGTGCGGGGCGGACGGGGACGGGTTCGTCCAGCGGGTGTTCGAAGGAGACGACGACCTTGCCGATGTGCCGGGAGTGCTGGAGGACCTGGAAGGCCTCCTCCACCCGGGCGGCCGGGTAGACCGTGTGCGGCAGCGGGCGGTAGACGCCGCGGTCGATGTGGGAGACGAGGTCCGCGACGAGGCGGGCGCCGCGTTCGGGATCCAGGAGGACGTGGTCGAGGTTGAAGCCGATGAAGGTCAGGCTGCGGTCGAAGGGGCGCAGCGGCAGCGTGTTGTTGAGGTAGATGTCCCGTTTCCCCAGTTCGACGAAGCGGCCGTTGGGGCGCAGCAGGTCCAGGCCGTGGGCGATCGCCTCACCGCTGAGGGAGTTGACGACGACGTCGACGCCCCGCCCTTCGGTGAGTTCGCGGACGCGCGGGACGAAGTCCAGGCTGCGTGAGTCCAGTACGTGCGGGACGCCGAGGCTGCGCAGCAGGTTGCGCTTGGTCTCGGTGCCGGCGGTGGCGATGACGTGGGCGCCCCGGGCGTGGGCGCACTGCAGGGCGGCCAGGCCCACGGCTCCGGCGCCGCCGTGCACGAGCACCGTCTCCCCGGCTGCCAGGCGGGCCTGCTCCACCAGGGCGTGGTGGATCGTCAGGAAGGCGACGGGGAAGGTCGCCGCCTCGGCGTCGCTCATGCCGTCGGGGATCTGCAGCAGGGCGTTGGCGGAGGTGACGCTGTGGGAGGCGAGGGCCGCGGGGACGGCACCGCAGACCCGGTCGCCGACCGCGAAGCCGGTCACGCCGGGTCCGACGGCGCACACGATCCCGGCACCGTCGGTGCCGAGGCCGCGGCTGAGGGGGCTGTCCTCCACGGCTTCGGGCGGCAGCAGGCCGTTGGCACGCAGCGGGTCACGGTAGTTCAGCGCGACCGCGCGCAGCTCGACGGCGACTTCCCCGGGGCCGGGGCGTGGGACGGCGGTCTCCCGCCAGATCAGGCGCCGGGCCGGGCCGGGGTCGCGGGTCTCCAGGACGAAGGGGGCGCCGGTGCGGACGGCGGGGGGCTCGTCGGCCGGATGCTCGATGTACCGGGGGGTGAAGCGGCCGGACGGTGTGAGGACGATCTCGTCCTCGTCGGCGCCGTCGGTCCCGTCCGGGGAGTGGCCCGGGGTGAGCAGTTCCGCGGCCAGCCGCCGGGCGTCGGCGGCCGGGTCGGTGGTGCGGTCGAGGGAGACGCGCCGCAGTCCCAGGCCGGGCTGTTCGTTGGCCAGGGCGCGGGCGGCGCCCCAGACGGCGGCGTCCTCGGGGTGCGCGGGGCGTTCCGGGGCGGGGAACAGGCCGGTGGGGCGGGTGACCAGCCACACCTGGGGCGGGCGGTCCTCGGGTCGGGTGCGGCAGGCGGCGGCCAGGGCGCGCAGGACGCTCGCGCGGTGGGTGGTCCGGGCGACGAGCTGCCGCGGGTCGGGCTCGGCGAGGAGCAGGACGATGCGCGGCGCGGCCTCGGCGGGCAGGGCCGCCGTCCACGCGCCGGTGTCGGCGGGGGCGGTCAGGACGGTCGCCGGGCCGAGCAGTGCGGCCAGTTCGCGTGCGGTCGGGGTCTCGGTGTCGGTCTCCGTGGCGACGATCCAGGCCGTGTCGGGCGGTGGTGCGGGCAGGGTGGGCGGGGCCGTCGCAGCGGCCGGTGCGGCGGCCGCGACGACCGAGTGATCGGCGGGCCCGGTCTGCCACGGGCCGGTGAAGCCGCACCGCTCCAGCAGGGGGATCCAGGCGTCGTGGGGCAGCAGCCGGGTGGTGGGGCGCAGGGCCCGGTCACCGCGCTTCCACCAGGACTCCAGCCCGCCCAGCAGCAGGGCGTCGAGCCGGTCGTGGTGCCGTTCGGTGGCGAGCAGGTGGCCGCCGGGGGCGAGGAGCGCGCGCACGTGTCCCAGCGTGGCGGCCAGGTCGGCGGTGGCGTGCAGGGCGTCGCCGGCCAGGACGAGGTCGAAGCTCGCCGGTGCGAAGCCCTGGACGGCCGGGTCGGCGTCCGGGTCGAGGGTGCGGTACTCGATGAAGGGGCAGGCGGCGAAGCGGTGCCGGGCGCGGGCGAAGGGGGCGTTGGACGGGGCGGTGCAGGTGTAGTGGGCGCGGTCGGCCGGGAGCAGCGGCAGCACCGCGGCGGTCAGGGCCGTGGTGGTCGCGCCCACCTCCAGGACGCGCAGGGGGCGGTCGGCGGGCCAGTCGTGGACGATCCGGTCGAGCAGGGCCTGCACGACGCGGTGGGTGAAGCGGTGGGCGGGGGCGGTCTCCTGCCACTGTTCGAGGAAGGTGTCGCCGACGGGCAGCAGGTCGCGGGGGTCGACGTCGCCGCGCAGCACCTCGGGCAGCTGCCGCAGCTGACTGTTGATCAGCAGGGCGGCCGGGCCGAACCGCGGGTGCCCCGCCACCAGGTTCCGCAGCGACTCCTCGGGGGACGGTGTGCCGTCGGTCAGCCGCCAGGTATCGCCGTCGGCCTCGGCCAGGTGGTGCTCGGCCAGCAGGGGGAGCATCAGGCGCACCAGCCTGCGGTGGCGCGGTGCCAGGCCCCGTCCGACCAGATCCGGCATGGTGAACGGCGCGCCGGGGCGGGGCGTCAGCTCGCGCAGGGCCGCTGCCCAGCAGGCCGCGCCGGCCCTTTCGGCGGCGGCGGTGAAGGCCGCGTGGCCGCTGTCCTCCCATGCGGCGCGGGCGGCGGCGACACGGCCTCGGGCGGCCTTGGCCAGTGCGGCCGGAGCGGGCAGCGGGGACGGCGGGGCGGGCGTCGAGGGGTGCGGGGCCGCGCGCAGGACGGTGCGCTGGACGGTCAGCGGGGCGTGGTCGGAGAGCCGGGCACGCCGGGTGCGGCACTTGTCGATCTGGGCGCTGACGGTGCCGTCGAGGTCGGCGTAGGTGATGTCCCAGCAGATCTCGTTGGCGCTGCGGCTGCAGCGCCGCAGGTGGACGACGCCCTCCTGCGCGGGGGTGCGCCAGACCCGGACCGCGCCGAAGGCCGAGGGCAGGTAGCCGGCGGCTTCCGGGGTCGGCCGGTCGGCCAGGGCGACGGTGGCCTGCAGGGGGCCGTCCAGCAGGACGGGGTGGACCGTGTAGCCGTCGGCGGGGTGGTCGAGCCGGTACCGGGCGAGGAGTTCGCCGTCGCCGACGTCCAGGCTGTGCAGGAGCCGGAACCCCGGGCCGAGTTCCAGTCCGACGCGGTGGCAGTGCTCGTAGAAGTCCGGGCCGGTGAGGGCGCGGGGGCAGCGGGCCCTCACCGCGGCGATGTCCAGCGGTGCGGGGGCGGTGCCCAGGCGGGTGCGCACCTGGGCGCGGACGACCGGCTGGACCTCGGTGTCGCGGGTGTCCCTGCTGCTGATGGTCAGGGTGCCGTCGGCGGGGGTGACGGCGGTCTGGAGCGCGGCTCCCGCCGGGTCGGGCCACGCGATCGCGAAGGGGCGGGAGATCTCCAGGTGCCGTACCTCCACCGGGCGGTCCAGCGCCCGCAGTCCGGCCGTGACGGCCATCTCCACGTACGCGGCGGCGGGCATGAGGACGTCGCCGCCGACCCGGTGGTCGCCCAGCCAGGGCACGAGCTGGGGTTCGACGCCGCCGTGCCACAGGGGGTGGGGCGCGGGCTGGCGTTCGCCGAGCAGGGGGTGGTCCAGGGCTCCGGTGCCGCTGGTGTGCAGGACGAGGTCCTGCGGGGTGCCGTGCCAGTGCCGGTCGCGCTGCCAGGGGTAGGCGGGCAGGTCGGCGACCCGGCCGGGGTGCGGGAAGTGCGTCGGCCAGTCCACGTCGGCGCCGGCGGCGAGCAGGGCGGCGACGGCGGCCGTGGCCTCGCGCGGCCCGTCCCCGTCCCGGTGCAGGGTCGGCACGTACGTCAGATCCGTGCGGCGCAGGTACGGGCGCAGGACCGGGTGCGGTCCGATCTCCACGACGATGCCGACGCCCTCGTCCGCGAGCCGGTCCATGGCCTCGGCGAAGCGGACCGGTTCGCGCACGTTGCGCCACCAGTACGCCGCGTCGAGTTCCGGGCCGGTCAGCGGGGTCGCGGTGACGGTGGAGACGAACGGCACCCGTGCCGTGCCGGGGGTCAGCCCGGCGAGGGCGGCGCGCAGGGGTTCCTCGATGGGGTCCATGGCGCGGCTGTGGAAGGCGTAGTCCAGGTCCAGTTCGCGGAAGAAGACGTCCCGGGCCGTCAGGCCGGCGCCGAGGGCGGCCAGCGCGTCGGGGTCGCCGGCCACCGTCACGTCGCGGTCGCTGTTGATCCCGGCGATCTCCAACGCCCCGTCGAAGCGGGCCAGTTCCGCTCGGGCCGCGTCCTCGGCCAGCCCGACGGCGGCCATGCGGCCCCGGCCCGCGGTGGTGGCCTGGGTGCGGCTGCGCTGGGCCAGCACCAGCGCGGCCTGCTCCAGGGTCAGCGCCCCGGCCGCGTGGGCGGCGGCCACCTCTCCGACGCTGTGCCCGGCGACCGCGGCGGGGCGCAGTCCCTGGGCGGCCAGGAGGGCGGTCAGGCCCGTCTGCACGGCGAACAGCACCGGCTGGGCGATCTCGGTGCGCGCCCAGCGTGCCGCGGTGGGACGCTCCAGCTCCTTCGCCACGGACCAGCCCAGATGCGGGGCCAGCGCGGCGTCGGTCTCCTCCACGGCGGCACGGAAGGCGGCTTCGGCCGCCATCAGCCCGGCGGCCATCCCCGGCCACTGGGAGGCGTTGCCGGAGTAGACGAACGCCACGGCGCCCCGCTCGGCCCGGCGGGTCACGGCCCCGCCGGCCGGCGCGTCGGTGAAGAGGTTCTCCAGCGCGTCGGCGGCCTGCCCAGGGTCGGCGGCGAGCACGGCGGCACGGTGCGGGTGGGCGCTGCGCCGCAGCGTGCTGGTGCGGGCGAGGTCGTAGAACTCCTCCGGTGCCGCGCCGCGCAGCCGTTCGGCCATCCGCGCGGTCAGCTCCCGCAGTGCCTTGGGCGACCGCGCGGAGACCACCACCGGCAGGGGCCGGTCCACCGGCTGCGGCGCGGGCGGCCCGGGAGGAGGCGGTACGACGATGGCGTGGGCGTTGGCGCCGCCGAAGCCGAAGGAGTTCACCCCCACCGCGGCCCGTGCCGTGCGGGGCAGTTCGACCGGCGTGACGGTGGGGGCCAGGCCGAGGGCGTCGAAGTCGATGGCCGGGTTGAGGGGCAGGGCGTGCAGGGAGGCGGGTGCGGTCCGGTGGCGGAGCACCAGGATCGCCTTGAGCAGTCCGGCCATGCCCGCCGCGGGCTCCAGATGGCCCAGGTTGGACTTGACCGACCCGATGGGCAGCGGGCCGGCGCCGCGCCGGGTGCCGAGGGCGCGGCCGACGGCTTGGGCCTCGGCGGGGTCGCCGACGGGTGTGCCGGTGCCGTGCGCCTCGAAGTAGACCAGGTCGTCCGGGCCGATGCCGGCCTCCTCGCACACCGCCCGCAGCAGCGCCTCCTGCCCTTGGGAGCTGGGCAGTGTCATGCCGGTGGTGCGGCCGTCGCAGTTGCTGCCGGTGCCGGCGAGGACGGCGTGGATCCGGTCGCCGTCGGCCACCGCGTCGGCCAGCCGCTTCAGCACGAGCACCGCGCCGCCCTCGGCCCGCACGAAGCCGTCGGCCTCGGCGGAGAAGGCCGCGCACCGACCGCGCCGCGACAGCATCCCGGCGTAGGAGAACCCGGCGAACGAGAACGGGTTCATGAGGACGTTGACACCGCCGGCCAGGGCGACGCGGCTGCTGCCCTCCCGCAGGGTGCGGCAGGCGCGGTCCAGCGCCACCAGGGACGAGGAACAGGCCGTGTCGACGGCCATGCTGGGGCCGCGCAGGTCGAAGGCGTACGACAGGCGGTTGGCCGCGATGGACAGGGTCGCGCCCGGCATGGTGTGCGGGCTGGTGTGGTCCTCCAGCATCGACAGGACGGTGCCGTAGGCCGGGTCGGAGACGCCGACGTACACGCAGGTGTCGGACCCGGCGAGCGCCTCCGCGGGGAGGGCGGCGTCGTCCAGCGCCTCGGCGGCCATCTCCAGCAGCAGCCGCTGCTGCGGGTCGAGGTGGGCCGCCTCCTTGGGCGAGATGCCGAAGTAGGCGGCGTCGAACGACGCGATGTCGTCGAGGAAGCCGCCGGCGGCGGTGTAGCTGCGGCCCGGCCGCACCGCCCCCGGATCGACGAACCGGTCCTTGGGGAACCGGTCCGGCGGCATCTCCCCGACGAGGTCGCGCTCGTCCCGCAGGGCCGCCCACAGCCCGTCCAGGCCGGTGATCCCACCCGGCAGCCGGCAGCCGATGCCCACCACCGCCACGGACCGGTCGTCCCGTCCCACCGCCATGAACTGCCCCCCTGCTGCCCTGAGTTCGTCGTCCGAGCGGGGTGACACTGCCCTGGCGGCCCGTCGGCCAAGGTTCGTTTCACCCGTGGGTGTGATCCCGGTCCGCCACACGAGTGATCGTCAGATCACCGTGCGTGACCGGCCGTTACGGTGGCGCGGTGCTCGAAGCTCCGCGTGCCCGCTTGACAGCCGTCGCCGTCCATCTGCCGTCCCGCTACCGGACCATGGAGGAGATCCGGGCCGGGATCGCCGCCGCCGGAAGTCCCTACGTCCCGCCGCCCGGCCTCCTGGAGGACCTCACCGGTGTGCGCGGTGTGCACGCCGGCGAGCCGGGGGTGTGCGCCTCGGACCTCGCGGTCTCGGCCGCCCGCAAGGCCCTCGCCGAGGCCGGGACGACCATCGACCAGGTCGATCTGCTGCTGTTCGCCGCCACCTGCCACGACATGCTCGAACCGTCGACCTGCCACCTCGTGGCCGCCAAACTCGGCGCCACCTGCCCGGTGTTCGACGTGAAGAACGCCTGCAACAGCGTCCTCAACGCCATGGAGGTGGCGACCGCGTTCATCGCCACGCGCCGCTACCGCACGGTGCTCATCGCCTGCGGCGAGGTGGGGTCCATGGTGACGCGCTGGCACGTCCCCGACCACGAGGCCCTGTTGCGGGCCATGCCCGGCTACACGGTCTCCGACGCCGGCGCCGCCCTGCTCCTCACCGCCGGGCCCGCCGGGGACGGCGACCCCGGGGTGCTCTCCCTGCGGTTCGCCGCGGACTCCACCGCCTGGAACGCCTGCACGGTGAGCGGCGGCGGCTCGATGCACCCCCGGGCGTTCGACGACGAGCACCTGACGATCCGGCTCAACGGCGACCTGCTGCGCACGACCGCGGTGGAGGGCCTGACGTTCCTCCGGGAGGCGGCGGAGCGGGAGTTGGAGGCGGTCCGCTCCAGCGCCTTCATCGCCTTCCACCAGATCGGCATGCCGCAGTACCAGGAGATGGTCGACAAACTGCCCCTGCCCGCCGACCGGTGCCTGCCCGCCGTCGCCGAGCACGGCAACTGCGCCGCGGCCTCGCTGCCCCTGCAACTGGTCAAGGCGCGGGAGACCGACCGCATCGAGCCCGGCGACACCGTGGCGATGCTCGGCCTGGCCAGCGGCATGAGCTTCGGTCTGGCGCTGGTGCGCTGGTGACCGCCGACAGCCGGCGCCTGTCCGCCGCCGCGCGCACCTCCGTCCTGCAGGAGCTGCTGCCCGGCTACCCCGCGCGCGAGCACTGGCGGCTCGTACCGTCGACCGGCCAGCACTACCTCGACGTCGGCAGCGGCGCGCCGCTGCTGTTCCTGCACGGCAACCCGACCTGGAGCTACGCCTGGCGCAAGCTGCTGCCCACGCTGGTCCCGCACGCCCGGTGCCTGGCCCCGGACCTGCCCGGCCTCGGTCTGTCCCAGCACCTGGCGCCGCCGCCCGGCCCGGCGGACCGCTACCTGTACCAACTGGACCACCTGGACGCCCTGTACCGCCATCTGGTCCGTGACGCGGGTGTCCCGCCGCAGGGCTGGACGTTCGCCTTGCACGACTGGGGCGGCCCGCTGGGCTTCGCCTGGCTGCTGCGCAACCCGGGCGTCGTCTCCCGCCTGGTGGTCCTCAACACCGTCGCCTTCCCGTGGCCCGACGGCTACCGGCTGCCGTTCTACCTGCGCTGGATCCGGGACCACCGGCCGGTGGCCGCCGCCGTCCACGCCACCAACGCCTTCGCCCGGGCCACGGTCCGGGTCGGCGTCACCCACCGGCTCAGCGCCGCCGAGCGGCGTGCCTACCTGCTGCCCCATCTCCGCCGCGACAACCGCAGGGCGATCACCGAGTTCGTCCGCGCGATCCCCCGGGGCCCCGAGGACGCGGCCTGGCGGCTGCTCACCCCGCCCGCGGGGGCGGACGACCTGGGACGGCTGCCCATGCTCCTCGGCTGGGGCATGCGCGATCCGGTCTTCACGCCGCTGGTCCTCGACGAGTGGATCCGCCGCCACCCGCACGCCGTCGTCCACCGCTTCCCCCGTGCCGGCCATCTGGTGATGGACGACGCCGGGGCCGAACTCGGCGTCCACATCCGCGACTTCCTGCGAGGACAGCGATGACCGCCGCACCCGACCGTGTCTTCACCCGCCTGGCCCGCCTCACCGAGCACCCGCGGGCGACCGTGCTCGTCCGCTGCGCCGGCGCCCTGTCCACCGAGGAGGTGACGGCGGCCCAGCTGCTGGACGGCTGCCGCCGCACCGCCGACGCGCTCCGGGCGGCCGGGGTGCGGCGCGGCGACAAGGCCGTGGTCATGACCCGGGACGCCTACCGGCTCGTGGCGTCCGTCTACGCGTTGATCTCGCTCGGCGCCGTCCCCGTGCTGATCGAGCCGCGCGCGGAGGTGCGGCGCTGCCTGGACGAGATCGCCCCCGGTGTGTTCATCGGGGAGCCCCTGGCCCATGTGGCGCGGCGGGCCCTGGGCTGGGGCCGCGGCCGGGTCCGTACGGCTCTGGTCACCGGCCGCGGCTTCCCGGGCCGCGGCCGGCTCCTGGGGGAGAGCCTGCCGTTGGAGGTGCCGGACGGCAGCGGTCCGGCGCCGGGCCTCCCGGAACCGCGGCCGGACGACCTGGCGATGATCGCCTTCACCTCGGGGTCCACCGGGCAGCCCAAGGGCGTGGAGTACCGCCACTCGACCCTGGCCGGGCAGCTGACCGCCCTGGACGCCGTGCTCGGCGCCGAGGCCGGTGACGTGCTGCTGTCCTGTTTCCTGCCGTTCGCCGCGCTGGGCCCGCTGCTCGGCGTGACGACCGTCGCCCCGCAGGTCGACCATCTGGCCCCGGCCCGCACGCCCCCGGGGTACCTGGTCGGGCCGCTCCTGGGCCACCGGGCGACCCTCGTCCTCGGCTCACCGGCGGTCCTCGCCCTGATCGCCGGGCACTGCGTCCGCCATGGCCTGACGCTGCCCTCGGTCCGCCGCGTGCTGTCGTTCGGCGCGCCGCTCCGCCCCCGGCTCGTCGGCATGCTGGCGAAGGCCCTTCCGCCCGGGGCGGAGATCCTCAGCGTCTACGGCGCCACCGAGTGCCTGCCGGTCGCCGCGATCGACGCGGACGCGCTGCGCGTGCAGCCTCCGGTCGGGCACGCCGGCACCTGTCTGGGCCACCCCCTGCCCGGTGTCAGGGCGCGTGTCCTCGACGCGGACGGCAGCGGGCTCGGGGAGATCGCCGTCGCCGGGCCCATGGTCAGTCCGGCCTACCATGCCCGCCCCGACGCGACGGACGCCGCCAAGTCGCTCGCGGACGGGGCCCTGTGGCACCGCACCGGCGACCTGGGACGCCTCGACGACGACGGCCGCCTGTGGTACCTCGGCCGCACGGCCCATCTCGTGACCGGCGCGGGCTTCACCCTCACCACCGAGGACATCGAGGCCGCCGCCGACACCGCCCCCGGCGTCCGCCGCACCGCCCTGGTCGGGGTCGGCCCCACCGGGCGGCAGCGGGCCGTGCTCTGCGTCGAACCGGAGCGCGGCGCGCGGAAGGAGGCGGTCGTGGACGCGCTGCGCGCCGTTCTCGGCGGCCATCCGCAGGCCCGGAACATCGGCACCGTGCTGTTCCGTCCGCGCTTCCCGACCGACATCCGCCACAACTCCAAGATCGACCGTGCCCGGCTCGCCGCGTACGCCGCCACGGGAGGCCGGCCTTGAGGGTCCTGGTCACCGGCGGAAGCGGCTTCCTGGGGCAGGAGATCTGCCGCCGGCTCGTCGCCCGCGGCACCGAGGTCTCCTCCCTCGGCCGCCGCCCGAGCCCCGCCCTGGAGGGCCTCGGTGTCCGGCACCACCAGGGCGACCTGGCCGACCCGGCCGCCGTCTCCCGCGCGGTCGCCGGCTGCGACGCCGTCCTCCACAACGCCGCCCTCGCCGGGGTCAGCGGCCCGCTCGCGCCGTACTGGAGGACCAACGTCCTCGGCACCCGCAACGTCATCGACCAGTGCCGCGCCCACGGGGTCGGCACGCTCGTCCACACGTCGACCGCCAGCGTCGTCTTCCGGCCCGGCGGGCTGGAGAACGCGGACGAACGCTGCCCCTACCCCGACCGGCACCTGGCCGCCTACCCGCGCACCAAGGCCGTCGCGGAAGCCCTCGTGCTGGCCGCCCACTCCCCCGGCCTGGCCACCGTCTCCCTGCGCCCCCACATCATCTGGGGGCCCGGCGACCCGCACTTCGCCCCGTCCCTGGCGCGGGCCGTGCGCGCGGGCCGGCTGGTGATGCCCGGCGACGGCGGCAACCTCGTCGACACGACCCATCTGCACACCGCCGCCCACGCCCACCTGCTCGCCCTGGACGGGCTCCGGGAAGGCCGCCCCATCGGGGGCCGCGCCTACTTCGTCACCCAGGACGAGCCCCGCCCGCTGCGCGAGATCACCGCCCATTTCCTGCGGGCGGCCGGGATCGACGCCGCCTGGTGCGGCGTGCCGCGCCCGCTGGCCCGGGCCGCCGCGACCGCCTGCGATTCCGCCCTGCGGCTGACCGGCCTCGCCCGTACCCACGCCCTGAGCCGCTTCCTCGTCGCGGAGCTGCTGCACCCGCACTGGTTCAGCGTCGAAGCCGCCCGCCGCGACCTGGGGTTCGAACCGCCGATCACCTTCGACGCGGGCATCGCGGCGCTGTCGGGGGCGTGAGCGCGGTCGTGCACCTGTCCTTCTTCGAGGACGGCCACGACCGCGTCGGCCACGCGGCCGGCTGAGCGGCGGGGAGGCGCCCCGGCACGCGTCAGGCGGTACGCCGTCGCGGCGTCCCCTCAGCCTGCGCAGACCCGCCCGGTGCCGCAGGCGGAGGGCCGGAGCGGGACGCCGTTGCCGCGCAGGACCTCGCGGACGTCCAGGATCAGGGAGAACACCTCGTGGTTGCGGTCCTCCCCCTGCTCGTCCCAGGCCCGCTGCTCGGCTTCGACGGCCATGCGGTCCTCGGCGAACACCCGCTCGGTGAACCGCCTGATGAACGGCCAGGCCAGGTGGAGCGCGCCCGGCATCCGGGGTTTCTCGATCATGAGCAGGCCGTAGGTGCGACAGGTGCGCTGCTCGGCGTCCTCGGGCACGTAGGCGGCCCAGAGGCGGAAGGCCGGGCGCTCCGCGTTCTCCGGCACCAGGTCCAGCGTCTGGTACGGGTACTCGGTGCGGATGGTCATGAGGTCGCGGGAGTCGCTGCCGCCGATGCCCTCGGCCGCCAGCAGGCTCGCGCCGCGGTTCCGCTTCCCGCCCGCGTGCGTGAACAGGTACCTGGCCTCCACCGACCGGGCGTCGCTGCGGTGGTCCAGCAGTTCCGGGCGGAGCCGGCCGACGACGCCCCGGTGCAGGAACTGGTGGTTCATGTCGAGCAGGTTCTCGTGCATGAACGAGTAGTGGCAGCGCACCGTGCGGGAGTAGGTCATGGTCCGGTACCGCGGTGAGCCGTGGGCCGGCAGGTCCGGCAGCGGGGTGGCGGCCGCCTTGCCGGGGTCGCCGGGGAACACGAACACCAGGCCGTAGGCCTCGCGGACGGGGTAGCCGCGCACACCGCGCGGCGGCCGGCCGTCGCCCTTGGACAGGTAGGGGATCCGGGAGATGCGGCCGTCGCCGCGATAGGCCCACGCGTGGTAGCAGCACAGGAGGGTGTCGCCCTCCACGACGCCCATGCTCAGCGGCACCTGCCGGTGGGCGCACCGGTCCTCCAGGGCGTGGACCGTGCCGCTCTCGCCGCGGTAGAGCGCGATGCGCTCACCGGCGAAGGCGGTCGCGAACGCCCGCTTGCGGCGCACGCTCCGCGAGCGGGCGACGGGGTACCAGAAGTCGGGGTTCGCGCCGACGCGCCGGAGGTCGGTCACCCCGGCGGCCGGTGCGGGCTGCCGCGCGGGCCGGCCGGTCTCGGTCCTGCCCGTCCCGCTCCCGGTCCCGGTCCCGGTCTCGGTCCCGGTCTCGGTCTCGGTCTCGGTGGGGAGGGTTTCGGCCCTGTCGGTCTCGGTCATACCTCTCCCTCGCGCGTACCCGGGCGGGGCGGCCGCCCGTCCCCTCAGGCATCGCCGACCCGCCGGCGCGGGCGTCCCGGCCTCCTCCATGCTGGGGGCCGCGTCCCGTTCGCGCCCTGCACAGCGCGTACGGACGGGTGAGGGACGGGTGTGGCGGGGGTCCGGTCGCCCGGCGCCCGGCGGGCGCTCAGTGGGCGAAGGGCGGGGGGAAGCAGCCGGTCTCCAGGTAGGGGCCGTTGGCCAGCGCCTGGAAGTTCGACTTCTGCACGAACGCCGTGACGCAGGCGTCGTCATGGACGCGCAGTCCCACCATCGCCCCCTCCGGCGTGACGTAGCCGCCGTTCTCGTAGCGCGAGCGCATCCCCGTGACGGTGAGCTCCCCGCCGAGCCGGGTGCCGTCCTTGGCGACGCGCTCCTCCTCGTAGCCGAGCCGGAGCAGGGCCGTCCGCACCGACGCGGGGTCCCACGTGTGCTGTTCCCACAGCCGCTTGAGCACCGGCCTGATGCGGTCGGCCTCCCGCTCGGCGTCCTTCGCGTGAGCGGGGGACATCTCGCCGGGCAGCCGGTGGGCGTTGTTCTCCTGGTAGTGCGGGGCCCCGTCACCGGCCCCCGGCTCCACATACGGCGACGCCCCCGCGGCGCCGGGCGTTCCGCTGGTCGGCGAGGGCGAGCCGGTGGTGGGCGACGACGTGCCGGTGGCGGGCGAGGGCACGCCCGTGCTGCCGGGAGCGGCTCCGGCCGCCGGTCCCGAGGCGTGCTCCGTACCGCAGGCGGTGAGGGTGAGGCCCGCGGCGAGGACGAGGGCCACGGCGGCCAGCGGGGCCCGCCGGGCGGACGTTGAGGTGGACATGAGACAATTCTCTCATCACGCCCGGCTCACGGCCCCCGACGGTCCCGCTTTCCGGCCGCGCCCGGGCCGTCACCTCCTGGCCACCAGCTCCTTGAGCGCGATGTTGAGTGCGAGGACGTTCACCCGGGGCTCGCCCATGAAGCCCAGGGTGCGGCCCTCGGTGTGCTCCTCGACGAGCCTGCGGACCTCGGCGACGGGCAGGCCGTTCCGCTCGGCGACCCGGCGGATCTGCAGGGCGGCGTACTGCGGGGAGATGTCCGGATCCAGGCCCGAGCCGGACGAGGTCACCGCGTCGGCCGGGATCTCGGAGGCCCTGACCGGGTGGCCGGGCACCGAGTTCTCCTTGATGACCGCGGCCTTGGCGGCCTCGACCTGCCGGAGGAGTTCGGGGTTGTCGGCGGCCAGGTTGGTGGCGCCCGACAGCAGCAGCCGGTACCGCGTGTTGAGGGTGTTGGTGCCGAGCCCGTGGGCGGGACGCCCCTGGAACCACTTCAGGTCCGGCTCGGGGGTCTCCTGCCCCTTCTTGAGCGGCAGGTCGTACGACTGGCCGATGAGGGACGAGCCGACGACCCTGCCCTCCGACCGGATCTCGGAGCCGTTCGCCCGGCCGGGGAACAGCCCCTGCGCGATGCCGGTGATCAGCAGCGGGTAGACGACGCCGGTCACCAGGGTCAGCACCAGCAGGGCGCGCAGCCCCGCGCCCAGCAGCCGGGCGGTGTTCGTCACGGAGTTGTTCATGTCCTTCACCCGATCCCGGGGATGAGCGAGACGAGCAGGTCGATGAGCTTGATGCCGATGAAGGGCGCGATCAGGCCGCCGAGGCCGTAGACGGCGAGATTGCGGCGGAGCATCCTGTCCGCGCTGACCGGCCGGTACCGCACGCCCTTCAGGGACAGCGGCACCAGCGCGATGATGATCAGCGCGTTGAAGACGACGGCCGACAGGATCGCGGAGTCGGGCGAGGACAGCCGCATGATGTTGAGCTTGTCCAGGCCCGGGTAGACGGCCGCGAACAGCGCCGGGATGATCGCGAAGTACTTGGCGACGTCGTTGGCGATGGAGAACGTCGTCAACGCGCCCCGCGTGATGAGGAGTTGCTTGCCGATCTCGACGATCTCGATGAGTTTGGTCGGGTCGGAGTCGAGGTCGACCATGTTGCCGGCCTCCTTGGCGGCCGACGTGCCGGTGTTCATCGCCACGCCGACGTCCGCCTGGGCGAGGGCCGGGGCGTCGTTGGTGCCGTCGCCGGTCATCGCGACGAGTTCGCCGCCCGCCTGCTCGCGCTTGATGAGGGCCATCTTGTCCTCGGGGGTGGCCTCGGCGAGGAAGTCGTCGACGCCTGCCTCCTCGGCGATCGCCTTCGCGGTCAGCGGGTTGTCGCCGGTGATCATGACGGTCCTGATGCCCATGCGGCGCAGCTCGCCGAACCGCTCGCGCATGCCGTCCTTGACGACGTCCTTGAGGTGGATGACGCCCAGCACCCGGGCGCCGTCGGCGTCCTCGACCGCGACGAGGAGCGGGGTGCCGCCCGAGGCGGAGATCCGGCCGGCGATGTCGTCCGCGTCCGCGGCGACCGTGCCGCCCTGTTCCTCGACCCAGGCGGTCACCGAGGCCGTGGCGCCCTTGCGGACCTTGCGGCCGTCGACGTCGACACCCGACATGCGGGTCTGCGCGGTGAAGGCGACCCACCGGGCGCCGACGAGTTCGCGCTCGCGCAGTCCGTGCCGCTCCTCGGCGAGGACGACGACGGAACGGCCCTCGGGTGTCTCGTCGGCCAGCGACGACAGCTGTGCCGCGGCGGCGAGTTCGGCCTCGGTGACACCGCGCACGGGGACGAACGCGGCGGCCTGCCGGTTGCCGTGCGTGATGGTGCCGGTCTTGTCCAGCAGCAGCGTCGACACATCGCCCGCGGCCTCCACCGCCCGACCGGACATGGCGAGCACGTTGCGCTGCACCAGCCGGTCCATGCCCGCGATGCCGATCGCCGACAGCAGCGCGCCGATCGTGGTCGGGATGAGACACACCAGCAGGGCGACCAGCACGACCATCGAAAGGTGCGTACCGGCGTGGTCCGCGAAGGGCGGCAGGGTGGCGCAGGCGAGCAGGAAGACGATCGTCAGCGAGGCGAGGAGGATGTTCAGCGCGATCTCGTTCGGTGTGCGCTGCCGTGCCGCGCCCTCGACCAGGCCGATCATCCGGTCGATGAAGGTCTCCCCCGGCTTCGTCGTGATCCTGACGACGATCCGGTCGGACAGCACCTTCGTACCGCCGGTGACGGCGCAGCGGTCGCCGCCGGACTCCCGGATGACCGGGGCGGACTCGCCGGTGATGGCCGACTCGTCGACCGACGCGACGCCCTCGACGACGTCACCGTCGCCGGGGATGGTGTCGCCGGCCTCGCAGACCACCAGGTCGCCGATCCTCAGCTCGGTGCCGGGGACGACCGTGCCGTCCACCCGGCGGGCCACGCTGTCGGTCCTGGCCCGGCGCAGGGTGGCGGCCTGCGCCTTGCCCCTGCCCTCGGCGACCGCCTCGGCCAGGTTGGCGAAGAGGACGGTGAGCCACAGCCAGGCGCTGATGGTCCAGCCGAACCAGTCGCCGGGGTCCTCGAAGGAGAAGACCGTGGTGAGCAGGGACCCGACCCACACCACGAACATCACCGGCGACTTGACCATCACCCGGGGGTCGAGCTTGCGGAACGCGTCCGGCAGGGACGTGAGCAACTGCCGGGGTTCGAAGAGGCCCGCGCCGACCCGGCCCTCGGGAGCCCGGTGCTCCGTCGGCGTGTCCAGGCGGGGCACCGGTTCGGTGCGCGTGGTCATGAGGCCAGTCCCTCCGCGAGCGGGCCCAGGGCGAGGGCGGGGAAGTACGTCAGACCGGTGATGATCAGCACCGCGCCGACCAGCAACCCGGTGAACAGCGGTTTCTCGGTGCGCAGGGTGCCCGCGGTGACCGGGACCGGCCGCTGCCCGGCGAGCGAGCCGGCCAGCGCCAGGACGAAGACCATGGGCAGGAAGCGGCCGAGCAGCATCGCGAGTCCGGTCACGGTGTTGTACCAGTCGGTGTTCGCGTTCAGGCCGGCGAAGGCCGAGCCGTTGTTGTTGGCGGCGGAGGTGAAGGCGTACAGGACCTCGGAGAAGCCGTGCGCGCCCGGGTTGAGCATCGAGTGCGGCGGTGTGGGCAGCGCCATGGAGGCCGCCGTGCAGACGAGCACGAGGGCCGGGGTGACCAGGATGTAGCAGGCGGCGAGCTTCATCTCCCGCGCGCCTATCTTCTTGCCCAGGTACTCGGGGGTGCGGCCGACCATCAGCCCGGCGATGAACACCGCGATGACGGCGAGGACCAGCATGCCGTAGAGGCCGGAGCCGGTGCCGCCGGGAGCGATCTCGCCCAGCATCATCGAGAGCATGGTGATGCCGCCGCCGAGGCCGGTGAAGGACGAGTGGAAGGAGTCCACGGCTCCGGTCGAGGTCAGCGTCGTGGACACCGCGAAGATCGAGGACGAGCCGACGCCGAAGCGGACCTCCTTGCCCTCCATCGCCCCGCCGGCGGCCTGGAGCGCGGGGCCGTGGTGCGCGAACTCCGTCCACATCATCAGCGCCACGAAACCCAGCCAGATCGTGGCCATCGTGGCGAGGATCGCGTACCCCTGCTTCACGTTCCCGACGAGCACGCCGAAGGTGCGGGGCAGCGAGAACGGGATCACCAGGAGCAGGAAGATCTCGAAGAGGTTGGTGAAGGGCGTCGGGTTCTCGAAGGGGTGGGCGGAGTTGGCGTTGAAGTAGCCGCCGCCGTTGGTGCCCAGTTCCTTGATGGCCTCCTGCGAGGCGACCGCGCCGCCGTTCCACTGCTGCGGACCGCCCAGGAACTGGCCGACCTCGTGGATGCCGGAGAAGTTCTGGACGGCACCGCAGGCGACGAGCACGATCGCCGCGACGCAGGCGCCCGGCAGCAGGACACGGGTGACACCACGCACCATGTCCGCCCAGAAGTTGCCCAGTTCGCCGGTCCGGGACCGGGCGAAGCCGCGCACCAGCGCCACGGCGACGGCCATCCCGACGGCCGCGGACAGGAAGTTCTGCACGGCGAGACCGGCCGTCTGCACGACGTGGCCCATGGTCTGCTCGCCGTAGTACGACTGCCAGTTGGTGTTGGTCACGAACGACACGGACGTGTTGAACGACTGCGCCGGGCCGACCGGGGCGAAGCCGAGCGAGCCCGGCAGGACGCCCTGGAGCCGCATGAGCAGGTAGAGGAACAGGACGCCGACGGCCGAGAAGGCGAGGACGCCGCGCAGGTACGCGGGCCAGGTCATCCCGGCGTCCGGGTCGGCACCGATGCTCCGGTAGATCCACTTCTCCACCCGCAGGTGCTTCGTCGAGGAGTAGACCCGGGCCATGTAGGTGCCGGCGGGGACGTGGACCAGCGCCAGCGCGCCGACGAGGGCCAGCAGCTGGAGCACTCCGGCGAGGACGGGGCCCATCTCAGAACCTCTCCGGGAAGATCAGGGCGAGGACGAGGTAGCCCAGCAGGGCGACGGCGACGACCAGGCCGACGACGTTCTCGGCGGTCACAGCTTCGTCACCCCCTTGGCGACGAGAGCCACCAGCGCGAAACCGGCGAGGGCGGTGACGACGAAGGCCAGGTCGGCCATCGCGAACTCCTGAGTGAGGTGCGGTGAGAGGGACGACTGAAGCAAAACCCCTTCCGGGCGGAACCGGGCCACTCGTTGACGGCTCCCATACGGCCACGCCCGCGGCTTTGACGGATCCCTGACGCCCCCGGCGGCCGGACCCGGACGCCGCCGGAGAGCCGAAGGCCGCGGGCCGTGACCAGGCAAATGTCACAACTGCCGTGGAAATCAGCACTGTTGTGGTGCGTGCGAGACGCGGGCGGTACCCGAGCGAGCCTTCCGGAAGGGGAATGTGCGGCATGGATCCTGTGATCGTCGGAGCGGTGGTGACCGTGGCCGTCACCGTTGTCAACGGCGTTGTGAAGGTCGCCCAACGGCGTCTGAACGCCGACGTGGAGATAGCGCGCATCACCGAGTCCGGGCAGACCGACCGGATCCGCTGCCTCACGGCGCGACAGGTGCGCCCCGGCCGCCCCGCGCGCCCGGTACCAGCCGACGGGAACGGGGGTGGGCGCCGTGGAGGACGCGCTCAGTACTGAGATCGATCTCGTCGACCATGTCGAGATCAGCTCGGCGCCCCTGCCCGGCATCGAACTCGCCGAGGCGCTGCACCACGAGCAGTACCCGGCGCTGGTCCGGTTCCTGCTGCTGCACGGCGCGTCCTGGGCGGAGGCGCAGGACGCGGCCCAGGACGCCTTCACCCAGATGTGCGCGCCGGGTCTGTCGTTGACGCACCCCCGCGCCTGGCTGCGCACCGTCGCGTGGCGGTCGTGGGTGAGCCAGCAGGTCAAACCGGAGGACGCCTGCGCCGACATGCCCGAGCCGGAGACCACCCTGCGCTGGCAGACCCCGGCCCACGCGGCCGAGCTCGGGGAGGAGGAGCGCCGGGTGATCTCCCTGCTGCTCCAGCTGCCGGCCAAGCAGCGCGCCGCCATGGCCTGGCACCTCGACGGCTTCACCACCGAGGAGAGCGCCCGCGCCATGGGAACCACCCGGGCCGCCGTGCGCCAGAACCTGGCCCGGGCCAGAGCGGCCCTGAAGGAGGGCCTGCGTCTGGAAGGCCGTCACCACGAGGAGAGGAGGGCGACGTGACGGACCGCGATGCGCGTACGCCCGGGTCGCCGTTCTGCCGCGAGGACGTGCTGGACACACTGCTGGCCCGGGTCCACGACCGGTTGGGGACCGCCGTCACCGACCGCGTCACCGCACAGGGCGGGCCGCCCGAACTGCGTCCCCCGGACCTGGCGCTGGACCGTCTGCTGGCAGCCGCCCACCGCTCGATCGGGCATGCGGTCACCCGGCGCCGGTCCCGTGAGGCCCGCGCCGCCCTGGCCCAGCGGAACCCGGAGCTCGAGGCACGCCTCGCGGAGCGGGGCCCGCTCTTCAACCGGCCCTCGCCGGTGCGGGTGAAGTACCGTCAGGAGGCGCTGCGGCTGGCCCACCGCTACTGGCCGGCCGACCTGGCCGAGGGCATGCGGGCCGCGGTCCGCATGGTGCAGAACCTGACCGACCTGCTGGAGGGAACCGCCCGGACCGTCGCCGACGCGGAGCTGGTGATCGAGCAGCTCCGGGAGCGCCTGCGGGCGATGTCCCGGCTGCCCAAGCCGCAGCGGCCACCGGTGACGCTCACCGGCCTGGACTACCTGGTGGCCGTCGAGTCGGTGCTCGCCGAGCCCGCGGAGCGGCTGCTGCACGACCTGCACCGCATCCAGCAGTTGCTCGACGAGGAGCTGGAACCGGCGATCCTCACCCTCGAGTCGTCCTCGCCCGGTTATGTGTTCGGTGTGGACGCGGTCGCGCAGGACCTCATCGACGATCTGGCCCAGGGCTGCGACCAGGCGGACGCCCTGGCCAAGGCCGTCGCCGAGGTCGAGCGGGCGAGCAGCGACTTCGTCGGGGCGGACCTCAGCAGCGCCAAGCTGGACGGCGTGCTCCTGGAGGGGATCCTGTGGGACGCCACGACCGTGTGGCCCGGCGAGTGGGAGAGCCTCGTCCGCCGTGCCTCACTGCCGTCCGGCGAGGAACAGGGAGTGCTCATCGTCGCCGCGGAACCGTCCGAGACCGTCATCCACGCCGAGGCGTGACGGGGGCCGCCCGCCTTCCTCACGCGCGGATCGAGCCGGGCACGGTGATCTTCCCGCCGTGGCCGGCCGGGGGGACCCGGGCCAGCCCGGCGGCCCGGTCGGCGTTCCGGGCCGACGGGCCGGTCGGCGTGGCGGGCCGTCGGTGTGCCGGGCGGTCAGCGGGCCGGGTCAGCGTGCCGGGCCGGCGGGCCGGTCGGCGTGCCAGGCGGCAGGCCGGTCAGCGTGCCGGGCGTGGGCCAGTCGGCGTAAGCGCGGGCAGCGAGCCAATCAGCGAGCCGGGCCAGCGAACCAGGCCAGCAGCCAGTCAGCGTGAGCCGGTCAGCGAGCCGGTCAGCGAGCCGGGCCAGAGCAGGCCGCGAGCAGTCAGCGAGCCGGGCCAGCAGCCAGGCCAGCGACCGGTCAGCGAGCCGGGCCAGCGAAGCCGGGCAGGGGCCGATCAGCGTGCCGGGCCGGGGGCCGATCGGCGTGCCGGGCCAGCGGGCCGGTCAGCGAGCCGAGCCAGCGAGCCGGGCCGGGGGCCAGTCAGCGTGCCAGGCAGGGCCGGTCAGCGTGCCGGGCCAGCGGGCGGTCAGCGAGCCCAGGCCAGCGGGCAGTCAGCGAAACCAGGCCAGCGGGCCGGTCAGCGAGCCGGGCCAGCGGAGGCGGTCAGCGAGTCCAGGCCAGCGGGTCGGTCAGCGAGCCGGCCAGCAGGCCGATCAGCGAAGCCAAGCCAGCAGGCCAGTCAGCGAGCCGGAGCCAGCAGAGCCGATCAGCGAGCCGGTCAGCGAGCCGGTCAGCGAGCCGGGCCAGCGAGCCGGTCAGCGAGCCGGGCCAGCGAGCCGGTCAGCGAGCCGGGCCAGCGGGCCGGTCAGCGAGCCGGGCCAGCGGGCCGGTCAGCGAGCCGGGCCAGCGAGCCGGTCAGCGAGCCGGTCAGCGAGCCGGGCCAGCGGGCCGGTCAGCGAGCCGGGCCAGCGGGCCGGTCAGCGAGCCGGGCCAGCGGGCCGGTCAGCGAGCCGGGCCAGCGGGCCGGTCGGCGAGCCGGGCCAGCGGGCCGGTCGGCGTGCCGGGCCAGCGGGCCGGTCGGTGTGCCCGCCCGGCTGAGGCGGTGGCCGTCTCACGCGCCGGGGCCGGGGTCCGGCCGGACCGCCGTCTCGATGCCGGCGCGGGCCGCTTCCAGCTGGGCGGCGAACGCGATGCCGAGGAAGAGCGCGACGGCCGTGAGGTTCGCCCACAGCAGCAGGGCGATGAAGGCGGTGAGCGGCCCGTACACGGCGCCGAAGGCACCGCTCTCCTCGACGTACAGCGCGAGCAGCCAGGTGGCCGCCACCCACAGCAGCAGATGCACGGCCGAGCCGAAGGCCAGCCAGGTGTAGCCGGGCTGGACGCGGCGGGGCGACCAGCGGAAGATCACGGCGGAGGCCACCCAGGCCAGCGCGAGCCCGACGGGGATGTCGAGCACCTCCCACCACTGCGCGCCGCCGCCCGCCCAGCCGGCGGTGTCCGCCACCGCATCGCCCACGGCCTCGCCGGCGACGAGGACGACGAATCCCAGCACCAGGGGCAGACCGGCGGCGAGCGCGAGCACGATCGCCCGGGTGTACTTGCGCGGGAAGGGACGGTCGCGCTCGATGCCGTAGATGCGGTTGGCGCCGCGCTCGATCTGGCCCATGGCCGAGGCGAGGTTGAGCAGCGCGAAGCCCAGGCCGAGCCAGAGGGCGAGGGTGCTCCAGACATCGCCGTGGGCGGTGCGCCGCGTCCCCTCGAAGGCGTCCTCGACGATCTCGGCGCTGGCGCCGGGCACGATCCGGCCGAGCGTGAGCTCGATGACCCGGCCCACGCCCTCGGTGTGCACCGACGTGGCCAGCCCGACCAGCGCGACGGTGCAGGGAACCAGCCCCACCACCACCTGGAAGGCGAGGGCCCGGGCGTTGGTGAAACCGTCGGCGTAGCGGAACCGGGCGAAGGAGTCGGCCAGCAGCCGCAGCCCGCCGTAGTGGCGCAGGGCGGTGAACGCCTCGTCTCCGGAGAGCTCGTCCCCGATCATGTCCCGGGTCTGCGGGACGTGGACGGCGGTACCCATGGCGGACGCTCCTTGTCGTAACGCTGCTCCCGGTCCGGGTGCCCCGGGAACCTTCCCGTCCGACCTCGCCCTTGCGCCATGCTTCCGGGGGCGTCCCCCGTTCGGCAGTCCCGACGGAGCCGCCGGCGCCCCCCTTCGGTGGCCCGGGCGGCCACCGAAGGGGGGTCTGCCTGCGGGTCAGTCCTCGTCGCGCAGCCGGGCCACCAGGGCAGTCAGGGACTCGGTCTCCTCGGTGTGGCCCAGGGCGGTCAGGCGGGAGACCGCCGCGTCGAGACGGGCGAGGGCGGGCGCGGGGCGTTCGAGGTAGATGCCCTCCACGGCACCCGCGAGGCGGACGCACTCGGCCCACTCGCCGGCCTGGTCCTGGTCCGCTCCCGGCTCGCCGAGGAGGGCGAGGGCCTTCTCCAGGGCGGCGAGGGCGTCCTCGTACTCCCGCGCGTAGGCGTTGACCCGCCCGTGTTCGTAGGCCAGGGCCGTGTCCAGGGAGCGGCCGTGCGGCTCGAACCCCGCGGCGCGGGCCTCGTCGGCGATCCGGCCGGCGTCGGCGAGGAAGGCCCGGGCGCCGGCCAGACCGTCGGGGCCCTGCTGCTGGGCCTGGAGGCGGGCGAGTTCGCGCAGGCAGTTGCTGAGCTGCTCGTGGCGCGGTGCCCGGGCGTGGGCGGCGAGCGCCTGGTCCGCGACCTCGCGGGCGCGGCCGAACTCGCCGGACTCGCCGAGCAGTACGGCCGTCTCCGCGGCGATCATGGCGTGGCTGCCCGGGTCGTCGTCCCAGCCGGCCGACTCGGCCGCGAGGGCGACGAACTCCGCGGTGGCGGCCTTGAGGTCCTCCCCCGCGTGCAGCGCCCGGGCACGGGTCAGGCGCAGCTGGGCGACGAGCCGGTCGTCCAGTTCTCCGGCGGCGACGTCCGGCTCGGCCAGCAGGGAGTCGAGCAGGGCGATGCTGTCCTCGACGCGGCCGAGGTCGAGGCTGAGCTGGGCCGCGTTGCTGTAGGCGCAGTACGCGTCCGTGCGGCTGCCGTGGCGCAGGTCCAGCTCGGCCGAGCGCGTCAGGTGCCGCAGCGCCTCGTCGGGGCGGCCCAGGTGCATGCAGACCTCGGCGAGTTCACCGTGGAGGCGGGCGGTGTCGACCGCGTCGGCCGGCCAGTCGGCGGCCAGCCGCAGGGCCTCGGTCAGGTCGGCGTGCGCGGCCTGCGCGTCCCGCAGGCCGAGCTGGAGCCGGGCGCGCAGGCCGAGTGTGCGGGGCAGGTGCCAGGCGGGGCCGTGTGCCTTCAGCCGGTCGAGGAGGGCGTCGATCTCGGTGACCGCGGTCGGCAGATCGCCGGAGATGGCGTGCGTGCCGGCCCGCAGCAACAGGGCGCCGGAGATCTGCCCGGCGATGTCGTGCCGGGTGGCGAAGGCGTGCAGCAGCTCCACCTCGGCGAAGGCCGCGGCGGCGTGCTCCTCGCTCCCCGAGGCCTGCAGCCGCAGGCCGAACGCGGTCGCCCGCATCCGCAGCAGGCGGGACTCCTGCTGCGGGGCGAGGCCGGGCGTCTCCTCCTGCAGGCGGACCATGGCGGCGTGCGCGGCGGTCAGCGCGGCGGCCTTGGCCTCGGCCCTCTCCGGGCCCTCGGCGGGGCCCTCCGGGGGGATCTCGGCGGTGGCGAACAGCGCGCCGGCGCGGGCGACCGCGGCGTGACCGGGCAGGCCCGCGTCGTCGTACAGGGCCGCGGCCTCCTCGTAGAGGGCGGCGGAGTCGGCGAACTCGTCCTTGTCGCCGGCCCGGCTCGCCTCGTCGGCCAGCAGGTCCGCGCGCAGGCGCACGAGCGGGCCGACGGCCGGGTCGTCGGGGTGGGTGTAGTCGCGGGCGGTGACGAGGGTGCGCAGCCGCGCCCAGCAGGCGCGTCCGTCCGGGTGCCCCTGCTCCTCCAGGGCCCGGGCCCGGACGATGAGTTCGGGCAGCGACTCGGGGACGGCGGCGGCCGCGCGGGCGGCGGGCGCGGGGGCGGGGGCGGCCGGGGCGGCCGGGGCCACGTCGTCGAGGGCGCGGGTGCGCAGGGTCAGTTCCAGCGCGTCCAGGAGGGGAGCCCGGTCGAGGCGGGTCGTGCGGCGGTCGGTGTGGGTCGTGGTGCCGTTGCGGGCGTCGAAGCGGGCGGCGAGGTCGTCGGCGTGGCCGCGCACCTCGGCGCGCAGCGCGGCCACGGTCCAGGTGCGGCCCGCGTATCCGGCGGCGGGCAGCTCGCCGTGGCCGAGCGACTCGACGCGCTGCAGGAGGACCTCGACGCCGGTGAGGAAGTCGAGCTGGTCCAGCGGCGAGTCGACCTCGTCGAACAGGTTCCGGTTCTCGGCGAGCAGCTCCAGGCCGCGCGCCTCGTTGCCGGTCAGCGCGCAGAACTCCAGGTGCCGGCCGACCTCCGCCGACATCGAGGGGTTGCGGCGGCAGCCGCGGTAGCCGGCGAGGTGCAGTTCGCGGGCCCGGTCGGTGCGGCCGGTGCGCAGCAGGGGCAGCAGCGCGTGCGACACGGAGCGGGCCGGCTCCTCCTGGCAGGACTCCTTGCCGGCCAGGACGGGCTCCCAGGCGCGCAGCGCCCGCTCGTCGTCGCCCGCCGCGAGGTGGTACAGGGCCCGCTGGCAGGTCTCGCAGGCCTCGCAGTCGCTGAGCCGGGTGCGGGTGCGGCCCGCCCACAGCTCGTAGGCGAGGGTGGTGTCCTCGCCGACGTGGGCGGCGAGCTGGTACGCCTGCCCGTAGTAGGGCTGGAGGCCGAGCCCCTCCTTCTCGTACCGGTCGCGCATCTCCGTCAGCCACTGGCGCAGGCTGGGCAGCGGTACCTCGGGCAGCTGGCGCAGGGCGTTGGCCACCCACTTGAACCGCCAGAACAGCAGGTGCCGCAGATTCTCGGTGAAGACATCGGGCTGCTCGTCGAAGAGGGTGAGCAGGCGCGCGAAGACGACGGGCGACTTCCGGGGCTCGGAGCCGTAGGTGTACGCCTCCTGGAGTTCGAGGAGCGTGCGGACGAGTGGCAGGGGCTGCGCGAACTGCTCGGCGACGTCGACGAGTTCCTCGGCGATGACGGTGCGGGTGCGGCCGTAGGGGCGCTGTTGGTTCTCCTGGAGCGCCTCGTACAGCTCGTCGATGGTCTGGGGTGCGGTCGTCGGCATCGTCAGCTGTCCTTGCGGAGGGCGTGGGCGAGGAGGTCGAGGAAGGAGCGGTTGATGAGGCTCGACTCGGCGGGCCTCAGCGGGCGGCGGGACAGCATGGCGGCCTGTCCGTAGAGGGCTTCGGCGCTGGTGCGGGCCAGCTCGGGCTCGTCGATGGTGACGGCGGTGCGCACCAGCGGGTTGAGCTGGTTGAGGATCAGCTGGGCCCGCGGGGCCTCCTGACGCAGGGCGCCGAGGATGTCGCCCCACAGGCCGCCCTCCTGCTCGCGGGCGAGCTGGGAGCGGGTGCGCTCGTGCCGGGCCTCGCGGCTGTCGACGAGGAGGGCGGGGGCGGAGGCGGGCTGGAAGGTGCGCAGCGCGACGTCGCAGTCGAAGACGGCGAGGGCGTCGCGGGCCTGGGCGAGGTAGGCCGCGGCGGCGAGTTCCGTCTCGCGGTCGACGGGGTCGAGGTGGGCGGTGAGGGTCGCCGGGTCGAGGTCGGCGACGGCGACCTCGGGCCTGACCTCGGGCAGGCGGTGGACCAGTTCCCGGTCGTAGGTGTAGCCGCCGTTGACGACGCCGAGTCCGGCGGCCGAGGCGATCGCCGCGACCTGGCGGAACTCCTCCACGGTCGACGTCACCAGCACGGTGCGGTGGGTGCGCGCGAACTCGTCGAGGGTGCAGTGCCCGTCGGTGGTCTCGAACGGCAGCCAGGGCAGCAGCATCCGCAGGATCTCGTCGTCGTGCACGGCGAGGGACTTCACGGCCAGGTGGTGGGCCTGGAGGAAGCGGTGCAGCAGGTCCGGGTCGCTGGCGGCGGCCCGGGCGATCCAGGCGCGCAGCCGCTCGGCGAGGGCGTCGCGGACGGCGGCGAGGGTGTCGTCCTCGTACAGGGACTCGCGGGACGCCGTCGGGCGCAGGCTCTCGGCGTCGACGACGCAGCGGACGAAGAACGCCCAGTCGGGCAGGATCTCCTCGGCCTGCTCGGAGAGCAGCATGCCCTTGACGTGCACCCGGTGGCCGTGGCGGCGCCCGGCCGGGACCGTCTCGGGCAGCACGCAGGCGATGCCCTTCAGGCCGACGGCCGGCAGGTCCAGCTCGATGGTGTCCAGCGGCGTGAAGCCGAACACCTCCTCGGCGTACGCGGCCAGGGCGCGGGAGCGGGCTCCCGGGGTGGGGTACGTGCGCGCCCAGGGGGCGGGCTCGGGGTTGACGGACGCGCCCGGGGCGTCGGGGCCGGCCGTGCCGTCGTCGAAGGTCACCGGGTGGCGCAGCAGGGACCCGAAGTGGCGGGCCAGGGCGTGCACCTGGGCCGGGCGGGTCCACTCGCCCGCGTCGGCGCGCGGGGTCAGCGTGACGGTGGTGCCGGGCCGGGGGCGGGCGGAGGCGGGCAGGGTGCGGACGGTGTAGCTGCCGTCGCCGCGTCCGCGCCACTCCACGGCCGGGGCGTCCGGGGTGCGGGCCGAGCGGCTCAGGACGTGGATCTCGTCGGCGACCAGGAAGCAGGAGAGCAGGCCGATGCCGAACTGGCCGATGAAGTCGCCGCGCTGCTCGGCGATCCGGTCGGCGCGCTTGCTGCTGCGGCCGATGGTGGCGAGGAAGCTGTGGACGTCGGCCTCGGTGAGTCCGACGCCGTCGTCCTCGACGCGGACCACCGAGCCGTCGGCGTACAGGCGGACACCGAAGGCGTCGGCGGGGGCGGCCGGTTCGAGGGTGTGCCGGGCGGTCAGCGCGTCCACCGCGTTCTGCATGAGTTCGCGCAGGTAGACGCGGGGGCTGGAGTAGAGGTGGTGGGAGAGGAGGTCGACGAGGCCGCGCAGATCCACCTGGAAGGTGCGGTCGGCGCCGGCCGGGGTCGCGGCGGTGTCGGGCAGAGTCATCGGCAGTCCGGAAGTGGGAGGGGTGACGGGTTTACGGGCGCGCGGCACCGGGGCCGGGTCCCGTGAAGGGACGGGCGGTGCGGGACCGGTGTGTGCTCCGAGGGGGCGGCGCCGGGTGCGTGGTGCGCGGGGCCGGCCGGGTGGTCAGGCGCGGCGGTGGCTGGTCAGGCGCGGCGATGGTGGCGGGCGAACTGCTTCTCGGGCTCGCCGAAGTACGTCCAGGGCCACTTGGTGTAGGCGCCGTCCAGGGTGTGGAAGACGCGCCGGACCGTGTGGCGCTCGCCGGCCAGCGACAGGGCCATGGCGAAGATGTTGAAGTCGTGCTGCCAGCCCGGGCGCCACACGTAGGCGGGGTGGAGGATGCTGTGGTCGGCCGCCTCCCGCAACTGTGCCCGGATCTCGTCCGTTTGCAGGTAGTCCCCGCGCTCCGACTCGACCCACTCCTCGATGTACGCCATGGCGAGCACACAGCCGAGGCGGTGGCCCTCCGGGGCGCGGGCGGCCGCCTCCTGGGCGAACGCCAGGGCCTGCCCCGGCTTGCCGCCCCAGCGGGGCTGCAGCTGCGACACCCACTCGATGTGGGTCTCCAGGTCCAGCGGGTCGCGGCGCAGGGCGGCCCCGAGCCGGGTCTCGTTGACGGCGGATCCCAGCGACATGCCGCGGCCCGAGGTGAGGAGGCGGCGCCACGGGGTGACCCACTCCGGCCGCAGTTCGGCGGCCTCGAGCAGTTGCTCCTCGGCGATGTGGAGCCGCTCGTGGAAGACCCGCCACTGCTCCTGCGTCACGTCGACGGCACGCGCGGCGGTGCGTGCCTCCCAGCCCCAGATGATGTGGCGCGCGCCGGATATCAGCAGGGCCGTCGCCCGGTGCTCCTTGTCCTCCTCGACGGCCCGGCCGATCCAGTCCTGCACGCCGTCCAGTTCGGCCAGCTCGCCCAGGACCTGGTGGTCGCGGCCGAGGTCGAAGGGCGCCAGCGCCGCCTTGACCGCCTCCCAGTCCCCCGCGTCGGCCGCCTCGACCACCGCGAGCACCCGCGCGTCCCCGAGCGCGCGCAGTGTGTACATCCCGTTCTTCTGCCTGCGCGGGGCCGGAAGGGCGTGCGGATCCGCCACCGGTCTCTCCGCCCCCCTGCCGAACAGCTTGCCGAACATGCCGCGCCCTCCCCTGGTCCCGCGTGATCGTTCGGAGCAGCATAAACGCCCCCACCGACACCGCTTCCACAGGGTTTTCACCCGTGTTTCACCACCTCCGACCCGGTGTCGTCCGGAGGTCGTCGCCGGCGCGTCCGCGTACGCTCAACATCGTTGTGCGGCCGGGGATTTGGAGGGCGGGGGACATGGGGCGTGACGAGCTGATCAGGCCGGTGGCGGACCTGTTGAAGGAGCACGCCGGGGCGGCGCCGCAGCGGGTCGCGTACGCCGACTCCTCGCGCAGCGTCACCTACGGCGCGCTGGAGCGGCGCACCCGGGGCCTGGCGGCGTACCTCGTCGGGACGGGGCTGCGCCGCGGCGACCGTGTCGCGATCTGCCTCGGCAACCGTGTGGAGACGGTGGAGAGCTGCCTCGCCGTCCTGCGGGCCGGGATGGTCGGCGTCCCGCTCGACCCGCGGTCCTCGGACGCCGAACTGGCCCACTTCCTCCAGGACAGCGGTGCCGCGTTCGTCATCACGGACGCCCCGCGCCTCGCCCGGCTGCGGCGCCTGGGACCGCCGTACGACGGCCTGGGCGTCCTGGTCGCGGGGGCCGGCCCGGTCCCGGCGGACGTCCAGCTGCTCGGCAGCGCGGCGGAGAGCGGCGCGGACGTGAGCGGCGGGTCCGAGGGCGACGGGACCGAGAGCCACGCGACCGTCGGGATCGACGCGCTCGGCCTCGACGATCCGGCCTGGATGCTCTACACCTCGGGCACCACCCACCGGCCGAAGGGCGTGCTGTCCACACAGCGGGCCGCGCTGTGGTCCGTGGCCGCCTGCTACGCGCCGGTGTTCGGTCTCTCGTCCGACGACCGGCTGCTGTGGCCGCTCCCCCTGTTCCACAGTTTCAGCCATTCGCTGGCGATCCTGGGCGTGACGGCGGTGGGCGCGAGCGCGAGGATCGCCGGGGAGCTGCCGGCGCCGGGTGGTCTGCGGCGGGAGTTGCTCACGGCGTACGAGGAACTCGGCGGTCCCTTCACCCTGCTGGCCGGCGTGCCGGCGACGTACCACGGGCTGGTCGGCTCGGCCGGTGCGGCCCCGCCGGCGCCGCGGCTGTGCCTCGTGGCGGGCGCGCCGAGTGGTCCCGCGCTGCGCGCGGCCGTGGAGGAGACCCTGGGAGCACCGCTGCTCGACGCGTACGGCAGCACCGAGACCTGCGGCATGATCGCGGTCAATCGGCCCGAGGGGCCCCGGGTCGACGGTTCCTGCGGGCCGCCCGTGCCGGGGGTGGAGATGCGTGTCGTCGATCCGGGGAGCGGCGCGGACGTCCCCGACGGTGAGGAGGGCGAGGTCTGGGTGCGTTCGCCCGGCCTGATGACCCGTTACCACGGCCGGCCAGAGGCGACTGCCGCCGCGCTGCGGGACGGCTGGTACCGCACCGGGGACCTCGGCCGCCGCGTCGAGCACGGCCACCTGCGGCTCACCGGGCGGGTCGGCGAGCTGATCATCCGGGGCGGCGAGAACATCCACCCGACGGAGATCGAGCAGGCCCTGCTGCGGTGTCCCGGCGTGTCCGACGCCGTGGTCGTGGGGGAGCCGCACGACGTGCTCGGTGAGGTGCCGGTCGCCTTCGTCGTACCGGGCCCGGACGGGATGGATCCCCGGCGGGTGCTCGCCGCGTGCCGGGACCTCCTGGCCGACTACAAGGTGCCGGCCCGGATCCGCGAGATCACCGCCGTCCCGCGCACCGCGTCGGGCAAGATCGCCCGGCACGCCCTGAACGCCCCGGCGCGGACCGCTTCCCGCACGGACGGCACCGGGCCCACGGCCCCGCACGAGGCCGCCTCCCCCACCGCCCGCACCACGCCCACCGCCGCGCACGAGGCCACCGCCCCCACCGCCCGCACCACGCCCACCGCCCCGCACGAGGCCACCGCCCCCACCGCCCGCACCACGCCCACCGCCGCGCACGAGGCCACCGCCCCCACCGCCCGCACCACGCCCACCGCCACGCACGAGGCCACCGCCACCACCGCCGACACCACGCCCACCGCCCCGCACGAGGCCGTCGTCGGCACCATGTCCACCACCCTGCGTGAGCGGCTCCTGTCGCTGTCGCGGGACGACCGGCAGCGCGCGTTGCGCGAGACGGTGCTCGCCGAGACGGCCGGGGTGTGCCGGCTCGCCCCGGACGAACCGCCCGGCCCGGACAGCCCCTTCGCCGATCTCGGCATGACGTCCGTCGGCGCCGTCGAACTGGTGGACCGGCTCACCGCGCTGACCGGCCTGGACCTGCCGTCGACGCTGGTCTTCGACCACCCGACGCCGGAGGCGGTCGCCCGGTACCTGGGGGTCGCGCTCCTCGAAGCCCGGCCCGAGGACCGCCCGGGGCCGGAGGGCGGACAGGACGGGCCCGCCGAGGACGATCCCGTCGTCATCGTCGCCATGGCCTGCCGCTACCCCGGTGACGTCGAATCCCCCGAGGACCTGTGGGAGTTGGTGTCGCGGGGGCGGGACGCCATCTCGGAGTTCCCGGCCGACCGCGGCTGGGACCTGGACGCCCTGTACGACCCCGATCCCGACCGGATCGGCACGTCGTACACGCGGCACGGCGGGTTCCTGCACCGTGCCGCGGAGTTCGACGCCGGGCTGTTCGGGATCTCGCCGCGAGAGGCGCTCGCGACGGATCCGCAGCAGCGGCTGCTCCTGGAGACGTCCTGGGAGGTGTGGGAGCGGGCCGGGATCGACCCGGCGTCGGTGCGCGAGAGCGACACCGGTGTGTTCGTCGGCGTGATGTACGGCGACTACGCCACCCGCCTCACCCGTCCCCAGGAGCTGGAGGCGCACCTGGGGCTCGGTTCGACGGGCAGTGTGGCCTCCGGGCGGCTGTCGTACGTGTACGGTCTGCGCGGTCCCGCCATCACGGTCGACACCGCGTGTTCGTCCTCGCTGGTGGCGCTGCACTGGGCGGCGCGGGCGCTGCGCTCGGGCGAGTGCTCGCTGGCGCTGGCCGGCGGAGTCACGGTGATGGCGACGCCCAAGTCGTTCCTCGCCTTCAGCCGGCAGCGCGGGCTGTCGCCGGACGGGCGCTGCAAGTCGTTCTCGGCGGCGGCGGACGGTACGGCCTGGGGCGAGGGTGCGGGGCTCGTGCTGCTGGAGCGGTTGTCGGACGCACGGCGCAACGGCCATCCGGTGCTGGCCGTGCTCCGCGGCTCCGCCGTCAACTCCGACGGCGCGTCCAACGGGCTCACCGCGCCCCACGGCCCCGCTCAGCGGCGGCTGATCCGGCAGGCACTGGCGGACGCGGGGCTGCGCCCCGGTGACGTGGACGCGGTGGAGGCCCACGGCACGGGCACCACGCTGGGCGATCCCATCGAGGCGCAGGCCGTCCTGGCCACGTACGGGCAGGGCCGGGAGGAGCCGCTGTGGCTCGGGTCGGTCAAGTCCAACCTCGGGCACACGCAGGCGGCGGCCGGAGTCGCCGGCGTCATCAAGATGGTGCAGGCCATGCGGCACGGGGAGCTGCCGCGGACCCTGCACGCCGAGTCGCCCACGCCGCACGTCGACTGGTCCTCGGGCCGGGTGGAACTGCTGACGGCCCCCCGGCCCTGGCCGGCCTCGACCCGACCGCGGCGCGCGGGGGTCTCGGCCTTCGGAATCGGCGGAACCAACGCCCACGTGATCCTGGAAGAGGCCCCGGGGGCGGCTGTTTCCCCGGAGCCGGGGGATGCGGCGCCCGGGGCGGCTGTTTCCGCCCGACCGGAGCACGCGGCCCCGGAGGCGGCTGTTTCCGCCCGACCGGGGGACGCGGCCCCGAAGGCGGCCGGCTCCGCCAGGCCGGGCCATGCGGCACCCGGGACGCCCGGCTCCGCCCGGCCGGAACACGCGGCCCCGAAGGCGGCCAGCTCCGCCAGGCCGGGCCATGCGGCACCCGGGACGCCCGGCTCCGCCCGGCCGGAACACGCGGCCCCGAAGGCGGCCGGCTCCGCCAGGCCGGGCCATGCGGCACCCGGGACGGCCGGCTCCGCCCGGCCGGAACACGCGGCCCCGAAGGCGGCCGGCTCCGCCAGGCCGGGGCATGCGGCGCCCGGCGCGGCCGTTTCTCCTGAGCCGGCCTCGGACCGGCCCGCCCCGTGGCTGCTCTCCGCCGCCGACGAGACCGCCCTGCGCGCCCAGGCCGGACGGCTCGCGAGTGCGGTGGCGCGTCGGCCGGAGCTGCTGACCGCCGACATCGGCTACTCGCTGGCGGTGTCGCGCGGCGCCCTCGCCCACCGGGCACTCGTGCCGAGTGGTGACCGGACCCGCATGCTGGAGGCACTGCGCGCCCTCGCGGCGGGCCGGAGCGCGCCGGGAGTCGTCCACGGGGTGGCGGACCCGGAGGTCCGTACGGCGTTCCTGTTCACCGGACAGGGCTCCCAGCGCCCGCGGATGGGTGCCGAACTGCGCGCCGCTTTCCCGGTCTTCGCCGCGGCCTTCGACGAGGCGTGCCGGCACCTGGACGACCGTCTCCCCCGGCCGCTCGGCGTGGTGCTGTCCGCCGAGCCGGGCTCACCGGAGGCGGCCCTGGTGGACCGTACGGACTTCGCCCAGGCCGGACTGTTCGCCTTCGAGGTGGCCCTGTTCCGGCTGCTGGAGTCGTGGGGCGTGCGGGCCGACCGGCTGGTGGGCCACTCCGTCGGCGAGCTGGCGGCCGCGCACGTCGCCGGTGTGCTGGATCTGCCCGACGCGGCGACGCTCGTCGCGGCGCGCGGCCGGCTGATGCAGGCCCTGCCCGAGGGCGGCGCGATGGTGGCACTGGACGCGACGGAGGAGGAAGTCCTGTCGCGCCTGGACGAGTCGCACATGGGCGAGTCGAGCCCGGCCGAGTCGAGCTCGGCCGAGTTCGGGTTCCGGGTCGCGATCGCCTCCGTCAACGGGCCCCGCTCAGTGGTGATCTCGGGCGCGGATACCGCCGTACGGGCGGTCGCGGCCGGCTTCGAGGCGGAGGGCCGCCGGGCCGTGCCGCTGCGGGTGAGCCACGCCTTCCACTCGCCGCTGGTGGAGCCGATGCTCGACGCGTTCCGGCGCGTCGCCGAGGAGCTGGACTTCCGGCCGCCGCGCATCCCGGTCGTCTCCACCGTGACGGGCCGGCCCGCACAGGCCGCGGACCTGTGCTCCCCCGAGTACTGGGCGCGGCACGCCCGGCTGCCCGTGCGCTTCGCGGACGCGGTGCACCGGCTCGCGGCGGACGGAGTCTCCGCCTTCCTGGAACTCGGTCCGGGGCCGGCGCTCACCGCGGCGGTCGCCGACTGCCTGCCCGGCGCGGCGACGAACGGTCCCGTGCTCGCCGCGGCCACCCGGGGCGGTGCGTACGAACCGGAGACGCTCCTGTCGGCCGTGGCGCGGCTGCACGTGGCCGGGGCCGCCGTCGACCGGAAGGCGGTGTACGCGCGTCCCGGCGCGCGGCGGGTGGACCTGCCGACGTACGCCTTCCAGCGGCAGCGCTACTGGCTCGACGAACCCCTCCCGGCGCCCGACGCGCCCGACGCCCAGCCGCTGCTGGGCCCGGCCTTCCCCGTGTCGGACACCGGGCGGACGGTACTGACCGGGCTGTTGTCCCGCGCGGCCCACCCCTGGCTCGCGGACCACGTCGTCGCCGGGCGGGTGATCGTACCGGCGACGGTGTTCGTGGAGCTGGCCGTGCGGGCGGGCGACGAGGTGGGCTGCGACGCGGTCGACGACCTCGTGGTGCTGTCGCCGCTCGCCCTGCCCGGCGCCGCAGGGGTGCGTGTCCAGGTCGTGGTGGGTGCGCCCGACGACTCGGGCCGCCGGCCGCTCGACATCTACGCCCGGCCGGAGGAGTCCGCCGAGGAGGTCCCGTGGACCCGGCACGTCTCCGGGCAGCTGGGCCGCGGCCGCGCCGCCGAGGACGAGCCGGTTCCGTGGCCGCCCGAGGGCGCCGAGGCGGTGGACCTCAGCGGAGCGTACGCCGCCCTCGCCGATGCGGGACTCGCGTACGGGCCCGCCTTCCAGGGCGCCGGCGCCGTCTGGCGTCGCGGCGACGACGTCTTCGCGGAGGTCCGGCTGCCCGCGCCGCACGCCGCGCAGGCGGGCCGCTTCGGGCTCCATCCGGCGCTGTTCGACGCCGCGTCGCACGCGCCGCTGCTGGCCGCGCCCGCCGACGCGAGCGCGATCCGGGTGCCGTTCGCGTGGAGCGGGGTGCGCCTGTACGCCTCCGGGGCCACGGAGGTACGGGTCCGGGCGACCCGGACCGGCGCGGACACCGTCTCGCTCACCCTCACCGACCCGGCGGGCCGGCTCGTGGCCCGCGTGGACTCCCTGACCACCAGGGAACTCCCGGCCGAGCGGGCCGGCCTGGCGAAGGACGTCGTACGAGGGTCTCTGCTGCGCCCGGAATGGACCGCCATCGAACTCTCCGGCGGCGTCGACGATCGTCGCGCCTGGGCGGTGCGCGGGCCGGACGAGCTCGGCCTCGCCGCGTTCCTGCCCGGCGCCGGGGAACCGGAGTTCGTCGCCGTCACGGCCGTGGCCCGCGCGACGGCCCCCGATCCGCCGGCGGCCGTGCACGAGCTGACCGGCAGGGTGCTCGCGACGCTCCAGGACCTCCAGGACGATCCGGGCGCGGCGGGCTCACGGCTGGTGGTGGTGACGCGGGACGCCACCGCGCCGGTGCCGGATCTGGCGGGGGCGGCGGTCTGGGGACTGGTGCGCACGGCCCAGTCGGAGCTGCCCGGCCGGGTCGTCCTGGTCGACGTGGACGGGCGGCCCGAGTCGCTGCGGCTGCTGCCCGCGGCCGTCGCCACCGGCGAGCCGCAACTGCGGTTGCGGGACGGGCGGGTGACGGTTCCCGCACTGGCCGCCGTCCACGAGGTCGCGGACGCGGGGGCCGCCTTCGGCGCGGACGGCACGGTGCTCATCACCGGGGGCACCGGGGCGCTCGGCGCCGAACTCGCCCGTCACCTGGTCACCGCGCACGACGTACGGCATCTGCTGCTCACCGCACGCCGTGGACCGCGGGCGCCCGGGGCCGAGGAACTGCGCGCCGAGCTGGCGGAGTCGGGGGCACGGGTCGGCATCGTCGCCTGTGACGCCGCCGACCGTGCCGCCCTGGCCGAGGTGGTCCGGCGCGCGGAACCGCCGCTGACGGCCGTGGTGCACGCGGCCGGGGTCCTCGACGACGGCGTGCTGGACTCGCTGACGCCCGCGCGGATGGCCGCCGTGCTGCGGCCGAAGGCGGACGCGGCCTGGCATCTCCACGAACTCACCCGGGACTCGGGGCTGTCGGCGTTCGTCGTGTTCTCCTCCGTCTCCGGTCTGCTGGGCCGGGCCGGCCAGGGCAACTACGCGGCCGCGAACTCCTTCCTCGACGCCCTCGCCCTGCGCCGCGCCGCCGAGGGACTGCCCGCGCTCTCGCTGGCGTGGGGCCCGTGGGAGCACACCGGCGGCATGGCGGCGGGGCAGCCCCCGATGCGGCCCAGGTCGCGTGACGTGCTGATGCCGCTGTCCACGCGGCAGGGCCTGGCCCTGTTCGACGCCGCGGTGCGCACGAGCGAGCCGGTCCTGGTGCCGGTCCTGCTGGACCGCGCCGCGCTGCGGTCCCCGGGAGGGCCGCTGCCACCGCCGTTGCGGGGCATCGTCCGCCCGAACCGGCCGGCCGCCGCGGCGACGGCGACGGCGACGGCGATGGCGTCCGGTTCTCCCGGAGGTGCCGGGCGGACGCCGGAGCCGGGGGCCTGGCGGGCGCGGCTGGACCGGCTGCCCGTGAGCGACCGGCGGGCGGCGCTCACGGAACTGCTGCGCGCCGATGTGGCCGACGTGCTCGGCTACCCGCACGCCGACGCGCTGCCGCCCGGCAGGTCCCTCGCCGAGCTGGGATTCGACTCCCTGACGGCGGTGCAGCTGCGCAACCGGCTGAGCACCGCGCTGGGGCTCCGGCTGCCGGTGGGCGTGGTGTTCGACCACCGCACGGCGGAGGACCTGGCCCGCCACCTGCTCGGCCTGCTGCCCACCGAGCCGACCGCCGCGGCCACCGAGCCGACCGCGTCGCCCACCGAGCCGACTGCCGCGCGCACCGCGACCGCCACGGCCGCCCGCGAGGAAACGGGCCCGATCACCGCAGCCGCCCGCGAGAAAACGGGCCCGATCACCGCAGCCGCCCGTGAGGTCACGGACCCCACCACCGCAACCACCCGCGAAGCCGTCCCGGCCACCGCGGGGCCCGGGTCGCGGCCCGCCCACACCCTGTCCTCGCTGTTCCGGAACGTCCGGGCTGCCGGGCAACCGGTGGCCGCGATGCACCTGCTCGTCACCGCGTCCTGGGCCCTGCCCACCTTCCCGGCCGCGCGGGGCCACGAGCACGCGCTGCCCCCGATCCGCCGCTCCCCCGCCCGGCCCGGCTCCGGACGGCCCGGCCCCGGACGGCCGGCGATCGTCTACTTCCCGGCCTACCACCCCTCGCTCCCCTCGGACGGCGGGGACTTCCCCCGCTTCCACCGTGCCCTCGGGGACGATCTCGACGTCCTGGAGTTCCCGCATCCCGGGATCGGCGCCGGGACGGCCGTACCCGAGAACCTCGCCGCGCTGGCGCACACGCAGGCCGGGGCCGTCCTGCGGCACGTCGGAGACGGGCCTTTCGTGATCGTGGGGCGGTCCGCGGGCGGCAACGTCGCGCACCTCGTGGCCCACCGGCTGGAAGGCATGGGCCGGGCGGCGTCCGGCCTGGTGCTGCTGGACACGTACCACGTCACGCCGGACAACAGCGGCACGGACTGGCTGGTGTCCCTGGCCGCTCCCCCGCCGCGGGGAACCGGGCAGCCCGACGTCGCCGGGGACGACGACAGCACCCTGGCCGCGGTGGGGGCGTACAACCGGATCTTCCTCGGCTGGACGCCCGAGCCGGTCACCACGCCCACGCTCCTCGTGCGCGCACTGCGGCCCACGCCCGCCATGGCCGACTCCGCCGACGGTGACGGCTGGCGCACGTCCTGGCCGACGGCGCACGACGTCGTGGACGTCCCCGGCGACCACCTGACGATGATGCGGGAACACGCCGGGAGCACCGCGTCGGCGATCCGCGCCTGGATCGAGGCGCGGGCGAGGCCCACCCTTGCCCTTCCTATCGAATCTCGATAGATTTCCATCGCGTTTCGATTGAAGGGGCATTGATGGGAAAGATCACCGTGCTTGCGCTGCGGGCCGTGCTCGTGGCGCTGCTCGCCGGTTCGCTGTTCGTGCAGACCGTGATGGTCGCGCTGCTGGCCGACGACATGGAGGGCAGTGTCCTCGCGGACCGGCGGGTCCCGATCCTGCTGATCGTGGTCCTGGGCATCGCCTCGGCCCAGACCGTGCTGGTCTGCGTCTGGCAGCTGGTGACGATGGTGCGGCGCGGGAACGTGTTCTCCGACGGCGCCTTCCGGTACGTGCACATCGTGATCGGCGCGTTCGTCGCGGCGTCGCTCCTGGTCTTCGCACTGGGTGTGGTGCTGGCTCCGGGCGAGGCCGTGGCCCCGGGCATCGTCCTCCTGCTGGGGGGCGTCTCCCTGGCGGTGTTCGCGGTCGCCCTGATCGTGCTGGTGCTGCGGATGCTGCTCTCCCAGGCCGTCGCCCGCGACGTCGAGGCGGCCCGCATGCAGGCAGAGCTGGCCGAGGTGATCTGATGCCGATCGTCGTCGACATCGACGTGATGCTGGCCAAGCGGAAGATGTCCGTGGGCGAACTCGCCGAACGCGTCGGCATCACCCCCGCCAACCTGGCGGTCCTGAAGAACGGCCGCGCCAAGGCGGTGCGCTTCACGACGCTGGCCGCGCTCTGCGAGGTGCTGGAGTGCCAGCCGGGAGACCTGCTGCGCTGGGAGGCCGAGCACCTCGCGGACGAGGCCACGCCTGCGGGACGTCAGCTGTGAACCCGGCCGACGCCTCCTGCCTCGGGGCCACCGCCCGCAGCGACGTCCTCGTCGTCGGCGCGGGACTGGCCGGCCTGCACACGGCCACGCTCCTCGCCCGGCGGGGCCACGAGGTGCTCGTGGTGGACCGGCGCACCAGTCTCGCCGGCGCGATCCGCACCACGGGCATCTTCGTGCGGAAGACGCTCGACGACTTCCCGCTGCCGCCCGAGCACCTCGGCCCGCCGATCCGACGGGTCGTCCTCTACCCGCCCGACCTGCGCCGCCCGGTGACCCTGGTCAGCGCCCGCGACGAGTACCGCGTGGGCGACATGGCGCCCCTCTACACGGCGACGGCGGCCACCGCGACGGCCGCCGGCGTCCGGATCGCCCTGGGCACGCGCTACGCCGGCCGCCGGGGCGGCACCTTCCACCTGGTGGGCCGCGACGGGCCGACCGTGGTCCGGGCACGTTTCGTCGTCGGCGCCGACGGGGCCCGCTCCAGCGTCGCCCGGGACCTCGGGCTCGACCGGAACCGCCACCTGCTGGTCGGGGCCGAGGAGGTCTTCGAACTGCCCGGGCACGACGAGCCGCCGACCTTCCACTGCGTGCTCGACCCCTCGCTCGCGCCCGGCTACCTGGCCTGGGTGGTCGACGACGGGCGGCACGCGCACGTCGGCGTCGCCGGCTATCCGGACCGCTTCCCGGAGGGACTGCGCCAAGCGCTGCGGCGGTTCAGCGCGTCGGCACCCGGCCTGGCCGCCGCGGACCGGCCGGAGGCGGTGGAGCGGCGCGGCGGCCCGATTCCCGTCGGCGGCGTGCTGCGCCGGATCAGCTGTGCCGACGGCCTTCTGGTGGGGGACGCGGCGGGCGCGGTCTCCCCGCTCACCGCCGGGGGACTGGATCCGTGCCTGCGGCTGTCGGAGTTCGCGGCCGAGGTCCTCGACGACGCACTGCGGTCCGGGCGGCCGGACGCGCTGTCCTCCTACGACGGTGCCGCTCTGCGCGCCCGCTTCCGAGGACGGCTCACGCTGCGCAGGGGCCTGGCCCAAGTGCGCACGCCGGCCGTGGCGGGGGCGGCGTTCACCCTGCTGCGCACCCCGCTCGGCCGGGCCGCCGCCGGCCGGGTCCTCTTCGGCGACAAGTCCTTCCCCACCCCTGCCCGCGGCTGATCACGCGCCCCTTCGCCGGCAAGGGGCAATGCAAGAGACAGTGCAAGAAGACCGGAATATCTGCCCGATGAGCCGGTCAACATCAGCCCAAACGGTCCGACTCGCGCCGGTGCGGCCGCTTACGCTCATGCCCTCCGCATCTCACCGAAGGCAAGCAAGAATGAGCGATGGCCGCAGCGAACCGTCCTGGCCGGGCGGCGAGTACGCCGCACCCCCTGCGGACGGGCAGGCCCGGATGACGCGTGCGGAGATGCGCAGGGCCGCCCGGACGGCGAACCGGCGGCCCGCGCGCGGGAAAGGCCGGCCGCGGACACGCGGCGCCTCGGGGAGCACCGGGCCGTCGTCGCGGCGACGGCCGTCGGGCAAGCGCAGGATCGTCGACTATCCGCGGGCGGGCAGGCGCGGCGTGCGGCGCTGGTTGCCGTCGTGGAAGCAACTGGCCGGACTGTTCCTGACGGTGTGCGGCAGCCTGCTCGCCACGGTGGCCTACGCGTACGCGACCGTGTCCATTCCCAGCGTCAACCCGGACACGCAGACACAGGCGAACACCTTCTACTGGTCGGACGGCTCCCAGATGGCGGAGGTCGGCCAGGTCGACCGGCAGAACGTGACCCTCTCCCAGGTGCCCTCCGCGGTCCAGTGGGATTTCCTCGCGGCCGAGAACGCCTCGTTCTACACCGACCCGGGCGTCGACCCGCAGGGCATCCTGCGGGCGGTCTACCACATGGCGCAGGGCGGTGAGGTGCAGTCCGGGTCGACCATCACCCAGCAGTTCGTCAAGAACGCGTACCTCAACCAGAGCCAGACCCTCTCGCGCAAGCTCGAAGAGATCATGATCTCCCTGAAGATCGGCGGGAAGCTCAGCAAGCGGCAGATCCTCCAGGGCTACCTCAACACCTGCTACTACGGCCGGGGCGCCTACGGCATCGAGGCGGCGTCCGAGGCCTACTACGGCATTCCCGTGGAGAAACTGTCCGTCAGCCAGGGCGCGTTCCTGGCGGCCACGGTGAACGCGCCCAGCGTGATGATGAACGCCGACGACCCGCAGCAGCGGGCACCGGCCGTGGCCCGCTGGAAGTACGTCCTGGGGCGGATGGCGGCCATCGGCAAGATCAGCGCGGCGCAGAAGGACCGTTACCTGCACGCCGGTTTCCCGACGCCCGGGCCGATGCGCGGACGGGGCTCCATGAGCGGACAGATCGGCTATCTGGTGCAGACCGCCGAGCAGTACGTCGAACAGCACTCGTCGATCACCGACGAGCAGCTGAACGAGGGCGGCTACCAGATCCACACGACGTTCGACAAGCACGATGTGGCCGCGCTGAGTTCCTCGGTGGCGGCGATGCGCAAGCAGCACCTGGACCCCGGCCACCGGGCGGCCGACCGGAACGTGCAGGTCGGTGCCGCCTCCGTCGACCCGACCACGGGGGCCATCGTCGCCCTGTACGGCGGGGACGGGTGGAACAAGGGCCACTACACCGACAACGCCGACAGCTCCGGCGTGCCGGTCGGCTCCACGTTCAAGCCGTTCGACCTCGCCGCCGCGCTCGACCACGGCGCCGTGCTCTCCCCCGGCCAACCGCCGTCGCCCATCACACCGGAGAGCAAGTTCGACGGCGACGACGGCATCAAGATCAAGAACCAGCAGGGCCAGTACCTCCCCGACGGCAGCGACCCCACCGGACTGCTGCACCAGCAGAACGACACGCCCACCAAGTGGGGGTACATCACCCTGCGCAAGGCGATGGAGCAGTCGGTCAACACGCCGTACGTGCAGCTCGGGGAGTACGTGGGCTACGACAACGTGGAGAACGAGGCGCTGCAGGCCGGTCTGCTGCGCAACACCCTGCAGTACGACACCGCCGGCTTCTACATCGGCACCTCCACCCCGTCGGCCATCCGGATGGCCGACGCCTACGGCACGTTCGCCGACCACGGCGTGCGCCACCAGCCGTACTCCGTCACCAAGGTCCTGCACGCGGGTCAGCAGCTCCCCGGATTCCAGGCACCCGCCGGCGCCCGGGCCATGCCCGCCTCGACCGCCGACACCGTCACCGACGTCCTGCAGGACGTCGTCAAGCACGGCACCGGCACCAACGCCCTCGCCCTCGGGCGGCCCGCCGCCGGCAAGACCGGCACCACCGACGACTACAAGTCCGCCTGGTTCATCGGCTACACGCCGCAACTGTCCACGGCGGTCGCCATGTTCAAGGAGAACCCGAAGAACTCGGGCCTGCAGTCGATGGCCGGGGTCGGCGGTTACAGCAAGGTCTTCGGCGCCGACATGCCCACCCAGGTCTGGCTGGGCTACATGACCGCGGCCCTCCAGGGCCGGCCGGTGCTCTCCTTCCCCGCCGCGCCGCAACTCGGCCAGGGCGCGAACGAGAACGGCGCGCCGTCCCCCGGCCCGTCTCCGACGCCCAGCGCGTCCCCCACCCCCTCCCCCACCCCGTCGGCCCCGTCTCCCACCCCGTCCCTCACGCCGTGCAGCGACATCCCCGGCGGGTGCACCTCCCCGACCCCGTCGCCCTCCCCGTCGCAGACCGGCACCGGCACCACGGGCGGCCTCTTCGGCCCGGGAACCGGAGGCCAGGGGCAGGGGGAGGCCCCCGGGCCGTCGATGCGTCCGCGGAACTGAGGCCCTCACCCGCCGGGCCGCGTCCGGGAGGCCGCCGTCACCGGTGGAAACGGTAGGGAGCGAAATCGCTTTTCGCGCCGGGCCGTCGACGGCTAGGGTGCGCACGCAGCGAGTCACTCCGAGGAGCGAAGACATGGTCGGTGTTCTGAGCGCGCGTTGACGTTTCGGCCGTGACCGGCCTGTCATCGCGTGCTGCCCCTGGTGTTGCGGCAAAGCGAGCCTTCCCCTGCCCGAACCGCCGGTGCACGTCTGTCGTGCGCGGTGGCGGGTTTCGTTGCCGGCAACCACAAGGGATTCCCCGTGCCGTCCGCTTCCTCCGCCGTGTCCGATTCCGACCGGCCCGTTCCGCCGAGCCTGTGGCGGGACGCCGACTTCCGCAGGCTCTGGATGGGTCAGACGGCCTCCCAGCTCGGCGAACACACGACCCTGGTGGTCCTGCCGCTCTTCGCCGTCCTGACGCTCCACACCGGCCCCGGCCAGCTGGGCGTGCTCCGCGCGGTGGGGCAGGCGCCGATCCTGTTGCTCTCGCTCTTCGTCGGCGCGTGGGTGGACAGGTGGCGGACCCGCACGACGATGGTGCTCACGGACGCCGGCCGGGCCCTGGCCCTGGGCGCCGCCGCCCTGGCCGCTCTCCTCGGCTGGCTCGGCCTTCCCGCCCTGCTCGCGCTCGCCTTCGCCGTCGGGGCCCTGTCCGTCTTCTTCGACGTGGCGTACCAGGCGTCTGTCGTCCGGCTGGTGGAACGCGACCGACTGGTGGCGGGCAACAGCGCGTTGGAGGGCAGCCGGTCCGCGGCGCAGATCGGCGGCCCCGCTCTCGGCGGTGCGCTGGTGTCCCTGCTGTCGGCGCCTCTGGCCGCGGCCTCCGGCGCGCTGTTCTTCGCGCTGTCGTTCCTGTCGATCCGGCGGATCCGCCGAGCCGAAGCGGTGCCGGAGCGCCCGGAGCAGGCCCGTCGGGTGTGGCGTCGCATTCACGAGGGCCTGCGTTTCGTCGCCGGCGACGCCGCGCTGCGGACCGTGTGCCTGGCCTCGGCCGCCTTCCAGTTCTCCTTCGCGGCCGTGATGACCGTCTATCTGCTCTTCCTGCCGCGGGAACTGCACCTGTCGGGCACCGTCGTCGGGCTGGCGCTCACGGCGGCGGGGCCGGGCGCGCTCCTGGGCTCGCTGCTGGCCGCGCGCCTGCCGGGCCGGTTCGGTCACGGCGCGGTGCTCGTGGGCGCGGCGGCACTCGGCGACGGTGTGTTCCTGTGGGTGCCCGCGTTGCGGGGCTCCTCCGCGGTGACGGTTCCCGCGCTCCTCGCGGTGGGCTTCGTGTTCGGGTGCGGCGGCCAGTTGGTGAACGTCACGGTCATGGCCGTCCGGCAGGCCGTCACCCCGGACGGGATGCAGGGCCGGGCGGCCGCGACCATCACCTTCGTCGGCATGGGGATGACCCCGCTCGGTTCGCTGACCGGCGGGTTCCTCGCCGAGGAGTGGGGCTTGCGCACGAGCCTGCTGGTGACGGCGGCGGGCATGATGCTGTCCCCCGTGATCATCGCGTTGTCCCCACTCGCCCGCCTGGGACGGGAGCTTCCGGCCCCGCACGACTGAGCTCGCGAGAGCACAACTGGAAACGGGATCCGTTTTCATATAGCGTCTTCCTCGCCCGTCGGAGGAGGTTCAGGGATGAGGCACGACCGGCTGCCGGTGACCGTTCTGTCCGGTTTCCTCGGCGCGGGAAAGACCACGCTGCTCAATCACGTGCTCGGCAACCGTGAGGGGCTGCGCGTCGCGGTCATCGTCAACGACATGAGCGAGGTCAACATCGACGCGGCGCTGGTGCGCGGCGGCGAGGCCGCGCTGTCGCGTACCGAGGAACGCCTGGTCGAGATGACCAACGGGTGCATCTGCTGCACGCTCCGAGACGACCTGCTGGAGGAGGTCGACCGACTGGCCCGGGAGGGCCGCTTCGACTATCTCCTCATCGAGTCCAGCGGCATTTCCGAACCCATGCCGGTCGCGGCGACCTTCGCCTTCGCCCGCGACGACGGCGCCACACTGGGCGACCTCGCCCGGCTGGACACCATGGTCACGGTCGTCGACGCCGCCAACTTCCTGTCGGAACTGGCCGCCGGCGACGAGCTGGCCGAGCGCGGCCTCGACCAGTACGAGGACGACGAACGCACCGTCAGCGACCTGCTGATGGACCAGATCGAGTTCGCCGACGTCATCGTCCTCAACAAGCTCGACCTGGTCGACGACGCCGCCGCCGAGCGGCTGCGGGCGACACTGGCGCGCCTCAACCCGGTGGCCCGGATCGTGCCCGCCGTCCACGGACGCGTGGAGCTGGCGCAGGTGCTCGGCACCCGGCTGTTCGACCTGGAGCGTGCCCAGCAGGCCCCCGGCTGGGTCATGGAACTCAACGGCGAACACGTCCCGGAGACCGAGGAGTACGGCATCTCCTCCACCGTCTTCCGCTCCGAACTGCCTTTCCACCCAGGGCGGTTGTGGCGGTTCGTGACCGAGGAGATGGACAGCGGCGCCTACGGCCAGGTGCTGCGCTCCAAGGGCTTCTTCACCCTGGCCAGCCGCCCGCACGTGACGGGGCTGTGGTCCCAGGCCGGCTCCGTCGCACGCTTCGAGCCCTCCGCCGCCCGCGACACCGACGGTCCGGCAGGCCAGGAGCTGGTCTTCATCGGCACGGACCTGAGCGCCGAGGCGCTCCACGCCGCGCTCACCGACTGCCTGCTGGCGGACGGCGAGACCCTGCCGGCCGACGATCCGTTCCCCGCCTGGGACACCTACGGCATCGACGACACCTGCGAGCACGAGCACCCCGAGCACGGCGAACTCGTGGCGCGGCCCTGAGACTCCGGGCCGGGCAGGGCACGGGGACTCGGCAGGTCAGTGGGACTCGCGGCTGACCTCCGAGCCGCTGGAGCCGACGAGGAAGTCCAGGTCGGCGCCCGCGTCGGCCTGGAGGACGTGGTCGACGTAGAGGCGTTCCCAGCCGCGCCTCGGGTGGGCGAAGCCGGCGACGGTGGCGTCGTCGGGGGTGCGGCGGGCGAGTTCGCCGGCGGGGACCTCGACGTCGATGCGGCGGGCTGCGACGTCGAGGCTGATGACGTCCCCCGTGCGCACCACGGCCAGGGGGCCGCCGGCCGCCGCCTCGGGCGCGACGTGCAGGACGACGGTGCCGTAGGCCGTGCCGCTCATCCGGCCGTCGCAGACGCGGACCATGTCACGTACGCCCTGCTCCAGCAGCTTCTTGGGCAGCGGCATGTTGGACACCTCGGGCATGCCCGGGTACCCCTTGGGTCCGCAGCCGCGCAGGACGAGGACGGAGCCGGCGTCGACGTCGAGGTCCGGGTCGTCGATGCGGGCGTGGAAGTCCTCGATGCTGTCGAAGACGACGGCCCGGCCGCGGTGGCGCAGCAGGTGCGGGGAGGCGGCGGCCGGTTTGATGACGGCGCCGCCGGGTGCCAGGTTGCCCCGCAGCACCGCGATGCCGCCCTCGGCCACCAGGGGCTCGGCGCGTGTGCGGATGACGTCGCCGTCCCAGATCGGGGCCTCGTCCAGATACGTCACCAGCGGGCGGCCGGTGACGGTCAGCGCCTCGGGGTCGAGCAGGTCGCGGACCTCGCGCAGGACGGCGAGCAGGCCGCCGGCGCGGTGGAAGTCCTCCATGAGGAAACGCCCGGCCGGGAGGAGGTCCACGAGCACCGGGACCCGGGAGCCGACGCGGTCGAAGTCGTCGAGTGTCAGGTCGATGCCCAGTCGGCCGGCGATGGCGAGGAGGTGGACGACCGCGTTGGTCGATCCGCCGATGGCGGCCAGCGCGACGATCGCGTTGTGGAAGGACGCCTTCGTCAGGAAGGTGCCCGGGCGCCGGTCGGCGGCGACCAGCTCCACGGCCAGGCGGCCGGTCCCGTGGGCGGCTTCCAGCAGCCGGCTGTCCGGGGCAGGTGTGCCCGCGACGCCGGGGACGACGGTGCCCAGCGCCTCGGCCACCAGCGCCATCGTCGAGGCGGTGCCCATGGTGTTGCAGTGCCCGCGGCTGCGGATCATCGCCGACTCGGAGCGGGTGAACTGCTCCTGGGAGAGGGTGCCCGCCCGCACCTCTTCCGACAGCCGCCACACATCGGTGCCGCAGCCCAGCGGCCGGCCGCGGAAGGTGCCGGTCAGCATCGGGCCGCCGGGCACGACGACGGCGGGCAGGTCCACCGAGGCGGCGGCCATCAGCAGCGCCGGGATGGTCTTGTCGCAGCCGCCGAGCAGGACCACGCCGTCGATCGGATTGGCCCGGAGCATCTCCTCCGTCGCCATCGCCGCCATGTTGCGCCAGAGCATGGCGGTGGGCCGCATCTGGGTCTCCCCCAGCGAGACGACGGGCAGTTCGAGCGGGATGCCGCCGGCCTCGTACACGCCGTCGCGGACGGAGGCGGCCACCTCGGTCAGGTGGGCGTTGCACGGCGTCAGGTCCGAGGCGGTGTTGGCGAGGGCGATCTGCGGACGGCCGTCGAAGGCGTCGCCCGGGACGCCGCGTCGCATCCACGCCCGGTGGATGTAGGCGTTGCGGTCCTGACCTGCGTACCACTGTGCGCTGCGCAGCTCCACACCCGCCTCTTTCCAGTACGTGGTACGGGGGTCTAACCTCTGGAACATCATGGAGGATACGCAGCTCCCCGGAGGACCGACAGACCGCGGCGGGGACGTTTCGGAACCCGCCGCCGGCGGTCGTCTGGTCGGGTCCGACCGTGTCCTCGCCGTCCTCAAGGAACTCGCCCGCTACCCCGGGGGCGTGGGCCTGGAGGAGCTGACCCGGGTGATCGGCAGTCCGAAACCGACCGTGCACCGGGCCCTCGGCGCCCTGCGCCGCGCGGGTCTGGCCGGGCAGGACGCGCGCGGCCGGTATCTGCTGGGGGACGAGTTCCTGCGCATGGCCTTCGCCCACCACGAGGCCCGCCCCGAGCACGTCCGCATCCGCCCGGTACTGGAGGCTCTGGCCCGCCGGTTCGGCGAGACGGCGCACTACGCGGTCCTCGACGGCCGGGAGATCGTCTACCGGGCCAAGGTCGACCCGCCCACCGGTGCCGTCCGGCTGACCTCGACGATCGGCGGCCGCAACCCCGCCCACGCCACCGCGGTCGGGAAACTGCTGCTGGCCCACCGGTTGGACACCCTGGAAGCGGTCCGGGACTGGATCGGCGACTCGCCGCTGGAGCCCCGGACCAGGCACACCTGCCGCACGGCCGAGGCTCTGCACAGCGAGCTGCGGACCGTCACAGAACAGGGCTACGCCCTCGACGACCAGGAGAACGAACCCGGCGTCAACTGTCTCGCGGTTCCCGTCTACGCGGCCTCGCCCACGGCACCCAGCGGGGCTGTGAGCGTCAGCGCCCTGGCCTATCGCACACCCCTGCGCACCCTGGCCGAAGCCGCCGACGAGATCCGGGCCGCGCTCGGCCCGCTGGCGCGCCCGCACCGATGAGTCCCTGACTCCACGCCCCGCCGACACTCCGGAGATCGCCCCATGCACCTCAGGCGCACAGGCCCCCACGGCGCCGAAGAGCCCGTGGCCCGCGTGGACGACGAGACGTACGTCGAGCCGTCCGGCGTCGTCGCGCCACGGTCCGCCTGATGCGGGCGTTCGTCCTGACCGCCCCCGGCACGTACGAGGTGCTGGAGGTCCCCGCGCCGGAGCCGGCTCCCGGAGAGGCCGTCGTCGACGTCGAACGGGTCGGTGTGTGCGGTACCGACGTCGAGTTCTTCACCGGCGAGATGGCCTACCTCCACCAGGGCCACTCCTCCTACCCCATGCGCCTGGGCCACGAGTGGGCCGGACGCGTGACCGCGGTCGGCGACGGCGTCGACCCCGCCTGGGCCGGCCGGCGTGTCATGGGCGACACCATGCTCGGCTGCGGCACCTGCCGCCGCTGCCTGCGCGGCCGGCAGCACGTGTGCGCCACACGGCAGGAGGTCGGCATCCGCGGGAACCGGCCCGGCGCCCTGGCGGAGCGACTCGCCGTGCCGGTCTCGTCGCTGCACGCCCTGCCCGACACCGTCGACGCCACCCTCGGCGCCCTGGTGGAGCCCGGAGGCAACGCCCTGCGGGCCGCCTCGGCAGCCCGACTGCGGCCCGAGGACCGGGTGCTGGTGCTCGGGCCGGGCACCATCGGCCTGCTCGTCGCGATGTTCGCCCGCGCCGCGGGCGCCGAAGTCCACCTCATGGGCCGGACCGACGGTTCCCTCGCCTTCGCCCGCGCCCTCGGCTTCGACCACGTATGGCGGGAGAACGACGTCCCCGACCTCCCCTTCGACGCGGTCATCGACGCCTCGAACGCCGCCCACCTGCCCGCCACCGCCCTCGACCTGGTGGAACCGGGCGGCCGTGTCGTCTGCATCGGACTCGCCGGCGAACCCAGCCGCATCGACACCCGCACCCTCGCCCTCAAGGACGTCACCGCGGTCGGCGTCCTCTCCGCCTCCCCCGGCCTGGACGCCACGATCCGCGCCTACGCGAGCGGAACGGTCGACCCCAGACCCCTGGTCGCCGCGACGGTCGGCCTCGCCGAGGCCGGTCCGGTCCTCGCGGGCGACCGCCCGCCGGGCGCGGGCCCCGGCCCCAAGATCCACATCGACCCCCGCCGGCCAGGCGTCTGACGCCGTCACCGTTGCGGGCACCGCCGACCAGGCCTGGCACCAGGATGTTTGCCCGGGTCATGCCCCCAAGTCCTCCGTCACGGGCAGGCACTCGGCGAGCAGGTCGACGACGTCGCGCCAGGCTCGGCGCGCGTGCCGCGGGTGGTAGCCGACGCCGGGGACCACGGGGTGGTCGACCGGCGGGTGGTGGAAGGCGTGCAAGGCGCCGCCGTAGACCGTGAGGCGCCAGTCGACGCCCGCGGCCCGCATCTCAGCGGTGAACGCGTTCCGTTGCGCGGGCGGCATGATCGGGTCTTCCGACCCGACCCCCGCCCACACCGGGCAGCGGATGCGCGCCGCCTCGCCCGGTCGGCCCGTGGTGGTCGCGTTGACCGTCCCGATCGCGCGCAGGTCGACGCCGCCTCGCCCGAGTTCCAGCGCGATGGCGCCCCCGGTGCCGTAGCCGACGGCGGCGATCCGGTCGGGGTCGGTCCGGGGCTCGGCGCGCAACACGTCGAGCGCCGCACGGCCGATCCCCCGCATCCGGTCGGGATCAGCGAGCAGTGGCATGCAACGGGCCAGCATCTCCTCGGGGTCGCGCAAGTAGCGCCCGCCGTGAAGGTCGAAGGCCAGCGCCACATATCCCAGCTCGGCGAGGGCATCGGCCCGGCGGCGCTCGACGTCGCTGAGGCCCATGCCCTCCGGCCCGAGCAGCACCGCGGGCCGGCGGTCGACACCGGCCGGGAGCGCGAGGTGCCCGACCATCGTCAAACCGTCGGCCGGGTACTCGACCGTACGCGTCGTGATCGTCGTCATGAGACGGGACTGTAGTGATCATCGAGCCCGGTCCGGCCGGCGCTCTGCTGCTGGCAGAACAGCGTTGTCGAGGAGGACCGGCCGCTCGACCGCGCGTCAGCACGTCACCCCCGCATCGGTCCTGTGAGTGAGCCCAGGCAGGTCGGCCGAAAGGACGACCGGGGGCGTCGTGGCCCGTAGGGGGCGTGGCCTTTTGGTCGAGGCGGTCCCGGGGTGCGGACGGCGAGAGTTGTGTCCGTCCCCATCCCGGCCTGGAGGTCAGCATGAGAACCAAGATGATTTTCGCCGTCGCGGCAGCCGCCCTCGTCGGCGCCGGCGCGGCAGGCTCGGTCGCCGTCGCCGACATGAACGTGCAGAAGAACACCGCCGACCCCGCCGGCGGCGGGTACGCCGAGGTGCAGGATCACCCGGGCCTCAGCGGGGATCTCGTGGCGACGCACATCGAGACCTGGTACCACCCGCTGCCGTGGATCGGCAAGGAGATCGACGACGTCTCGTGCCCGGACCTCGCGGCGGTCCGGAACACGAAGATCAGCTGCACGGCGAAGTCCGGCGGCACCCGGATCTCCGTGCCGGTGAGCGTGGTCGACGTCGCCGGGGCCGCGGCTCCCCGCGTCACCTGGAAGTTCGAGCGCTGACATGCGCGCGCTTCCGACCGGGCCCGGCACGGCCCGAACCGACGACAGCACCACCGCGGGAGAGCGAGCATGATCGAAGCCACGGGCCTGTCCAAGCGCTACGGCGCCACGGTCGCCGTCGATGACCTCTCGTTCGAGGTCCGCCCGGGCCGGGTGACGGGGTTCCTCGGCCCGAACGGGGCCGGCAAGTCGACGACGATCCGGCTCATGCTCGGCCTGGACGCCGGGGGCGGGCGGACGTTGTTCAGCGGCAAGCCGTACCGGGAGCTGCGTCACCCGATGCGCGAGGTGGGCACGCTGCTGGACGCGAAGGCCTTCCACCCGACGCGCAAGGCGCACAGCCACCTGCGGATGCTCGCCGCGGCCGCGGGCGTGCCGGTCACGCGGGTCGACGAGGTACTCCACACGGTCGGCCTGGGGTCGGTGGCGGAGAAGCAGCCGAAGGGTTTCTCCCTCGGCATGGGCCAACGGCTGGGCCTGGCGGCCGCGTTGCTCGGCGACCCGCACACGCTGATCCTCGACGAGCCGGCCAACGGGCTCGACCCGCAGGGCGTCAACTGGCTGCGCGGCTTCCTCAAGGACTTCGCCGCGTCCGGCCGTTCCGTCTTCGTCAGCAGTCACCTGCTCGCCGAGATGGCCCTGATGGCCGACCACCTGGTGGTGATCGGCAAGGGCCGGACGATCGCGAACGAAGCGGTCGCCGACTTCGTGACGAAGAGCTCCCGCAGTGTCGTCGTGGTCCGGAGCCCGCACGTCGACAGGCTCGCCGAGCTGCTCCGGGCCGAGGGCGCCGGGGCCGAACGGCTGGACGCCACCGCGATCGCGGTCAGCGGTGCGGACCGGGCGGGTATCGGGGAGCTCGCGTACGCCCACCAGATCAGGCTGCACGAACTCACGGAACGCACGGCCACGCTGGAGGAGGCGTTCCTCGAAGCGACCGGCTCCGCCGAGCAGTTCGTCGCGAATCCCGCCGCACCCCGGTCGATGACGGCGGCCGTCGCGGCGAGCCACCCGGACACTTCGGAAGGAACACGATGACCAGCGCACTGCGCTACGAATGGGTTCGGCTCAGCACCCTGCGGTCCACATGGTGGCTGATCGGGATGTCGGCCGTCGCCCAGGGGCTGTTGGCGCTCGTGATCACCCTGGACGGCAAGAGCCGGGGCGGGTCGCTCGACGACCAGTCGGCGGCGCTGGCGCTCAGCGGTGGTACCGGCCTGATCCCGCTGATCTTCGTCTTCATGGGGTTGATCGGTGTCTTCGCCACGGGACACGAGTACCGGTACGGGACGATCCGCACCACGCTGACGGCGTTCCCGCGCCGGACGCACCTGTGGACCGCCAAGACCCTGGTCGTCGCCGCGGCGGTGGCAGTGGTCGCGGCGCTCCTGGCCGCCGAGAGCCTGGCCATCGGCCTGCTGGTGGGCGGACCGGGCGCCGGGGAGGCGCTCATGTCGGCCACGATGGGCCGGGTGGCCGCCGGCTACGTGGTGTTCCTCGTGGTCTGCGCGCTGTTCGGGCTCACGCTGGCCGGCATCACCCGCGGCATCCCGGCGGCCATCGTGCTGCTCATCATCCTCCCCATGATCATCGAAGGCCTCGTCTCGCTGATCCTCGGGATGGACGCGTTCGCTTCGATGCGATCGCTCTCCGCCTACCTGCCGTTCACCGCGGGCGAGCGGATGATGGCCGTGACGTCGGAGCCGCCCTTCGACGGCGCCCCGCCACCGCTCCGGCCCCTCACGGGCGGCCTGGTCTTCACCGCCTACGGCGCCGCCCTGCTCGCCCTGTGGGGAGCCCTGTTCACCAAGCGGGACGCCTGAGCCGGACGCTGGGCCGTGATCGACGACGATCACGGCCGGCGGGCCGGTCCGGGCCCCCGCGGCACGCGCTGTCGGTGACTAGACCTGAGAGGCGGCGAGCAGTCGCAACGCCTTCTCCTTCAATGCCGGACTCGCCTCTGCGGCGTTGCCGGAGTCGAAGGGCGGCCGGGGGTCGTACTCGATGGCGAGCTGGATCGCCTCGGCCGTTTCGTCGCCCGCGATCAGGGACGCGAGGTACAGGGCCATGTCCACTCCCGCCGACACCCCGGCCGCGGTGATGATGTTCCCGGAGCGTACGTAGCGCTGCGGCAGGTAGGTCACGTCGAACGTGGACCGGAGGTACTCGGCGGAGGCCCAGTAGGTCGTCGCCCGCTTTCCGTCGAGCAGCCCGGCCGCCGCGAGGACGATGCTGCCGGTGCATACGGAAGTCGTCCATCGCGTGTGCCGGTGGATCCGGCGGATCCAGCGCAGGAGCGCCTGGTTGTTCATCGCCGCGACGGTGCCCCGGTCGCCGGCGCCCGGCACGAGCAGCACGTCGAGGCGGTCGACGTCGGCGATGGACCGTTCGGCGACCACGGCCACGTCCCCGGTGTCCGTGCGGACCGCGCCGCGCTTCTCCGCGATCATCGTCACGGTCGCGTCCGGCAGCCGCGAGAGGACTTCGGCCGGACCCGTGGGGTCCAGCAGGCTGTAGCCGTCGTACAGCAGGATGCCGATGCTCGGCCCCGTGCCGCCGCCCGAGGTGGCGGCGTGTGCCCCTCCGGTCGATGCCACGGCGGTCGCGGTGAGCGCGACGGTCGCCACGGTCCCGCGCAGTACGTTTCTGCGTGTCGTCACATGCCTCATGGGCCGGGAGTCTTCCGCTGCCCCGCGGCGCGTGCGGGCGGCATGTCCGGCATCCTGCGCATCGTGTCCCCCGTCATGCCGTAGTGGTCCAGCAACGCCTGCCTCAGTGTCTCCGCCGACCCGAGGCCGCAGCGGCGGGCGATCGCCGCGAGGGAGAGCCCGCTGGAGCGCACCAGGTGCGCCGCCGCTTCGGTGCGCGCCGCACGCACGGCCCGGGCCGGGGTCGTGTCGAGGTGCGTGCGGAAGAGACGGCTCAGATGCCGGGGGCTGACCCCCGCCCGCGCTGCCAGGGCAGCGGGCGTCAGGTCCTCCGAGAGGTGTGCGGCGATGTAGCCCGTCAGGTCCCGCACGAGCCGGTCTTCCGGCGGTGGAGCGGCCAGGAACATGGATATCTGTGCCTGATCGGCGGGGCGGTGCAGATGCGTGACGAGTTCCCGTGCGACCGCGCGGGCCAGCGTCGGGCCGTGGTCGTCCTCGATCAGGGCCAGTGTCAGGTCGAGCGCGCTGGTGACGCCGGCCGAGGTGTAGACGTTGCCGTCCCGTACGTAGAGGGGGTTCGGGTCCACGGCCACATCGGGATGGGACTCGGCGAGCCGGTCGCCCCATCCCCAGTGGGTCGTCACGCGCCGGTGATCGAGGAGTCCGGCCGCGGCCAGCACATGGGCACCGGTGCAGACGGAGGCCACGCGGCGGCTGAGTCCCGCGAGCCGACGGACCTGCCCGAGCAATCGCTCGTCCGCCGCCGCGCCCTCGCAGCCGATACCGCCCACCACGATCAGCGTGTCCAGGCGTCCCGCCACCGTCTCCAGCCCCCGCGCCGCCCCCATCACGATCCCCGCCGAGCTGCGGGCAGCCCGACGGCCCAGAGTCCCCAGCTCGATGGAGTACGGCGGCTGCGCGCCGTACCGGTTGGCGATGTCCAACGCGCCGCTGGGACAGGCGATGTCGAGGATCTGGGCATCGTCGTAGGCAACGATGAGGACGCGTCGCTCAGTGGTCATGGCCCCTGGTACCAGCAGGGGGGCGACCGAGCAAGCCGGGTCCGGGCCGAGGGCTACTTCATTCCCGTGGTGGCGATTCCCTTGACGAGGTAGCGCTGGCCGACGAGGAAGACGATGAAGACCGGGATCAGTGTGACGACGGACATCGCGAACAGGGATCCCCATGAGGCTCCGCTGGTGGCGTCCACGTAGTTGCGCAGGGCCACGGGCGCCGTCTGGAGTTCCGGTTTGGTCAGGTAGATCAACTGGCTCAGGAAGTCGTTCCACGTCCAGATGAAGGTGAAGATCGCGGTGGTGGCCAGGGCCGGCAACGAGATCGGCAGGAGGATGCGGAAGTAGATGCGCCAGTAACCGGCTCCGTCGATCTTGGCCGCCTCGTCCAGCTCGCTGGGCAGACCCCGGAAGAACTGGACCATCAGGAAGATGAAGAAGGCGTCCGTGGCCAGGAACTTGGGGACGATCAGCGGCAGGAACGTGTTGACCCATTCGATCTTCGAGAACATCACGTACTGCGGAATGATGAGGACGTAGATCGGCACCATCAGGGTCACCATCATCATGCCGAAGAAGAACGCCCGCCCGCGGAACTTGAGCCGCGCGAAGGCGTAGGCCGCCATGGAGCAGCTGACCAGGTTGCCGAGCAGCGCGCCCAGCACGACGATCGCCGAGTTCAGCAGGTAGACACCGAACGGGTGCGACAGCGCGTTCCAGCCGTCGGCGTAGTGGCCGAAGTCGGTGTCCGTGGGCAGCAGGGAGGGTTCGCGGAAGATCAGGGCGTCGGGTTTGATCGAGCTGGCGATCATCCACAGCAGCGGGTAGATCATCACGAGCCCAAAGGCGATCAGCACGGCGTGCTTGAGGAACGCACGGACGCGGGCCGCCCGCTTGCGGCGTTGCGCCGCGGGTGAAGGGGCAGGGACAGGCGAAGGAGTGTCCTCGGCCTTCAGGAGTGTCATCTCACTTACCGTCACCGTAGAACACCCATCTCTTGCTGAAGTAGAAGTTGATTGCGGTCAGGACGCCGACGATCACCACGAGGAGCCAGGCCATGGCGGAGGCGTAGCCCATGTGGAGCCGGCCGAAGCCCTCGTCGTACAGGTACAGCGAGTAGAAGAGGGTCGAGTCCGAGGGGCCTCCCGTCCCCCCGCTGACGACGAACGCCTGGGTGAAGGACTGGAAGGAACTGATGATCTGCAGAACGAGGTTGAAGAAGATGATCGGGGTGAGCAGCGGCACGGTGACGTGCCGGAACTGGTGCCGGCGGCCGGCGCCGTCGAGCGCGGCGGCTTCGTAGTACTGCTCGGGGATCTGCCGCAGGCCCGCCAGGAAGATCACCATGGAGGAGCCGAAGGTCCACACGTGCAGGACGACGAGGCTGTACAGCGCGGTGTCCGGGTTGGAGATCCAGCCGGGTCCGTGGATGCCGAACAGTCCGAGGAACTTGTTGACCAGGCCGTCGGTGCCGAAGACCTGCCGCCACAGGATGCCCACCGCGACGGAGGCACCGAGGAGCGAGGGCAGGTAGTAGACGGACCGGTAGAACGCCAGCCCCTTGATGCCCCGGTTGAGGACCATCGCCAGGCCGAGGGCGACCGCCAGCAGCAAGGGCACGCTCAGGACGACGTAGATGAAGGTCACGCTCAGGGACTGGCGCAACCGGGGGTCGTCCAGCATCTTGCTGTAGTTCTCGAAACCCACCCACTTCGGTGAGCTCAGCAGGTTGTAGTCCGTCATGGAGAAGTACAGCGAGGCGATCATCGGACCGAGCGTGACGCCGGCCATGCCGACGAACCACGGCAGCAGGAAGACCCAAGCGGTGCGTTCTTCTTTTCTGGCCGCCTGGCTGAGGGGTCTGCGGAGCACAGTCATCGTCCTCGGGTTCTTGGATCGGGTGCGGGATTCAGGAGTCGCTCGGCGACGGCTCGGCGTGCTGCGAAGCGGCCAGGGGGCTGCGCACGACGGCGACGTCCGCCGCGTCGAGGACGAGCGTCTCCCCGGCGTGGAGGCGGCGTCCGGTGATCAGGTCGGTGCCGGAGCGGTCGAGGGTGACGGTCGCCTTGTCCTGCCGGTGGTTGAGCAGGAACAGGTACGCGCCCGTGTCCGTCCGCCGCTCGGTGACCTCGACGCCCCGCGGTGCGGCGTGCACCGGTCGCACCCCGGCGGTGTCCAGGACGTGCCGCACCAAGGCCTCAAGAGCGTCGTCGTCCAGGCGTGTGCCGAGGTACACGGCACGGCCCCGGCCGAGTTCGTTCTCGACCACCGCGGCCTTGCCGGCGAGATGGCCCTCGCGGTAGACGGCGAGCGGTCGGGCGGTCTCCAGGTCGAGGTCGTCCTGCCACCCGGAGGCGGTCGCGCGGAAACCGTTCAGCGAGGCCTGGTCGGCTGCCGCCTGGAGGGGCACCGTGCCTCCGGCGGGCAGCGGGGAGAACTCCTGGACGTGCGCGCCGATGATCTGGCGCAGCGCCCCCGGATACCCGCCTTCGACGATCCGGTCGTCCTCGTCGACGATCCCGGAGAAGTACGAGACGACGAGCTGGCCGCCGTTCTCCACGAACTGCCGCAGCGCGGCGGTGTGTTGACGTGTCATCAGGTACTGGTTGGGGATGACCAGGACCCGGTACGGCGACAGGTCGTCGTCGAGGGTGACGACGTCGACGGTGACCTGGCTGTTCCACAGGGCCCGGTGGTGCCGGGCGACGGTGTCCCGGTAGTCGAAGGTGTTGTCGGGGTGGGCGCGGCCTTCCACGGCCCACCAGTTCTGCCAGTCCCACACGATCGCGACCTGGGCGCCGCTCCGGGCCGTGGCGACCTCGTCGAGGGTCCGCAGTTCGTTGCCGAGCGCCCTGACCTCCTGCCAGGTCCGGGTCTTCTCACCGCCGTGCGGGAGCATCGCCGAGTGGAACTTCTCCTGCCCCTGTCGGGAGGCCCGCCACTGGAAGAACATCACCGCGTCGGAGCCGTGCGCGACGGCCTGGTAGGAGCCCAGGCGCATCCGGCCCGGCTGTTTGACCTGGTTGATCTTCCACTGGCTGACCGCGCCGGCCGCCTGTTCCATCAGCATCCAGGGCCGGCCGCCGCCCAGTGAGCGCATCAGGTCGTACTGGAAGGCGGCGACGGCCATCGAGTGGGGCTTGCCCGGGTCGGGGTAGCAGTCGAAGGCGACGACGTCGAGTTCCTTCGCCCACCGGTGGCTGTCGGTCAGCCGGCACTGGAAGAAGTTGGTGGTCGCCGGCACGTCCGGTGTGATCGCGTGGAGCAGGTCTCGCTCGGCCGTGACGAGTTCCAGCAGGTTGTCGGAGGTGAAGCGGGAGAAGTCCAGCTCGCGGGTGGGGTTGACCGAGCCGCGCACGGGTCCGGGGAGGTGCACCTGGGACCAGTCGCTGTAGCGCTGGCTCCAGAACGCCGTGCCCCACCGGTCGTTCAGCTCGTCCAGCGTGCCGTACCGCTGCCGCAGCCAGGTGCGGAAGCGCTCGTCGCACAGCTCGCAGAAGCAGTCGGAGTGGTACTCGTTGCCGATGTGCCACATGGCCAGGGCGGGATGCTTCCCGTACCGCTCGGCCAGCGCCCCGGCGATGCGCCGGCTGCGGTCCCGGTAGACCGGGGAGGAGGGGCAGAAGTGTCCTCTGCTGCCGATGCCGTGCCGCACCCCCTGCCGGTCGGCCGACAGGATCTCCGGGAAGTCCGTGGCGAGCCACGGCGGGGGTGCGGCGTTCGGCGTCGCGAGGTTGACCTGGATGCCGTTCGCCCACAGCAGGTCCATGATCTCGTCGAGCCAGGAGAAGTCGAACCGGCCGTCGGCCGGCTCCAGCATGGCCCAGGAGAAGATGCCCAGGCTCACGAGCCGTACGCCCGCGGCCCGCATGAGCCGGACGTCCTCCTGCCACACCTCCTTCGGCCACTGCTCCGGGTTGTAGTCCCCGCCGTAGACGATTCCCGGCAGTCGACGGCGAAAGGTGGTCATGCGCGGATCGTTCGTACGCGGTTCGTGCGTGCGCGGATCGTTGATGCGCGGATCGGACACGGCGGGGATTCCTTCCGGAAGCGCTACTGCAGGCGGCGGCTCAGAGCTGGGACTTGATCTCGGAGATGAACTTCTTGGCTGCCTCCTGCGGCGACACGCGGTTGAACAGCACGTCCTCGTTGAGTCGCTGGAAGATCTCCGGGACAGCGGGTCCGGCCTTCGCGTTGGGGATGTGCAGGGGGGTCGGCTTCAGGGCGTTGACCCGGGACAGGTAGTCGGCGATCCGCTTCTCCGAGGGGGACAGCTCGGGCATGATCGCCTTCAGCACGTCCGGGTTGTTGGGAACGCCGCGGTCGAACTTCTGGATCTTGGCCGCCTCGGGCGAGTTGACCAGGAAGTCGAGCAGCTCCGCGGCCTCCTTGGGGTGCTCGGTCCGCGCGGAGGCGCCGTAGAAGATGCCGGGCTTGGTGTAGGCGCCGACCTGGGTGGCCCCCTTCTCGCCGGGGAAGAGGAGCAGCTTGGCCTCGCGTCCGCTGGCGCCTTCGATCGCGCCGAGCTGGGTGACGGACAGGTCGCTCATGGCCGCCTTGTGCTGGGCGACCAGGCCCTGCTCGACACCGGCTCCCGACGACAGTTGCTCGATCGCGGCGTCCGGGCTGGTCGTGCCGCCGCTGTCACGCAGCTTGACGACCCATTCCCAGTAGGCGGCCATGGTGCCCTCGGTGAAACCGATCTTGCTGCCGTCCTTGGTCCAGTAGTCCTCGCCGTGCTGCCGCAGCCAGGTCCCCAGGTCGTTGGGGTAGAGCGGCATCGCGGTGCCGACCAGGCCCTTCGTCTTGGAGATGGCCTTGGAGATCTTGATGTAGTCGTCCCACGACCACTTGGTGTCGTCCGGAAGGGGCACGCCGGCCTTCTTGAACGCCACCGGATCGGCCACGATGCCGAACGCGCTGTCGCCGGCCGGGACGCCGTACAGGCCGCCCTTCACGGTCGTCATCGCCATCGAGTTCGCCGGCAGCTTGTCCGTGTGCAGGACGTCCTTGACCTTCTTCAGGTCCATCAGCTGCCCGTTGTCGATGTAGGAGTACATGAACGGGTCGGTGATCTGCAGGACGTCGGGCATGTCACCGGCGGCGGCACCGGTCGACAGCTTCTTCCAGTAGTCGTCCCAGTTGGAGTACTCGGGCTGGACGTCGATGTCCGGGTGCTTCTTCTCGAACGCCGCGATGATCTGCTTGGTCATCTCGTGCCGGGAGTCGGACCCCCACCAGTTGAACCGGATGACGGTCTTGCCGCCGTCGCTCCCGGAGGAGTCTCCGGCGCAGCCCGCGGACAGGGTGAGGGCGAAGACCGAACAGGTCAGCCCGACCGCACGGAGCGTACGTCTGGTCAGGCGGGAAGAGTGGTTCATGTTGAGGGCTCCTCTGCTGCCGTGTGTGGGCGGTGCGCCCAGACGGGGGATCCGTCGTGTCAGGAAGCCGGCTTCCGGCGCGGTCCGTCTCGCCACGCGGCGAGGGGGCTGCACAACTCGGCTGTTCTCCGGCCCGCGAGAGGCACCCGCGGTCCGGGGGCGCCCGCTCCGAGTCGTCGGACTTCGGGCGGACTACTGCGGCTCTGACATGGATTGCTGTGAACGTGCGCTTGAACCTTGTTCTCGGTGTGCCGAGTTGCTGCGCCGGGTTGACCGTCAGCTTCGCGCCGAGTTGGGATCCGGGTGACGTCAGCGATAGTGAACGTTCACTGCGGTGAGCGTAGTAACGGACGAGATTTCGGTCAAGGCTCTGTACGTAACGCTTGAGCACTTGGTGGCAGTTCACCGGTTCCGGCCCGTACAGCGGGGTGACGGGGCGCGCGAGCACGCCGCCGCGACCGCGTCGGGACCGGGTGCGGACAGGACACAGGGGTGCCCGTTCGGCGAACGCCGGGGTGTTCTGGTGCGGGTGGGGTGGGCCGTCCTAGCGGACGGAGTGGCCGTTCCTCGCCGGTCCGCTCGACTCGCGCAGCACCAGGCGGGAGTTGAGGTCGAGGTGGATCTCCGGCTCCGCCTCCTGGCGGATGCGGGCGAGCAGGGCCTTCATGGCCTGCCGGCCCATGGCTTCGCGGTCGAGGTCCACGGTGGAGATGGACGGGTTGAAGTACGCGGTGAACTCGTGGTTGTCCCAGCCGAATACACTCACATCGTCCGGAACACGCCAGCCGCGGTCCTGGAACCCGCGGATCACGCCCATGGCGACGTCGTCGTTCGCGGCGAGAACCGCGGTGACGCCGGAATCCGCCGACAGGCTCTGGGCCGCGTCGTATCCGGACCGCACGGACCAGTCGCCGTCGATGACGGCATAGTTCTCCAGGCCGCGCTCGGCGATGGTCCGCAGGTAGACCTCGCGTCGCTTGCGTGCCGACATCCAGTCCGTGCTGCCGGCGACGTGGACGAAGCGCCGGTGGCCTATGGAGGCGAGGTAGTCGATGATCTTGGCGGCCGGTTCACCGTCGGCCGTGATGCCGTGGGAGCGCATCTGGTCGTCGTACTCGCCGATGACCACGGTGGGCGTGTGCTCGAGCCCGAGTTTCTGGACATCTCCGATGGGCGTGAAGGTCAGCACTCCATCGGCCTGACCGGAGTCGAGCAGGGCACGGACACGGTCTCCCCGGACTTGTTCGTCGCCTTCCAGACCGACGATGTCCAGCATGTAACCGGCCGCCTGCGCCTCCGCGGACGCTCCGCGCAGGATCTGCGAGGGCACGAAGGTCGTCATGGTCGGCAGGACCACGGTGATGCGGTTCGACTTGCGGGTGCGCATCGACCGCGCGACCAGATTGGGCCGGTAGTCCAGCTCGGCGACCGCCTGCTCGATGCGGGCCACCGTCTGCGGCTTCATCCCGCCGTTGCCCCGCAGGAAGCGGGAGACGGTCTGATGCGACACACCCGCGTGCGCCGCGACGTCGAGGATGGTGGGACGCTTCCTCTTCGGAGGCTTCGACGGCTGCGCGTCCGGATCAGATCGCTCCGGCATCTTCTCTGTGTCCACAGTCTGCCCCCGCCGCCTCTCTCCGCCCCGCATGCCCAGTACTTTAGTGCCGGGCAGGCCGAGGCAGCCTTTTTCCTGAGCTCTGGTCGTCCCGTCGGCACTTTCCCGTCCCGCCGGGGCGAGCACCGCTGCTCCGGTGATCGCCCGGCGGTACGGATCCCGTGTGTCACAGCTGGAGACTCCAGTGCTGGTTCTTGTGCAACTCGCTGTCCCAGCAGGTGTACTGGAGCAGGCGAGTGCCGTCCGCGGTGAAGGCCGACTCCACGTCGAGGCATTTCCCGGAGTGACGGGCGACGATCTCGAAGTAGCCGGTGCCGGTGTCGCTCAGCCGCCACTGCTGGCTGGTGCGGCCGTCGCAGGTCTGCTGGACGATCCCGGCCTGGTCGGCCGTGGAGGAGCCGGCCACGTCCAGGCACCGGCCGGAGTTGCCGTTGAGGATCTGGTAGTAGCCCCCGCCGACCGAGTGCAGCTGCCACTTCTGGCTGTCGCCGCCCGAGCAGCTCCACTGCTGCACCTCGGCTCCGGCGGCGGTCGAAGAGCCGGCCACATCGGCGCACTTGCCCGAGTGCCGCGCCTTGAGCGTGGTCGTGTCGGCGAGCTGGGACAGTGCCGATGTGACGACCGGCAGGAAGAAGGAGTTGATGCCGGCGATGTTCGGGTGCGTACCGGTGCCGCCACTGCCCGGGAAGGTGTTGACGAGGTCGTCGAACGTGTACGCCACCCGCTGCGCGTCGACGCGTGTGTCGAGGGAGGTGTCCGCGAAGACGTCGGCCACCGCCACGCCCCACTTCTGGGCTGCCTGCAGGTACACCTGCCGCAGGGCGAGCTGGGTGTCCCAGTCCCGCGAGCCCATCTTGTGGGCGGCCACGTACACCAGCTGGGCGGACGGCCACTTCTGCCGCATCGTGCGGATGGTGGTCTCGAGCGATCCGGCGTACGTGCCGGTGTCGAACGTGGCGGGGTCCTGGGAGGCGCTGACGGTGCCGACCGTGTAGGTGTGGTCGTCGTGGATCTGGATGGCGTCGTTCGTGCCACCGTCGAAGACGACGTAGTCGGGCGCCTGTGCGTTGGCGTTCTGCACCTGGGTGAGGATCTGGTTGCTGGTCGGCCCCACGGTCGCGCCGTTCACCGCGTACTTCGTCAGCGTCATGCCCTCACGTTCGGCGAGGAAGTTCATGAAGCCGCGCGAGTACTTGTGCCCGTAGACGATGCTGTCGCCGAAGGCGTAGACGGAGGAGCCGGCCAGGCTTCCGTAGGCGGAGTTCGCGGGGCGGGTCAGCCGGAAGTTGTCGATCGACTGCACGCCGGTTCCGTAGTAGTTGCAGGCGACGAACTTCGCCAGGCCGGTCCCCGTGATGCTGCCCGTGGCGGAGGCCAGGACGACCGGCGCGGACTCCTTGCTGGTGATCGTGTACTGGACCTTGCGGAGGGTGAAGTCCATGTGCAGATCGACCGTGTACCACTTGGTCCGGTCGAAGCCGATCCTGGTCCAGGTGGGATTGAGCGCGTCCGGGGCGGCGGTGGAGTCCGAGTCGGGGCCGGTCACGGCGTAGCGGAGTTCCGCCGCCGTCGCGGCCAGCCCGAAGACGAGGTGTCCGGCGTTGTCACGCAGTTCCAGGCCGGTCTTCATCCCGGTGCTGGCGATGTCCGTCTTCCAGTCGAAGCGCAGGTCGAGCGTCTTCTCCTGCGTGACGGACGACGCGAAGGGCCGCACGGACGTCGAGTAGTTGGGCATGCCCTTCGTGATGCTCAGTACGCCGTTGCCGATGGCCGCCCCGGTCGGGAAACCGAAGTTCGCCGGGTCCGTCTGCGCGTCGAACGTCTCGTTGATCAGCGTCGCACCCGGGGTTTCGGCGGCCGAGGCGGCCGGAGGGACGAGGAGGGCCGGGACCACCAGGAACCCGGCGAGCAGGGGGCCGGCCCATCTTCGGGGCCGTATGCCCCATCTGCGCATGACCGTATACACGTGATCTCCCTTGATCTCTGGTGATGCCGACCGGTGCCCGGCGGGGAGAGAGGTCCCAGGCCGTGGCGTCAGCTCGAAGGCGTCACAGAAAGCCACGAACCACCGGGAAGGTGAGGTTCCGACGACTGCACGGGCAAGATAGTGATCGTTCACCATGGCGGTCAAGATGTCTGCGCGCGCTCGTTCACCTGCTGCGCCGAAACCCTTTCGAGACGAGCCGACCTGCGACGGACGCTGCGGAACTCATCTCGTTCACACCATTGACACACACGCGTCCCAGCCAGTCTTATGTGCGCCACCCGGCTTCAGTCAACCGCTGATCGCCAGGGCCGCGCCGTCGCCTGTCGACTTGATCGCGCTCGCCCGACACCCCTGCCTCGAAGGTTCCTGACGGGCGCCATCGAAGCCCCTGATCGTGATCGTTCACTATCCGGCACACGTTCACCTGACACGGAGGTAGTGCAATGAAGTCGAACACCGGCCCTTGGTCGCGCCGTCGATTCCTCGCCACGAGCGGGGCGGCAGCCCTCGGGGGCATGGCGCTGAACCTCGGCGGCGGTCTCCCGCGGGCCGCCGCGGCCGGCACCGTGGTGTCCTCCGTCGACACGTCGAGGTCCACCTACGACAAGATCGTGCTGATGGTCGACGGGAAGCCCTTCTACCACAGCGGCGTCCAGTTCCGGTACGAGAAGCACAAGTACACGTTCGGCTGGACGGACGCCCAGTTGAAGCCGGTGCTCGGGATGATCCGCGACGACGGGTTCAACGTGGTCAACATCCCGATCTGGTGGTCGAAGGTCGAGACCTCGAAGGACGTCTTCGACTGGACCGACATCGACCGGTACCTGGCCTGGTGCGGGGAGTACGGCCTCAAGCTGGAACTGTTGTGGTTCGGCCATGAATCGACCGGTTCGTCCATGCCGGCCCGGATGCCGGCCTACGTGATGAACGACTACCAGTTCGTGGTGAGGTCCGACGGCACCAGGCTGACCCTGAACGGCAACCCCCTCCTGGACAAGACCGATCCGAACCTGCTCGCCAGGGAGAAGTTCGTGCTCGGCCGGCTCATGGCGCACCTCGCGTCCGCCGACACCGCTCACACCGTCGTCGGCATCCAGGTGCTGAACGAACCGAACGTGGCGAAGCAGCAGGGCGGCTCGTCCATCGACCGGAGCTACAGCACCTACAGCACCGACCTCTGGAACAGCGGCGGGTACACCGACGCGACGAAGTTCCGCAAGGACGTGCTCCTGAACTACCTGACCCAGCTGGGGCAGGTGATCAAGCAGTCGGACTACTCGGTGTACACCCGGGTCAACATCGCGGGCAGCGGCGACACGGTGCCGGTCGCCGAGAACGAGGCCCTCCGGGCCCAGGGGAGGTCGGCCATCGACTTCTTCGGGAAGGACCCTTACACCACGGGCCTCGACACGCTCTACAACTACGGGAGCGACGCCGTCTGGGCCCAGGGGAAGAACTTCCCCATGATCATGGAGAACTTCGGCGGGACCCCGGCGGCGGACGTCGAGAAGTTCAACGGCATCGCCGGCAACAGCGCCTTCAATCTGTACGCCGCCCTGGACCCGGACTCCAGCACGGGCAGCAGCAACTACGGCTTGTACGACTTCAACAGCACGACCAAGGTGGTGACCCGCAAGGCCGTGTCGGACAAGGTCGCCCGACTCAACCACGTGCTGAACAAGATCCACCGGGATCTCGCCAGCAAGTCTCCGGTGGAACGCGGCGGAACCGACCTGCAGACCTTCAACCGGAGCGCGACCGCCAGCACCACCACCACCAAGCCGGTGGGCGGCGTCAACATCACGTTTACGACATCGAGCGGTGCGCAGGCATTCGGCGTCAGGCGCGGTGCGGCCGAGTTCGCTTTCGCCACCACGACCCAGGCCACGTTCACCCTGCCGGGAACCATCGGCGTCGTCCGGTCCGTCGAAATCGGCCGGTACGACGCGAACGACACCTGGGTGAAGTCCGGCACCAAGACGTACAGCACGGTGTCCGGGGACACCGTCGTCGCCCTGGCGGCCGGCGAGTGCGTGCGGGTCGCCTACCTCGTCAGCGGCGCGCGGTACAAGCTGAGGAACACGTCCTCGGGCGCGTACCTCGACACCGACGCGAACGGCGCGGTCATCGTCGCGGCCGCGACCACCTACGACGACCAGGACTGGATCGTCGCCAAGGACTCCTCCGGATCCTGGACCATCAGGAACGTGCGAACGGGACGCTTCTATCTGGAGACCAGCGCCACCGACAACAACGTCATCTGGAACACCGGCGCTGTCTCGGACGCCTCGCTCTGGAACCTGGAAGGGGTCGGGGCAGGCGGGCTCCGCGTCAGGAACACCCACACGGGAAGGGCGTACCTGTACGGGAACTCCGCGGGTGAGGCGAAGTGGAACACGGGAACGCAGGACGCGAGCACGGTCTGGGAATTCCAGCCGAGGTAGCCGGCGGCCCCTGCGTGGCGGGGGCATCCGATCAGGAGGGCGTGACGCTTCCTCGTCCGTCACAGGGAGGCGGCACGCCCTCCTGGCGTCTCGCGGGTCCCACGCCCTCCTGGTGTCTCGGCGGCGGGCCCCACGCCCTCGCGTACTGAAATTTTCGACGCACGACGCCTGTGTAATGATTGCTGCATGGGTCGGGCCGACGTGTTGAAGGTGCTGGAGGCACGGGCCGCCGATCAGTGGGGCCTGGTGACCACCGCCCAGGCGAAGCTGGACGGCGTGCGGGGCGTGCAGCTCCTGAGGCTGGAGCGGGCGGGGCTGCTGGAGAGCGTCGGTCACGGCGTGTACCGCCTCCTGGCCTCTCCCCCGCCGGAGCACCTAGGGATCAAGGTCGCGTGGCTGCGGCTGGATCCCAGGACGCCGGCGCCGGACCGCGGCATCGAGGGCCCCGGGGCGGGCGTCGTCTCCCACGCCTCCGCGTGTGCGGTGCACGGCCTGGGCGACCGGCCCGCCGATCCTGTCGAGCTGACGGTCTCGTCACGCCGTACCACTCGTGACGAGACCGTCGTGCTGCACCGCGGGCGCGTGGATGCCGACGACATCACCGTCGTCGACGGCCTGCCCGTCACCACGGTGCCGCGCACCGTCGTCGACCTGCTCGACGCCCGTGCCGACGCCGTCCGCGTGGGCACGGTCCTCGCCGAAGCAGTCTCCCGTGACCTGGTGCGTGTCGACGACCTGGCGGCGCGGGTCGGTCCCTTCGCCGCTGCCTACGGCCTGCCCGCGCAGGCGTCCGGTGCGGAGCTGCTGGAGTTCCTGTGCGAGCGCGCGGGACGCCCCCTGCGCGCGAGGAAGGCCGCCCGGGCCGCCACCAGGACAGGCGGCTCGCAGGGGAAGCGGGCGACCATCTGGGAGGTCGCCGAGCGGGCCGGGGTGTCGCATCAGACCGTTTCCCGGTACCTGAAGAACGACAGCGGCATGCGGCCGACGACGCGGGCGAGGATCGAGCGGGCCGTGGCCGAGCTGGACTACCGGCCCAACCTCGTGGCGCGCTCGATGCGCACCCGGCGGTCCCACCGGATCACGATCGTGCTGCCCGAACTGAGCGGCTTCGTTCCCATCCCCCTGTTGAGGGGCGCTTCGGCCGCCGCGCACGAGGCCGGCTACCTGACGGACGTCATAGGCCTGCAGGGCGGGGAGTCGCGGCGTGCGCGGAGCGTGCTGTCCCTGCTGGACTCCCGGCAGGCGGACGGTGCGCTGTCGCTGGTGCCGCTGGGGGACCTCGCTGGCGACCCAGGTGCCGGGCAGCGGCCCGTGGTGGTGCTGGGCGAGTACGACGACGATCTGCACGCCCGGGGACGGCTGGCCGACGGCCGGCCCGCCGAGCAGATCCTGCGTCACCTCGCCGACCAGGGACATCGCCGGTTCCTCCACGTCGCCGGCTCGCAGGAGTGGGCCTCCGCGCGCAACCGCCGGGCGGTCTACGTGGAGGCGATCGAGCGCCTGGGCCTCGAGTCCTACGGCGTCGTCGACGGGGACTGGTCGATGCGCTCCGGGTACGAGGCCGCCCGGGACCTGCCCGCCGACTCCGGCGTGACGGCCGTGCTCGCCGCCAACGACTACGTCGCCATGGGCGTGATCCGCGGCTTCCAGGACCGCGGCACGCGCGTGCCGGAGGACGTGAGCGTCTTCGGCTGGGACGACGAGGAGTTCACCCGGTACTTCTCGCCGGCCATCTCGACGGTGCACATGGACAAGGAGGAGGTCGGCCGCCGGGCGATGCTGTCGCTGCTCGCCCTCCTGCGCGACGAGCCCGCGCCGGTGGCCGATGTCGCCGAGCTGTTCCACATCGTTCCGCGAGAGTCGAGCGGCCCGGCCCCCCGCTAGGGCCTGATCCGAACGACAGGCTGTGGGCGCCCCTCGGCAGGTCCCCGGCGGGTGCCCGCAGGACGCGATCCACCAGGGAATGTGAACGATCACTGCACCATCTCTTGACCGCAAAGGTGATCGTTCACTACGTTCAGGCTGCCGCCGCGTCACACGGCGAGCGCCGGGGTCATCCGATCAGTGCCGTTCCCTCTTCGACCGCACGACCACGCGTGCACGCCCTGGGCCGGGCGGGTCGAACCGACTTTCTTCGTCAGCGGTTCCCAGACCCGGTGTCGCGCCCACGGCACCGCCCGAGCTTCCACGAAAGAGCCACATGACCGAGTACAGCCAGCCCGTGAGGGTGGCGATCGTCGGCGCCGGAAACATCGCCGACGGCTGCCACATGCCCGCCGTCCAGGCCCAGAGCGGCGAGGCCACCGTCGTCGCGGTCGTCGACGTCGACCAGCAGCGCGCCGAGGCCTTCGCCGCCCGCTGGAACGTCCCCGCCGCCTACACCAGCCTCGATCGGATGCTCCAGGAGCAGCGCCCCGACCTGGCCGTCGTCTGCACGCCCCCGATCGCCCACGGCGCGGCCATCACCGCCTGCCTGGACGCCGGTGTGTGGGTGTGGTGCGAGAAGCCCCCCACCCTCTCGGTGGCCGAGTACGACGCCATCGGTGCCCACGAGCGCGAGGGCGGCCCGTACGTCTCCTACGTCTTCCAGCACCGCTTCGGGTCCGCCGCCCGAGCCCTGCGCGAGCACATCCGCACCGGTCGGCTCGGCGCTCCGCTGGTCGGCGTCTGCCACACCCTGTGGTACCGGGACGACGCCTACTTCGAGGTGCCCTGGCGCGGCAAGTGGGAGACCGAGGGCGGCGGTCCCACCATGGGCCACGGCATCCACCAGATGGACCTCATGCTGTCCCTGATGGGGGAATGGACCGAAGTCCGCGCCGCCATGGGCACGTTGGCCCGGGACGTGGAGACCGAGGACGTCTCCATGGCGATGGTCCGCTTCGCCGGTGGCGCCATGGTGTCCATGGTCAACAGCCTCCTCTCCCCCCGCGAGACCAGCTACCTGCGCTTCGACTTCCCCGAGGCCACGGTCGAGCTGGCCCACCTCTACGGCTACGACAACTCCCACTGGACGTGGACCCCCGCACCCCATCGGGCCGGCGCCACGGCCACGGAGCTGGGAGCGCCGCTCGACGACGAAGCCAGTTCGCACGCCGTCCAGTTGCGCGCGCTGCTGCGGTCGCTGCGTGCCGGGGAACGCCCCGAGGCCAGTGGCGACGACGGCCGCCGCGTCCTGGCCTTCATCGCGGCCCTGTACGAGTCGGCGACGACCGGACGCCCCGTCACCCCGGACATGATCAACCCGGCCAACCCCTTCTACCACTCCATGAGCGGCCGCCCCGGCGCCGCCCAGGACCACGACATCAAGGAGAAGACCGGTGTCTGACACCCGTTTCACGATCGACCACGACGGCGCCGGGACCCAGGTCGTGGTGTCGGCCGCCGGCACCGACCTCGCCACGTACGTGTACCGGCCGGACACCCCGCTCGAGGAATCCCCCAAGCCCTACCTCTATCCGCTGAAGACCCTCTCCGGCGCGCCCGTGGGTGTCTACCGGCCCTGGGACCACCGCTGGCACAAGGGCCTGCAGATGACCTGGTCGCATCTGTCCGGCGACAACTTCTGGGGCGGGCCCACTTTCGAACAGGGCGCGCCCGGCCACGGCTACGTCTGGCGGGAGAACCACGGCCAGCAGGTGCACCGCGCCTTCGAGCGGCAGGACTACGGCGGCAGCGAGGTGTCGGTCGTCCAGGGCCTGGACTGGTTCGCCTCCAGCGACGAGGTGTGGATCGACGAGACCCGCACCCTGCGCTTCCACAGCGCCGACGCCGACGAGGGTGTCTGGGCGCTGGACTTCACCACCGCCCTGACCAACGTGCACCGCGAGCCGCTGGAGATGGGCAGCCCCACCACCCACGGCCGCCCCGACGCCGGCTACACGGGGCTGTTCTGGCGCGGGCCGCGGGCCTGGACCGGTGCGGACGTCATCGCCGAAGGGGGCGAGGAAGGCGACGCCGTGATGGGCACGCGGGGTGCCTGGGTGGCCATCACCGGCGAGCACGACGAGCTCGACGGCGGCGCCACGGTCCTCGCCTACGCCGGCACCACCAGCGCCACCGTTCCGCTGACGTGGTTCGCCCGCAGCAGCGCCTTCGCCTGCCTCAACCCGTCGCCCGCCTTCGACACGGAGATCAAGCTGGAACCCGGTGAGACCCTGTCCCTGAGCCACCGCTTCGTGTTCCTCGACCGCAGGATGGACCGCCGCGAAGTCGAGGCGATCGCAGGGGAGTTCGCGCTGTGACCTCCGTGCCCGGCTTCCCCGGAGCCGTGGGACTCAGCCAGCTCCAGGTGTATCCCTGGCCCGCGGCGGACGACGAACACGGCGGCTCGCCCCACATGCACCTCACCTGCTCGGAGTGCTACGTCGTCGTCGGTGGCCGCGGCCGGCTGGAGACCCTCAACGGCCAAGGGCACACGACGACCGAACTGCACCCGGGAGACGTCGTCTGGTTCACCCCCGGCACGATCCACCGCGCCGTCAACGACGAGGACCTCCGCGTGATCGTCGTCATGCAGAACAGCGGCCTCCCCGAGGCAGGCGACGCGGTCATGACCTTCCCGCCCGAGTACCTCTCCCCCGACACCTACCCGGACGCGGCCTCGCTCCTCGACTCCGACGGCAGCCCCAGCCCCGAGCGCACGCGGGCCCGCAGGGATCTGGCCGTCGAGGGATTCACCGAGCTGAAGCGGCAGTGGCGGCGCGGAAACCGCTCGGCGTACGAGGACTTCTGCGCGGCGGCGGTACGACTCGTCCGACCTCGCCTGGACACCTGGGAGAAGACGGTCAACGACGGTGCGCTGGCCGCCGCGCGGACGGCACTGCGGCAGATCGACGCCCTGCGGCGCGACGACTTCGGCCACCTGTTCGACGCGGAGGTCTCGCGTATCGCGCAGCCGCGTCAGCAGACGCTCGGCATGTGCGGTTTCCTGCGCGCTTTCCACCCGACCCACCGCGAACGGCCTGAGGGATGACACCGCACAGGCCCGGGCTGCCCCGGCGGGGCTTCCCCACCGCCGGGGCGCGGCCCGGACTGGCCTCAGCGGAGGTCCGGTGATGCAATGGTCATGTGCGGTTTGAGCATGACAACATGGTCGGGGTTCGCTTGGCCGTGGCGCTGGTGAACCTCGAATCGAGTGGTGCCTGGGCGCCTGAGGCGCTGGAACAGGCGCTGCGGGACCATGAGATCCGCGATCCGCTGGTCACCGGATCCACGTGCGAGGGGATCCGAGCGTGGACGCGGCGGCTCAGGCCGGTCTTCGAGGCGTCCTCCGAGACCGAGCGGTGCGCATCCGTCAACACGCTGCTCGCGGACGGCGCGCGCAGTGTCTACCTGACCACGCACGACGGTCTGCGGCCGCACCTGCACTTCACCCCGGACGGCCAGGACCTGCACAGCCGCGTGAAGGCCGTGACGGCCGGCGGCCTGGCCATCTTCACCCTGGAGGCCGAGGGAGGGCGGCTGGGCGTGTGCGCGCTGGACTCCTGCCGGACAGCCTTCGTCGACACCAGCCGCAACGGCCGCCGCGCCTACTGCTCCGCCCGCTGCGCCAACACCGATGCCGTACGCCGTCACCGCAGGAAGTAGCACGGGGCGGCCGGGCCGAGGCGGGACTATGCGGGGACCAGTGCCACGACGATCGGGACGGCGGCGATCCCGAGCAGCGTCTGCGTCGCGGTGATCCCGGCCATCAGCGGGGCGTCGCCACCGAGCTGCCTCGACAGAATGTACGACGACGACGCCGTCGGCAGTGCCTGGAAGAGCACGGCGATGATCAGTGCGTGGGAGCCCAGGCCGAAGAACTGCGCCGCCACGAAGGTGGCGGCCGGCATGAGCGCGAACTTGGCCACCGAGGACGTGAGGATCGGCGCCGCCCACGACCGTGCCCCGCCGAAGCGCAGAGCGGCACCGATGCAGAGCAGGCCCAACGGCATCGAGGCTGCTCCCAGCACCCCGAGCGCCGGTTCGATGCCCGGCGGCAGGTGCAGACCGAGTGCCTGCAGGAGGATGCCCCCCGCGCAGGCGAGGATGAGCGGATTGGTCACGAGTTGCCGTCCGATGCCCGACAGACTCAGGCGCGCGCTGCCGAACCAGGCGAAGACCAGCACGCACAGCACGTTGACCGTGGGCACGATCGCGGCGTTGCAGACCGCGGCGAACGCGACGCCCTGGGTGCCGAGCAGGCCGGACGCGATGGTCACACCGATGTAGTTGTTGAAGCGGACACTGCCCTGGAAGACCGAGGTGAAGGCGTCGCCCCGCAGTCGCATCAAGGGCTTCAAGCCGATGACCAGCACGGCCACCACCAGGGTGGAGGCGATCAGTGCGCCCGCGAGGGCACCCACCGGAAGGTCGTCGATGTCCGCGGTCGCCAGGCTGTGCAGGAACAGCGCCGGCAGCAGGACGCGGTAGCTGATGCGCTCGGCTTCGGACCAGAAGCCCTCGTCCGTGAACATCGACCGCTTGAGCGCGCAGCCCAGCGCGATCAGCAGGACGACAGGGATCAGCGCCCGTACGGTCAGTGCGATCACGCCGGGATCCCGTCCGGCGTGCCGACGTCGATCGTCGTGTCGTGCATGCGGTCAGCCTGATGTCACCTCACCGTGCAAGACAACCATTACACGCGCTCAAGCCGCCCCGGCAGCAATTGCTATGTTGACATAGGTTTCTCGCCATAGGTAACCTGCCGGCGTGTCCGGAATCAGCGAGGCTCGCCAGAGCCCGAGCCAGCGCGTCGACCACGTGGCCGCGAGCCTCGTGGCATGCCTGCCCGCGCTGAACCGGTACGTCGAACGGAGTCTCGAGGGGCAACTGCCCTACCCCAAGCCCCCCGAGCGGCAGCTGGCGCTCCTGCGGTACGTCGCCGAACACGACGGCGCCACCGTCCACAAGGCCGCCGACGCGCTGCAGATGAAGCCGAACAACGTCAGCGCCCTGGTCACCCGCCTCACCGAGGCGGGGCTCCTGGAGCGGCATCAGGACGAAGCCGACAAGCGCGTCGCCCACCTGCGCATCACCGCCAAGGCCCGTCAGCGCATCGGCGAGGTAGAGGACATCGCGGCCCGGCAGCTCATGTCCGCGTTGCGCACCCTCACCGACGGCGACCTCGATGCCCTCGGCTCCGCGCTCGGCGCCCTCGAGGCTCTCACCCGGCAGTTGCGCGACCGCGTCAGCTGAGCGCTCTCCCCTTCCCCCACGCCCCTGCCCTCGCCGCTGTGCGGCAGGCTGCGCGTTTTTCCCGAACACACATGTCCACACACATGTCCACACGTCCAGAGGACAGCTCACCCATGTCTGTCACCGATGTCTCCACAGCGCCCGCTCCCGTAGCGTCCGCCCACCGACCCCGCGGCCTGCGCGCCAACCCGTGGCTGACGCTGATCGCCGTGGCGTTCGGCCTGTTCATGGTCGGCCTCGACGGCTCCGTCGTCTCGATCGCCAACCCCGAGATCGGCCGCGATCTCAACGCCACCACGGCCGAACTGCAGTGGGTCACCAACGCCTACCTGCTCGCCATGGCCGCCACCCTCATCCTCTCCGGCAAACTCGGCGACCGCTTCGGCCGCCGCACCCTCTACCTGGTCGGCACCGCCGGATTCACCGCCGCGTCCGTCGCGATCGGCCTCGTCGGCTCGATCGAGGGGGTCATCGCCTTCCGCGCCGTCCAAGGCCTGTTCGGCGCGATGCTGATGCCCAACACCCTCGCGCTGCTGCGTGCCGTGTTCCCGCCGAAGAAGTTCGGCATGGCGGTCGGCATCTGGGCGATGATCTCGTCCGTCTCCACCGCGCTCGGCCCGATCGTCGGCGGACTGCTCGTCGAGCACGTCGACTGGGAGTCCGTCTTCTACATCAACGCCCCCATCGGCGTCATCGCCATCGCCTTCGGCCTGCTGGTGCTGCCGCAGTCCAGGAACGAGGCGGCCGCCGGCGAGAAGTTCGACGTGCCCGGCGTCGTGCTGCTCGCGGGCGGACTGCTCGCCGTCGTCTTCGGCGTCGTCAAGGGCGAGACGTGGGGCTGGACCTCGGGCGGCACACTCGGCGCGATCGGCGGGGGCCTCGTCGTCCTGGTCGTCTTCGGCTGGTACGAGACCCGCGTCGCGCACCCCCTCCTGCCGATGCGCCTGTTCCGCAACCCGGCCCTGACCATCGGTACGTTCGTCACCGCGCTGAACTTCTTCGTCCTGCTCGGTGTGATCTTCTTCGTCATGCTGTACCTGCAGAACGTCCGCGGCTTCACGCCCGTCGAGGCCGGTGTGCGCACCCTGCCGCTCAGCATCGCCTCCATGCTGGCCTCGCCGCTCGGCGCGCAGCTCACCCAGAAGTTCGGCCCGCGTCTGACCATGCCGCTCGGGATGGTGCTGCAGGCCGGCGCCTCGTTCGTGATGCTCTCGTGGAGCAGCGACTCGTCGTACGCCACCATGTGGCCGCCGTTCATCGCGCTCGGCCTCGGCATCGGCATGGTGATGTCCGCGTCCTCCGACGCGATCGTCGGCAACGCCCCCGTCCAGGACGGCGGTGTCGCGGGCGGGCTGCAGGCCACCTCGCTGCAGGTCGGCGGCGCGCTCGGCACGTCGGTGCTCGTCTCGCTCATCAGCAGCCGGGTCGGTTCCACGCTCACCGACTCGCTGACGGACGCGGGCGTTCCCGGCCCGGTCGCCGCTCGCCTCGACGAGGCCAAGGACGCGGTCGCGATGGGTGTCGCGCCGGTCTCCGACAAGATGCCCGCACAGCTCAGGGCGGCCGTGACGGAGGGCAGCCACACCGCCTTCATGAACGGCGTCCACACCGCCGTCCTGGTCACCGGCGTCCTCGCCCTCATCGGGGCGGCCCTCGCAGTGATCGGCCTGCGTGCCCGGAGGGAAGGGCAGGCGCCGAGCGAGACCGCCCCCGCCGCCACCCAGGCCACCCCCTCCGCCGCCCAGGCCGGCGACACCACCGCCCAGCCGCTCGGCACTGCCGCTCCGGCGGCGACGGCGCTCCGGGCGGCCGAGGTCCCGCCCTCGGGCGGCATACCGGTCGACGGACACGTCCTCGGCGCCGAGTCGGCGCCCGTGCCGTGGGCCGCCGTCACCCTGATCTCGCTGGGCGGACGGCAGTTGGGCCGCGCCACGGCCCACCAGGACGGCTCGTACCGGTTGGAAGCGCCGGGCGTGGGCACTTACGTGCTCATCGCCTCCGCCGACGGCTACCAGCCGCGGGCGTCCACGATCGTGGTCGGCGACGAGCCGGTCTCGTTCGACTTCCTGCTCTCCGGCACGAGCGGCCTGGCCGGCAACGTCACGTCGGCCGACAGCAAGGAGCCGGTCGTCGAGGCGATGGTGATCGCGGCCGATGTGCGCGGCGAGGTACTCGCCACCGGACTGACCGGCGCGGACGGCGCGTTCGACTTCGCCGAGCTGGTGCCCGGACAGGTGACCCTCGCGGTGACCGCCGCCGGGTACCGGCCCGCCGCGCTGCCCGTCGAGGTCGCCGCGCAGGGCGTCACGAGGATCCAGGTCGAGCTGTCCTACGGCTCGCACGTGCGGGGCGTCGTCACGGCCGCGGGCCGACCGCTGGACGACGCGCGGGTCACGCTCGTCGACGCTGCCGGGAACGTGGTGGCCACCGCCACCACCGGCGAGGACGGCGGCTACGCCTTCAGCGACCTGGACAGGGGCGAGTACACGGTCATGGCGACCGGCTACCCGCCGAAGGCCGCCCACCTGACCGTGCGCGGCTCCGGTGTGGACGACCACGACATCGAGCTCTCCCACCCGGGCGAGTGACAGGCGCCGGGCCGGACGCACCAGAGACACCTCCATGCTGAAGCAGCTACGGCGTCACCCTCGGCCAGCCACCCGCTCGTCATCCTCGTCGTCGCCATCCTCGTCGACGAACTCGAACTCGTCCCGCTCCTCGGGGGTGAACCAAGCCCGGGACGACTCAGGTGCCGCAAGGAGAAGGAGCATCACGATCGGGACCACAAGGGAAGGGATCCCGAACATGATCGCGCCGACCCTGGCACCGCGGTTGCCTTGCCACAGCCCGAGAGCCACCGAGCCCGGCAGGAGCGCGACGAGGCCGAGCAGTGCGAGCGCCGGCGCGCCTGTGATCGCAATGAGCACAGCAGAGATCAGAAGGACGGCGGCGAACAGCGCATAGATCACAACCGCTGCGACGACCGGCGCCGGGGGCCTGTTCATCCCATCCGAAGACATGTCACGGAGGTTATCGGCGCCGCCCGGGGACCGGTCCCGTTCAGCACAGTCGCCGCGAGTCGGTGCGGGCGGGTCAACGGCGGCGAGCCGACCCTGGCAGAGGTGGAGGTCATCCTGCGTCACGCCGGCATCCGGACGACCAGCCGCTGCCTCGCGGTCCGTGCCGAGGAGATCCTCGACAAGCTCACCGAGCACTACGACACCCCTGCACAGCGGCGAAGAAGCCGCCCAGGGAGAGCGGCTGCCGCTCGCCGCGGGCACGGCGCGCCAGGCCGGGGTCGCGTCGATGCGCCGGCTCCCCCCTCAGCTCACTCGTGGTGGGACCCAGGCGTGGTGCCGAAGGATCATGTGCGTTGCGGCGCGGGAGGGCGTCAGCCGCAGCACCGTGTTCCGCAGGGCGACGGCCAGGGGGTGGGAGAGTTGCTGGCCCATCCGCCCGGCCTGCCGGGCGGCCCTCGCGACGGCCTGGCTGCGCGGTCGGCGCTCGGCGTCGTAGCGGGCGAGCGCGACGTCCACGGTGGGCTCGGCGGCCAGCGCGGCGGCCAGGGTGACCGCGTCCTCCAGCGCCTGGCAGGCACCCTGTCCGAGGTGGGGTGTCATCGCGTGCGCCGCGTCGCCGAGCAGCGCGATCCGGCCGACCGTGTACGAGGGGAGCGGTGTGCTCAGTTCGTTGACGTCGTGGTGCAGCACGGCGGCGGGCCTGGTCGCGTCGAGCAGGGCGGGGATCGGGTCGTGCCAGGTATGGAACCGTCTGCGCAGTTCGCCCAGTGGGTCGGCGAACCGCGTCCCGGCGGGGAGGCTGAGGACGGCGTGCCACTCGGCCCGCCCTTCACGGAAGGCGATGTGCCCGAATTCGGCGCCGTGCCCCCACGTCAGCTCGAAGTCGGTGCGCAGGTCGACAGCCTGCTCGGTGATGGCACGCAGCACCGTCGAGCCGCTGTGGACCGGACCGGGGTGGGCCGGGAAGAGCCGGCTGCGCACTCTGCTGCCGATGCCGTCGGCCGCCACTACCAGATCGGCCTCCAGGACGGTCTTGCCGCAGCCGACTCGGACCGTCCCGGGGCCGGGCTGCTCGACCGAGTCCGCCTCCGAGCCGATCAGCAGCGCCTCGGCGGGCAGGGAGTCGCGGAGCAGTCGGTGCAAGGTGGAGCGGGCTATGCCCATGATCGGTGAACCCACCGCCTTCTCCAGCGCCGAGCCGTCCATCCGAGCCAGCCAACCGCCCTGTGGTGTGCGAGTGCCGCCGTTGTACTGGCCTCGCGAGGCATCGCGTACCGCGTCGCCGACGCCGAGTTCATCCAGTGCCCGCAGGCCGTTGGCGGCCAGTGAGATGCCCGCCCCCGCGTCCTCAAGCCGGGAGGCACGCTCGACGACCGTTACTTCCCATCCGATGCGGCGCAGTCCGATCGCGGCGGCCAGCCCGCCGATGCCGCCTCCGACCACCACTGCCGTGTTGCCCATGCCGAAGCCCTCACCCTTCTACATCTGTAGAAGGGCGACTCTATCCGAGGCTCTACAGGTGTAGAAAGGAGTCATGGCATCGGATCGGCGCACCCTCCTCGCGGACGCGGCTCTCGACGTACTCGCCGACGAAGGGATCCGCGGCCTGACCCACCGCGCGGTCGACCGCAAGGCGGGCATGCCGACCGGCACCACGTCGGCCTACTTCCGCACCCGAGCCGCGCTGCTCACCGGTCTGGTCACACGCCTGGTCCGACTCGACCAGGCTGAACTGCACACGCTGGCCGAATCGCTTCCACCTCCGCGCACCGTCGAGGAACTGGTGGACGGCATGGTGCTGCTCGCCCGACAGCGACTCACCGGCGAGGGCCGCCGCCGCTCGCTCGCGCGTTACGCCTGCGCCCTCGAGAGCGTCCGCGACCGTGAACTGCGCGAGATCCTCGTACCCCGCGAGAACGCCGGCCGTGACGCTGTCCGGCTGTTCCTCGCCGCGCACGGCGTGACGGACGTCGAGAATCGCAGTCACACCCTGCTGACCTGTATCGACGGGCTGATCTTCGACCGGCTGGTGAGCGGCGGGGAAGTACCGCGCGAGGCCCTCGAAGGCCTGGTCGCCGCCGCCCTGCGTCAGGACCCGGGCATACGGTCGTCCAGATCTTCAAGACCTGGCGCCTCGCCATGAGGTCCTGATTCGGCTCCCCGATTTTTCAGTGCCCGAGAGCGGCTACTGACCAATTCCCCCACCTGCAAGGCTCGGTCCCGGCCGACGGCACTCCCCCCGCCGACGGCCTTCCAGGCGGCCCCGGGCCTCACACGCCCCCTTGTGTGGCCCGGGGTCCGCCCACGCGCCCGGGCAGGCGGGCCGAGCCAGACCTGAGCGCCGGCGGTGGCCTGCCGGCGGTGTCGGCGGACCGGCCGTCGGGGCGGGCGTCCGCTGCACCGTGCCGCTCACGCTCCAGGGCCCCCGCCGCGGCCAAGGGTCACGTGAAGTCGCCGACCGTGCGCGCGTCCACACCGGCACCAGGGCCTCCTGCACCACGCGCTGCGCGGAGGTCCCCACCTCGGGGGCGAGCCGCACCTCACGGGCCGCCGCGGCCACGTGCAGCTGGACGTTGCCCTTCGTCTCCGGAGAACGCGGAGACGAGGCGAGCAACTGGTCGGCCTCGCGCAGGACCCGCACCAGGCGGCGCATCGAGTCCAGGGCGCTGGCCGGCGGCAGCTCGTCGTTCGACGCACACGGCCTGATCGTGCTCGCGGCGTGCTCCGCCGCCGGCGTCGGCGGGATCCTGGCGGCCGGCGGCCTGAGCCGCCCCCTGCTGCGGGCGGTGACCCGACAGGCGGGGGCTCACGGCGAGTGGGTCAGCTGAAGGTCGCGACCATGCGGGGCCGCGCACGGGAATGCCGGTCCGGCCGGCCCGAGGGCGACCGGATACAGTGCGCGAGACGGCAGTCTGGTCAGGGAGGGCAAGCGTGACCGACACCAGCAACACCCGACCCGCCGACGGCGAGACGCGAGCTCCGCGGCAGAGCCGACTGCTCCGCCTGATGCGTTACCTCCCCCTGATCGCCCCCGTCCTGCTGTGGGTCGTGCCCTGCTGGGTGCTCCTGCACACCGGCCAGCACTGGCCGCTGCCCGTCGCCCTGGTCGGCACCGCCCTGTTCGCCCTCGGCCTCGTCGGTATGCCGCTCGCGATGATGCGCGGCCACGGCCGGCGCCAGCAGGACCGGGCGGCCATCGTCGGTGACACCCTGCTGGGCACGAGCTGGATTCTGTTCACCTGGTCCGTGCTGCTCGGCGTCCCCTTGCGGCTCGCCCTGGCGTTGGCCGGTGTCGGCGGGAGTCAGGACCGGGCCCGCATCGTCACGTGGGCCGTACTCGGCGTGTCCGCCCTCCTCCTCGCCTGGGGGTACGCCGAAGCCCGCCGCGTGCCACGCGTGCGCCGACTCGACGTGCAACTGCCCCGGCTGGGTGCCGGGTTGGACGGCCTCCGCGTCGTCCTCATCACCGACACCCACTACGGCCCGCTCGACCGCGCCCGCTGGTCGGCACGGGTGTGCGAGACGGTGAACACTCTCGAAGCCGACCTGGTCTGCCACACCGGCGACATCGCGGACGGCACGGCCGCACGCCGCCGCGCCCAGGCCGTCCCCCTCGGTACCGTGCGGGCCACCCGGGCCCGGGTGTACGTCACCGGCAACCACGAGTACTACAGCGAGGCCCAGGGCTGGGTCGACCTGATGGGCGAGCTGGGCTGGGAGCCGCTGCGCAACCGCCATCTGCTGCTCGAACGCGGAGGCGACACCCTCGTGGTCGCCGGCGTGGACGACGTCACCGCCGAGTCCTCCGGCCTGGCAGGCCACCGCGCCCACCTCGCCGGAGCCCTGGACGGCGCCGACCCCGGCCTGCCCGTCCTGCTCCTGGCCCACCAGCCCAAGTTCGTCGACCGGGCGGCAGCCGAGGGCATCGACCTCCAGCTCTCCGGCCACACCCACGGCGGCCAGATCTGGCCCTTCCACCACCTGGTCCGCCTCGACCAGCCCGCCCTCGCCGGCCTGAGCCGCCACGGCACCCGCACCCTCCTCTACACCAGCCGCGGCACCGGCTTCTGGGGCCCGCCGTTCCGCGTCTTCGCCCCCAGCGAGATCACCCTGCTCGTGCTCCGCAGCCCGCACCCGCCCACCTCGATGTAGCACCCGCACGACACTCGGTCTCAAACGGTGTCGCAGCCCGCGGCCGGCTGTTCCCCGTACAGCGAGTCGAGCAACCGTGGTGACGCCTGGAGGGCGGTGCGCTGCATCAGGTCCACGACGCCGCGGGTTCCGGCCATCTCCGAGCCGCCGCCGGCCCGCCCGGGACCGCCGTGCCGTAGGGCGGGGAGCGGTGATCCGTGGCCGGTCGTCCGGGCCATGTTCGTCGAGTCCAGCAGGTGCAGTCGCCCGTGCCAGGGTGCCGTCCCCCGGACGAAGGCAGTCGTCCAGGCGAGGTCGTCGCCGACCACGGAGGCCACGAGGCTGCCTCGGCCACGCGCGATCAGGTCCGTGGCGTGGGCGGTGTCGCGGTACGCCAGCACGGTCGCCGCCGGGCCGAACGGCTCGACCTCGTGGGGCGCGGCGGCTTCCGGGTCTGCCGAGATGAGCAGGGTGTCCAGGAAGGCGCCCCGCTCGGCGTCCGCGTCGATCACCCGTACCCTGTCGGGGTCGCCGTACACGAAGCGGCCGGACTCGGCGATCCGGCGCACGGCCCGCCGTACGTCGCCCCGCTGCGCGAGGCTGACGACGGCGCCCATCCGGACGCCCTCCGCCGTGGGGTTGCCGATGGTCACGCCGGCCAGTTCGGCCGAGATCGCGTCGTGGGCGGCGGATTCGTGTTCCCGTGGGACGAGGACGCAGGGGCGCAGCCGACCAGGACCACGGTGCCGGCCGGGTCGCGGACGTAGAAGGCCTGCCGGTAGGTGTGGCAGGTCATCTTTGGCCCGGCCGCCGCAGGGTGCCGTCCGATCACCCGGCACCGGCAACTTCAAGAACTCAACGCGCTCTGCCAGGCATACCTGCTGGGCGCAGGCGCCCGCATCGCAGCGGAGGAAGAAGGGCGGTGAGCACAGAGCCCCCATCCCCCCTTCTTGGGCGGTCGCCCATCCGGACTGTCCGGCATCCATCCATGCCGCCTGCGTCAGGTAGTACGGGCGTGGGCTGCGGCAGCCCCGGCCGCCTGTGCATGCGGCATCCGCTGGTGGGCGACGCCGCGCTGAGCGCAAGCTGCACGCCCCACGCCGAAGCCGCCGGTGAGCTCACGGATCGCCTCGACGGCATCTGTCTCCGTCGAGTTGACGGCGCGGAAAGCCATGGGCACCGCCGCCTCCGGGCGGGGGCAGGCCAGTTGATCGGCGCGATCCAGTACCAGCGAGGTGAACAGTTCTTCCGCCAGGGCGCCAGTGGCGTTGCCGCGTTCGCGCAGCGACGGGTCCGCGGCGGCCCACAGGATCAGCCGTCCCATCACCACACCGTGCCGGGCGACCTGTTCAGCCAGCGCGTGCACCGCGTCCGCCACCAGCTGGGCCGGCGGGGTGTCGGTGCGCTCACCGAGCCGTGCGAAGGCGTCGCGCAGGTCGGCGTCGACTTCGTCCAGCATGTCGTGCTGGACGGCGTGGACCAGGCCGTCCTTGTCGGTGAAGCGTCCGTAGACCGAGCCGACCGACACCCCGGCCGCCGCCGCCACCCGGGCGACGGCCAGACCCTCCCAGCCGTCCTCGGCCAGAGCCTGCCGCGCCGCCGCCAGGATCTTGCGCTCCGTGATCCTGCTGCGCTCCTGCTGCGCCGGGCGCCTTCCGGGTTGCGCCATGCTTTCCTCCCACACATCACACCGCCGCGCCCCTGCTCAGCCTGCGTGCCCGGAGGACCAATTCCAGTTCGAAGCGCCGATCCGGATCGTCGACCTCCTCGCCCCAGAGCTGACGTATCTGGCGAAGCCGATAGCGGACGGTCTGCGGGTGAATGCCCAGCCGCGCCGCGACCTCAGGGGCGCCGCCGCGGGTCTGCAACCAGGCGAGCAGCGTTTCCTCCAGACGGTGGCTGCGCGCCGGATGGCATTCGGTGAGCGGCGCGAGACAGCGCTGTGCCAGGTTCTCGACCAGTTCTTCCGCCGGCAGCAGGATCAGAGCCTCGCCGTACTCGGCGCAGTGCAGCACCTCCCCGGCGGGAAGCCGCTTGTCCGCGATGAGACGCACCGCCTTCTGGGCCCACCGCAGCGACTTCGCGGCTTTGGCCAGCGGCACGGGCGGGCCGATTGCGCCGGACCAGCCCACGAGAGCCCGCCTCAGCTGCTCGGGCCGGCCGGCCGCCTCCGGCTCGGGGACCACCATCAACGGCCGGTCGCGTTCCATGTCGAGAAGCACGTCGGCCGCAACCGCGGGCGCGACCGCGTCACGGGCCGGCCTGATCAGTTCCGCGACGGCAACGCGGTCCGGCAACCTCCAGTCGACGAGGGCGGCGCGTTCGGCCAGTGCCTCGCCGACCTCTCCGGGGCACTCGGCGAACAATCTCTGAAGGGTTCGGCAGGGGCCGTTCTCGCTCACTGCGACAGCCTTCCTCCACCATCGGCTCCGACATTGATGAGATAGTCAGCACTGGCGACATCATCGTCAATGCACAATGTCATCAGATCTATGTGATGTACGTCCCTCTTCGTCCTGGAGGGCGCGGCGGTCAGGTTCACCCGACGTGGGAAGCAGCTGCGGTATCCCGCCGACGATTGGGTAGCGGCGCCCGAGCCGGGGGTTGTAAAGCGCGTCCTGGGAGTCGAGCAGGACGAGCGGCCCCTTGTCGATCGGGCAGGCGAGGATCTTGAGCAGCGGGTCGTCGGGCTTCATCTTCGAACTCCTTGGAGACGGTTGCGCCTGCGGGTGCGGCCTGACGGTCGTGGCGCGGCAGAACGAGCAGCACCAGTACGGCCACAGCCGTGCCGCCCAGCCGGAGCCCCAGGTGAAGCGCGTCCTGGGGCAGTGGTTCACCGAACGCGTATGTCCCCGTCACCGCAGCGAAGACGCAGGTCACGACAGTGGAGACGGGAACGATGACGGTGGCTCGGTGGCGTTGGAGCGCGGTCTGGGACAGCACCAGCCCCACACCGGCGCTGAGGAGCAGCAGTAAGGGGTAGGGCGAGGTGAGCAGAGCCCATGCCGAGCCGACAGCATCGCGTGCGCTCAGCAGCCCCGACGTCCCCTTCGTCGCCAGCGAGCTGACCCCGTACACGAGGCCCACGGCCACGCCGTACACCACGCCGGTGGTGGGAAGCCGGTGCCGGCGCCGGGCCCGGCGTTCCGCGTCGGCGTACAGCCCGACGGCCACCGCCAGCGCGGGCAGCGACACGCCGAGGAGGGTGGCCGGATGCGCTGTCCGGCCGACCTGGCCATGGTCTCCGTGCAGCGATGCCACGAGCATCAGCAGCGCCGCGCCGATCAGCGCGGCACCGCCCCACTCGCGACAGCCGGGACGCTCTCCGAGCAATCGGGACGTCAGCAGGAGCAGCAGCACCAGTCCTGCGGTGAGAAGACCCTGGGCCGCCGCGATCGGAAGGATCCGGTAGGTCACCAGCTGCGCGCCGAAGCCGAGGCCGAGCAGTGCGCAGCCCGCGAGCCAGAGCCGGCTGCCGAGCAGGTGCCGCAACGCGCGCGCCGGCTGGCTCCCCCGCAAGGCCGGCAGTCGGTCGAGCGCTCGCTTTTCCAGGGCGAACCCGGTGGCGTACAGGACGTTGGCCAAGAACGCGGCCGCCACTCCCCAGGCCGTCACGGCATCCGCCGAGCGTGCACGAGGAGAATGGAGGCGAGCGACGGGATCCGGCACAGCGCCCGGTCCAGTGGGCGCAGCGGCCGCGGGACCCCGTGGAAAGGAGCACCGGCCACCGCTGTCACTTCGAACCCGGACGCCGTGACGAGACCGCGCAGGGCACGCGCCGTACTGAGCCGGAGGTGGCCGACGACCTCGCGTCCCGGGCGGCCGTGGATGGCGCGCAGGCTGACCTCGGAGAACACGGGTTGTACGCCCGCCAAGAGCAGCGCGCGGTTGTACCAGGCTGCCAGGTTTGGGGTGGAGAGCATCAGATGTCCGCCGGGACGGAGTACCCGGCGCAGCTCGTCGAGCGCACTGTCCGGGTCGACTAGGTGTTCGATGACCTCGCTGAACAGCACTGCGTCGACGCTGGCCGTCGCGACCGGCAGACCGCGGCCGGAGAGTTCTCCTCGTACGGCGGCCGACAGACGCGGCGCGGCACGGCGCAGCGCGTCCTGCGACCAGTCGATGCCGATGACGTGGTGACCGTGCAGCTCTCGCGCCGCCGTCTGCGCCGCCGTGCCGTCGCCGCAGCCGACGTCCAGGACCGTCGCGGGGGCCCGGCCGGGGCTCGCCGGTCCCAGGGCGCGGGCCAGGATCCGGGCCTGGCGCAGACTGCGCTCGGCCCCGGAGGCGACGGGGACGGCGGGGTTCTCGTAGAAGTCCCGCAGCTCGGCGGGGCGCATCGTGGCGGTCATGCGCGGTTCCGGTGGGGTACGGGGTCCCGCCACGAGGTGGCGTGGAGGGACCGGGCGAAGAGCTCGCTCAGACGGGCGCCGGCGGTGTCGTCGAAGAGGGTCCGCGACCAGCGCAGTGCCACGTGCAGACGGTCGTCGGCGCCGGTGACGGTGAGGCTCAGTCCGGTCGGCCGACGGGCGGGGCCGGAGAACCACACGGCGCGGGCCCGTCCCGCGTCCCCGAAGTCGAGGGGATACGGGGCCCGGCCCAGATTGCTGACCAGCATGGTCGACGCGCGCGACGACCCCGCCTCACGTACCGCGCGGGCCACCGCCCGCCGGGCGCCGACGGGCAGCACGGGCAGGGTGAGCAGCGCCGCGCTCCGGCCGAGCGGCGGACCGGGCCGGGCGGCCTTGAGCGCGCGGGTGCGTAGCGCCGTCTGCGCCAGGAGCCGGGCGACCGCATCCGGATCGGGTGGATCCGCTGCCAGCCGCGGCTGGTCGGCAGGGTCCTGCGGGGAGACCGGCACCCTGAACATCCGGGTGCCGTTCCCCATCGGCATGTGCGGGCCGTGCGGACGGTCGTCCACGGGCATGTTCAGCCAGACGGGCCGGACAGGGCTGCCATGCAGCCGGTTCCAGCGGGTCACCGTGAGGGAAGCGGCCACCAGCAGCTGGTCGTTGAGAGTGTGGGGAGCCGTGCCGTCGAGGCCACGGAGTGGGCGTGCGGGGGCGGGAAGTTCGGCCAGGGCAAGCCCGTCGACGGCGGCGCCCGCTCTCCGGCCATCGGCCGGCGCACCCGTCGCGACCCGCGCCGGTCGGCCGCGCGGGGCCGGGGGCACGGCCTCGGGCCCGCTCCGCCCGCGGCCGGGACGGGGCGGCGCGGGCTCGTTGTCCACCCCGCCGTACACCTCGGCCGTGGTGGCCAACAGCCGCAGTCCGGTCGGTGCGTCAAGGGCGGTGTGGTGGAGGGTCAGGACCAGCACACAGCCGTCGGCGTCCGGGCCGGGATCCACCACCTCCAACCGCAGCGGCGGTGACGCCGACAGTGACGGGCAGTGGGACAGGGCCCGGATGCGGGCCGACACGAGCGCGCCCGGGCCGGACGGCGGGAAGTGGACCGGGTCCACGTCCGGGCCCCGTGTCACGTCCCACTCGTAGCGCCGTCGGTACCAGCGCCCGGGTGCCTCGCGCAGCAGCACACGGGGATGGCGGCGCAGGGCCTCCGCGAACGCGTGCCGCAACCGGCCGGGTTCGGGACGACCGGAGAGATGCACCTCGATGTGCACCGTCTCCGGTTCCGTCTCTCTGACCCAGTGCCGGGACACCTCGTCCACGGGACCGAAGGGGATGCGCCACGCGGGCGTGAACAGCTCGCGGAGCCCCTCGCGCGGTGGGGCGAACCTCACCGGGGCGGTCATGCCGAACCCTCCTCTCGTCCGGTCCGCTCGTCGGAGCCCTGGCTGGTCTCCGGGTGCCCGAGCGGCTGTTTCCCGGTCTGTACCGCCGTGACGGTGTCCGGGTCGCCCTGCCCTTCTTCGGCCGGAACCACCGTGGCCGTGGCCCGGGACACGGCCACGGTCCGCTGTGTCGGGCCGGTGCCACCGGAACGCCTGCCTCGACCGAGCCCGTCCGCGGTGACCAGGGCCGCCGACAACGCGGTGAGGGCCAACGCCTGTCCGACCGTGCCGAATGCGCCTGTGCCCAGGGAGACGGGTTGGCCGGCGCCCGTCGCCGCGACGACACCAGCGGCGGCCATGGCGGCCACGGCGATCGGCGTCAGCAGCGACGCCCGCCACCGGGCCACGGCGGCCAAGGCCACCACGATCAGCGCCATCGGTCCTGCGGCGGCAGACACCACGCCCGCCAGCACCACCGTTCCCAGCAACTGGCCCGGAGGCGGAGGCAGCGTCGGGACCGGGGCAGCGGCAACAGCGCCGTGCGCGGGCACAGTGCGCCGCCGCTTGACGAAGGCGAGTACGGCCACCGCCGCCACCCCCACCGCTCCGCCGACGAGGCCTGCGTGGTACACGCGGGCCGGAGCGTACTCGAGGTGGACGGTGCCTCCCTGTCCCGCGGGGATGAGCCATCCCTGCTGCCAGCCGTCGAGGCGCAGCGGCTTCAGCTCCCGGCCGTTGAGGGTGGCCCTCCAGCCGACGTTGACGTTCTCGTACGTCTGCAGGTACGACGCCCGGCCCGCGCCGACGAAGACACTGCGGTCGTCGGCATGCCAGGTACGGACTGCGACGGTACGGGAATCGCCGGCCAGCGCGGCGGTTGCACCGTGTCGCAGGGTCACGTCCGTCACAGCGAGCGCCCCGCTGTCGTCCGCGTCCACCCGATGCGTGCCGGGGTCGAGGCCGAGAGCCGTGCCCGTGCAGAGCCGGACCGTCAGCTGCCGGCGCTGCGTCAGATCGCTGACGTGGCCCGAGACCTTGGTGGCGTACCGCTTGCCGTCGACGACGAGCGCAGGCCCTTTCCCGCACCCCAGGGAGAACCGCGCGGCCGGGGCGGGCTGGGGAGTGCGGTAGCCGGCCAATGCCGGTACGTAGATCTCGCTCAGGCCCACAGGCAGTTGGAGCCGGGCGTCGGCGACCGGGTTGTGGACCGTCGTCTCCGCGATCTTGCTGAAGGTGACGTCCAGCCGATCCGTGGTGATCGGGTCGAAGCGGGTGATGCCGTTGTCGTCGACGCCGGCCGTGGTGGACCCGTACGGGGTGCTGATGCGGACCTCGGCGGGCCGCGCGGACAGTCCGTGCGCCGCCCCGAACACGATCTGGTCGATCATCTTCCTGCCCTGCCAGCGCAGATGGACGACGGGCCGGTCGCCCGCGATCCAGGCGGTGGTGAGGTCACCGTCGGCGAGATTGCGGGGGCTCAGGTCCGCGCTCAGCCGGCTCGTGGAGTCCGCGGTGACGGTGATCCGGTTCCCCCGGGCCGAGGCGATCCGGTCGAGCAGGCGGTCGAGTCCGGTGCCGGGTACGGCCTGTGCGCGCACGGAGATGTCGTACGAGCCGCGCGTCGGCGTCCGGAACTGCCGGTGCAGTCCGGACTCGGCCGGGGAGAGGCCGCCGGGCGCGGTGTCGCGGTGCAGCGAGTAGACGCGGGCAGCCGACTGTGTGCGGTCGGCGTCGGTGGGCAGCGCCAGGGCCCGGGTGACCCGCACTCCGGGCACCGCCACCTCGGCGAACCCGGCGCCGGAGAGCCCCGGCCGGAACTGCTGCACCGCCAGAACGGTGATCTTCAGCCACTTCGCGGTCCCGGTCGGCGCGGCGACGCTCTGCCGGGTGCCGTTCGGTTGCAGGGCACTGTCGGCCCGGCCACGGTCGGTCTCCACGCGCACCTCGGTGGGTACCGCCCGCATGCCGTCGCCGGCCAGAGGGGTCACCGAGATCGAGGACGGGAGGCGGGTCGGGGCGTCGAAGGCGATGCGCAGCCACTGGCCCACGGGCGTCCCCGCACTCCCCTCCGCCCAGGCGGTGCGGGAGTCGCCGTCGAAGGCGTTGACCGGGTCGTACTGCGGGAGTTGGAACAGCCAGTTGCCGCTGCTCGACGCGTTCACCGAGCGGGCGCCGTGCAGCACAGCCGTCGTTTGGTGGCTGATCCCCTGAGTCGGCAGTATCTGTTTGGGTTCCTGGTCCGGGTCCTGGGTGCTGTCGACCGGGTTCCGCTCCCCCACTGAGTAGGTGTACGAGGTGTTCGCGCCGACGAGGCCGAAGCGGGTGTCGGCGCGGCGCAGTCCGTCCGCGACGACCTGTTCCGGCGTCACGCCCAGGCCGGGGTGGGCGTCACCGGTGAGCACGGTGGGACGGTTCTTCAACGTCGGGTCGGCTGCGGAGAGCCGGAGGAGCGACTCGGGGCCGCCGCTGACGGCGACGGTGTCGGAGACCGGCTTGAGGGCGACCCGGCCGGGTCGGGCGGTGTTGTCGGTCGGTTCGTAGATCTCCACCGCCCGCTGACGGGGGTAGATGCCCTGGACCTGGAGGGGGGTGTCCTCGGGGATGCGGCCGGCGGTCAACAACGGTCCGAACCGGGCTACCTTGCGGTAGCCGGAGGATTCCAGGGTGCGCTGGACCACAGGGGGCGGGACGTATCCGATCTGGTCGGGGTCCAGGTCGTTGCGCACGACGACGGCGTACAGCCCGGCCCGGGTCAGGACATCGCGCAGTCCCGGCACCTGGGCCCCGGTCTGCAGCGCCTGCTGCACCGCGTCCATGGTGCGGCGCGCGCCCGCCGTGCCGAACGGCACGAAGTCCCGTTGTGCCCAAGGGGACTTGGCGAGCACGTCCAGGGGTTCGTCGATGGGTGAGCCCCAGGTGTAGGTGCCGTGCGCGGTGGCTGGGACGACGAGGGCCCGGTCTTCGGGGGTGTGCCGTTCCAGCCAGTCGGCGGCCTTGCTCCAGTGGGCGGGCAGTCGGCTGAACGCGCCGGGCTGCAGGTGGGTGCCGTTGAGGTAGGGCAGGGCGAGGCCGGGCAGGACGATCAGCACCGCCAGGGCGGGCGCGAGCCGGCGGGGGCGCGGGACGCGGACGACGAGCCGTGCGGTGGCCACCGCCGTCAGGTGGGTGAGGCCCAGGGCGAGAGCAAGAGCGAGTCCGGGCTGGAACTTGTAGATGTTGCGGAACGGGCTGAGCGGGCCGTCCAGCCACTCCTGCACGGTGTGGTGGAAGGGGCCGCCCAGCGAGCCGCTGTATCCGGGCAGGGCGACGAGGGCCGCGAGCAGCGCGGTCAGCACCAGCCACCGACGTTCGGGCAGGTCGCGCCGGGCCAGTCCGCCCAGGCCGAGGGCCGCCGCCAACGCCGAGCACAGCACAGCGACGCCCGCGGTGGCCACGGTCCACCCGGCGGGCAGCCAGGCCTGCCCGAAGTGCAGATAGGCGACCCAGTTGCCGGCTCCGCGCAGGAACTCGGTGGCCGCCATCGTCGCGGTCGTGGTGTCGGCCTGTTCGATGTACGGCAGGAAATTCTCGCCGTAGACCCGCAGCAGGAACAGCGGAACCACCCACCACAGCGTGGTCAGCGTCACGCATACGCTCCACCACGCGATCAGCGACCACTTGTGGCGCCGGTGCTCGTTCCCGGGCCGACTGACCAGGTACAGGGCGACGGGCACCAGCGAAGCCAGCGTGGAGACGGCGTTGACACCGCCCATGAAGGGCACGAGCAGTGCCGAACGGGCCGCCATGGTACGGGCGTTGAGGCTGGGCGAGGTCAGCGGCAGCAGCACCCACGGGAGCATCGCGCCGGGCAGCGCGGCGGCCGAGGTGGACCCCACGACGATGGTGAACGTCGGCCACAGCGCGTAGGCCACGGCGCCGAGGAAGCGGGTCGGCCGGGTGCCGATGTCCAGCCGTTCGGCGAGGCGCAGCGCGCCCCAGAACGCGGTGGTGACGATGGCCGACATCCAGAAGCGCTCGGCCAGCCACACCGGCACATGCGCGAGGTCCGTCAGCGCGTAGTACGGCAGGGAGGGGAAGACGTAGCCGACGTACTGGTCGCTGATGCCACCGAAACCCGCCCGGGCCTGCCAGAGGTGACCGAGGTCGCCCAGGAACCGCATGGGGTCCAGGGCCACACCGAGCTTGGTCTCGAAGGTCATCTTGCCCGGCGAGGGGGCGAGGAAGGTGAGGAAGACGACCGCCCAGAAGGCCAGGAGCGTGCGGCGGCGCCGTCGGCCGCCGGGTGTCGAGGAGCCGTCGCGGGGCTCGCGGCCGGAATGGGGAGAGCCGGGCTCGGCGGGTGCCGCGGCCAGCAGATCGGTCATGAGCACCGCCGGAGGAGGAGAAGGAGGTTCCAGGTGACGAACTCGCGCAGCCACGGGACGCGGGTGACGGCGGATGCGAGAAAGGGCCAGTAGCGGGAGCGCGCCGACACGACGGTCACGTCGTCCCGGGCCCGTACCTGCCGGAGGGTGGGGCCGATGTGGACGGCGAAGAGGTTCTCGCCGAGGGTGTGTTTGGCCGTGCGTCCGGTACGGCGGCGGTAGCGCTCTCGAGCGCGGTGTGCGCCGAGGTAGTGCCAGGGGGCGGTCTCGTGCCCGCCCCACGGGGAGTACCAGTTGGTGAAGGAGACGTAGATCAGTCCGCCGGGCCGGGTGACCCGGATCAGCTCACTGAGGAAGGTCTGCGGGTCGGCCACGTGCTCCAGGACGTTGGAGGAGAAGCAGACGTCCGCGACACCGTCGGCGAGCGGCAGCAGGTAGCCGTCGGCGCGCACGGCGTGCCGGGGCGCGTGCCCCCTGGCGGTCAGCTCGGCGAGGTCGGGTTCGAAGAGGTAGGCGTGGGCACCCCGGCGAAGGAACTCCTCGGTGAAGTGACCGCTGCCGCCACCGACGTCCACCACCACCCGGCCGGCCAGCGGCACGTGCTTCTCCAGCTGGTCGGCGGAGTCCCGGGCGAGTAGTGCGTAGCAGAGCCCGGGGTCGGTCTGCTCGCGCCGGAACGCGCGGAAGAGGGTGAGGGAGCGGCGCGGCGAAGGGTCTTTGAGGACGGTCGCGGTGGGCGTCACGCGCGGCCCCCGGCGTGTCGGGCGTATGCCTCGACGGCCACGGCCCGGAACTGGTCGAGCGTGTGCCGCCAGGTGAAGCCGGCGGCTCGGCCGGCGGCCGCCCGGCCCATCTGCTCCCGCTTCCCGTCGCTGAGCGCGAGGGTGCACCATGCGGCGACGAAGGCACTCTCTCCGCGGGCCAGCACACCGGTCAGGCCGTCCCGGACGGAGTCGCGCAGCCCCGGTATGTCGAAGCCGATGGCGGGCGTGCCACGGACAGCGGCCTCCATGACGACCAGCCCCCACCCCTCGACGGCCGACGGATGCAGCAACAGCCAGGAGCGGCAGAGCAGTTGGTGCTTTTCCTCTTCCGACACCCGCCCGGTGAAGACCACGCCGGGCCCGGCCTGCGCCTGGAGCCGCCGACGTTCGGGACCGTCCCCCACGATCACCAGCCGGCCGCCGGTGACCGGGCGGACTCGTTCCCACAGCCTCAGCAGGAGATCGACCCGTTTGTACTCGACGAGCCGGCCCATCGCGAGGAAGAGCGGCTCGGCGGCCTTGGGAACGAGCGGGCCGGGTTCCTCGACCCCGTTGTGCACCAGCCGGATGCGGTCCTCGGGGACGCCGATCCGGGTGAGCGCCGAGGCGGTCGACTCGGAGACGGCGATCACCAGGTTCCCGCGGTGGGCGCCGGCCAGCGCCCAGTGCTCCAGCCGGCGCCCGAGGAATGCGGCCGGCGCCGGGTAGCGCATGCTCCACAGGTCGGTGTGGACGTGGTTGACCAGGCAGAGAGTGGGACCGCGGTGCCACAGCGGGGTGAGGTACGGCATCCCGTTGCAGACCTCGACGAGCAGATCCGCCTCGCCGACCCGGCGGGTGAACGTCCGCCGGGCGCGCAGGAAGTGGCCCGCGTCGCTGCCCGCCGACACCACGCGGTAGGCGCGGTCCTCGGCGGCCGGTCCACCGCACACCAGGGACACGTCGTGGCCGGTTTCGGCCAGCCCTTCGGCGATGCGGTGGACGAGCAGTTCGCTGCCGCCGGCCGCGCTGTTGCCGAGGTCGCGGCGGGCGAGGAAGGTGAGGCGCAGGGGAGCGCCGACGGTGCCCGGCCGGGGCGGGTCAGGGGATGCGGTGGAACCGGCCGCCTCGGTGACGTGGGGAGCGGTTGCCAGGACAGGGGCGTTCTGGGGCATGGGGGCTCCGACTCATGGCAGGACGCACGGGTGCGGGTGACTGGGACGGGACGTGAGCCGTGTCCGACGGCCCACAGCACGCGATCGAGGTGGGCTTGGCGGTCCGCGCGAGTTGGGCGCGGGGTATACGTTTCGCGCGTCGGGGCGCGCAATGCACGGGCCGGCGCGTTCGGGGCGGGCCGACCCGGGTGCCATCGCGATCGGGGTGCACGTGGCGCCGTCAGTTTTGGATACACTGTGCTCACGCACTAGTCACGTCGATGACAAATTCGTGTCATGAGCGTCCTGGTGCGGATCGTTACGCGCGGGTGACAAAGCTCCTTCGCGCGTTACGACGGACGGTGAGCGCCTCCCCTGCATCAGCAGCATCAGCAGCATCAGCAGCGCCAGGACGGCAAGCGGGCCGCCCACCGACAGTGCCGCGGTCGGCAGAGTCCCTTCGACGAGTTGGAGTTTGCGACTGTCGGCCACGGCCCGGTCCACCACGACACGGCGGGTGGCGTCGCTCATTCCGAGGCGGTCGCTCTGCAGCAGGGTGACCTCGTCCCGCTCGCCACCGGGGCGGCGCAGCGTCACCTTCGGTGCGATGCTCGCGTCGATGATCTGGCCGCTGTGCCGGTCCACGACCAGGGCGATACGAGCGTTGGCGTACCACTGCTCGGCGAGCACCTGTCCCTGTCGAGGAAGCCCGACCAAAGCCCCGGGAACTTGGCGCGTGCCGGTACGGACCGGCCGAATCGAGCCGGTGAACCGGTAACCCTCGTGGCCGAACACCTTCTTCGTGCCGGTGTAGCGCAACGGGATCGAGGCGCCGAGAGTGCTGTCCCACCAGCGGTAGGTCTGCTTGCGGACGTCGAAGGGGAACTTCAGGAACGCGTCCGCGTCGAAGGCCGGTGTCTCCCCGCAGCAGTGAACGGGCAGGTTGGTGCGGCGGTCGGACACCCAGCGTTCCACGGTCCACTGCAGGGATCGTCGCGGGTCCTTCAGCGGCAGGGTCTTCGGTGTGTCGATGGTCGTGGAGACGTCCCACACGGCGGCGTTGTGGGCGGCGCCGGCGTCAACGTCGCCCAGGACCCGCCGAGTGACAGTGATCGTGCGCCCGTGCACGGTGGTTGCCGCGTCGGCGTCGAAGTAGCTCCCCCGTCCGGTCATCACCGACGTCACGTCCACATCGAGCGGGGTGAGTTTCACGCGCGGAACGACATACCAGGTCAGCAGTGGTGCGAGGGTGAGGAGGAAGACGCCGACACCCAGCAGGGCGAGGGCAAGCAGGGATGGGACACGTCGGAGCATGGAGACTCCCGGCGAACGGTAGGGGCGGACGGGGCGGCGGCCCGTGGTGACGGGGAAATGCCAGGTCCGGGGAATGGGGACGATCACCAGGCGGCCGGTGCGGGGCAGGGTGCGCGCGTCGGACCGGGAAACGTGGTGCGTCTGAGCCAGGGAACGTAAGCGGAGTCTTGACGAGTGTCAACAGTGTTCCCATACTCATCGGTAACCGGTCGGGGCCGGTGCTTGTCCGATGCCGTCATTCGTCGCGCGAAGGAAGCCGAACCCCATGACCCTGCTGGTGAAATCCCTGTTGACCTGCGCTGGTGCAGTCACCCTCGCCGTTGGCCTGTCCTTGGGGATCGTCCATACGCTGTCCGCGGCACCTCAGCAGCCCAACGTTCCCCTCGTCTCGTTCCCGGACGGAACTCCGACGCCGTGATCTGCGGGCGGCTCGCTGCCGACCGCCGCGACGCCCGCACCCCTCACCGGGGCGGGTCTCGGCTCCTCCGTATCCATCCTCGGAGTACCTGTCGGCCAGGTTGAAGTTCGGCGACCAGACCCGGGCATCCGGGCCCCACGCCCGGCTGTGTCACAGGCCGTGTCGCGCTGTCTCAAGAACAACGGCGGCGTGAAGTCGTCGACCCGGGAGAAGGTCGACCGGCGTTCTCGCGGAAGCGGGCTACCCGGCGAACCCCGTCGCAGTCCATGCGGACCCGGCGGACCGACCGCATCATGCTCGTGTTGCCGAGCTGACGGGGTCTCATGCCCATGCCGATGCTGAGCCCCGGCGGTCCGAGGACGTGCTGTCGTTCGCCCCCCGCGGTGCCGCCGGTGCCGAAGTAGCCCAGTACGGCGGCGGGTTGGTCGGCACCGGGGAGCCGTCGAAGGCCTACCGCAGCACTTCAGGGAGGGCCTGCGCGCTGAGCCGGCCGGCACGGGCGTCACGGTCGCCGTGCTGTACCCGGGGCCGGTGCGCACCGACTCGTCCCCACTCGGCGGAACCGGATGAGCTACAAGAGAAAGCACCTCAGGCGCTTGGGCGAGATCCATGGGGGCAGGACTCGGGCGTGGCCCCGGCTACGGCTGCGGCGCGAACCGAGGGAAGAGGGCGGAGGCGGTGTCGCGCAGCACCGACTGCCATTGCTCCGTGCTCAGTACCGTGCTGGATACGAGCGTTTCCGCCAAGCCGTGGACCACCCAGTCCGGCGTGTAGGGATAGTCGCTTCCGTAGAGGATGTGGTCGGTGCCCGTCAACGTCAGCAGAGCGGGTAGTTGCCGTGGCAGAGGGAAGCCGGCGAGGTCGTAGTAAAGCCGACGCAGGGCGCCTAGAACGTCCACGGGCGGATCGCCCGTGGAGAACGCGAAGGCCGCGACGCGGTCGGCGACTGCCGGAAGAGCGGCTCCGGCATGAGGGACGATGAAGCGGATGCGGGGATATCGGTCGAGGACGCCGTTCAGGACCAGATTGGTGACGGCGCGGGTGGTCTCGAAGGGGAACTCCAGCATGGGGCGCGCATGCCCCATAGTCGTGGCTTCCCAGCACGGCGGTGACGTGGGATGCAGGAAGACGACGGCGGAGCGTTCGTCGAGTTCGGCCAAGAGCGGCTCGTAAAACGGATCGCCCAGGTGACGCCCTGCGTAGTGGGTGTGGAGCGTGATGCCGTCGGCTCCGAGTTCGTCAAAGGAATGTCGCGTCTCGGCAAGTGCGCCGGGCAGATCGGGCAGCGGAAGCGTGGCCAGAAGGCCGAAACGGTCGGCGTGATCGTGGACGAGGGCCGCGCCTTCCTCGTTCACCACCCGGGCCAGCTCCCGGGCGGCCCTGTCGTCGCCATAGTGCACGCCGGGGGATGAGACCGACAGAAGAGCTGCCGCGATACCCGCCCCGTCCATCACGGACAGGGCGTCTTCGGGGCTCCAAGCCGGGATGGCGGCCATGCCGTCGGGCCCGCCGTGGCCCGCCTTCTCCATCTCCGCACGCAGTCGCGGCGTGATGAAGTGGGCGTGCACATCAATGGCTCCCTTGAGCGGAGGCTCGGGCGTCATCTGATCTTTCCCTCCACGGATGGGGACGGAGGCGCTGAGGCTGGGGTCGTTGGCGGTGGCGGGGCCTGGACATGCCAGAAGAACTCGTTTCGGGGACGGGCAGGAGAGCACGCAGACCGCTGAGCCAAGTCGCAGCCCCCAATCACCGGATGCCGCGATGTCCCCGGCCCGCGCCAGGCCCAGTGAGCTGCTGCTCCGACGTGAACCGCGCGATGTCCATGTCATCCCACAGCACCTCACTGCGGGGTGATCGGCTTGTGACCGATCAGCAGTGCGGTCTGCATCTCGACGTAGCGGTCCTGATCTGCGTGCGACCGACGGCTGAGCAGACTGCCCGCCCAGCCGAGGAAGAACCCGACGGGGACGGTTATCAGAGCGATGTTCTGCAGCGGGAACCAGTGGAAGTCCCGGTCGGGGAAGAGGGCTACGGGGCTGCCGGAGACAGCAGGGCCGAATGCTTCGAGGACAACGCAGCACGCCAGTGATCCGTAGAGCGTCCACAGCAGTCCGCTTCTGGTGAAGCCCTTCCAGAAGAGGCTGTACACCAGTGCGGGGAGAACCACTGAAGCGGTCAGCGCGGCGGCGAACAAACTCAGGACCACGATGCTCCAGTGGTGCAGCACAACAGCCAGGTACACGCTGACCAGGCCGAAAATCATCACCGCCGCGCGTGCCACGTTCACTTCGCTGCGTTCACCGCCGCCGCCTCGACGGCCCACCCGGGCGTACAGGTCGTGCGCCAGCGACGCGGAGGCGGCCATGGTGAGCCCGGCTACGGTGCCGAGGACGGTGACGAACGCGGCGCAGGCGACCATGGTGAACAACAGCCCGGTGCTGCTTCCGGCAAGGTTGTCGGCGAGCAGGAACAGCGCTGTGTTTCCCTGCGGGTCGTGCGCGGCGATGACGTTGGCGCCCAACGTCGCCGCCGCGCTCAGCCCGGTGAGAACCATGGCGCCGTAGAACAGCGTGATCATGACGACGGCGGCAGTGGAGGCCCGTCTGGCCGCCGGCCCGTTCCGGGAAGCGCTCACCCTCAAAACGATGTGCGGAAACACGGCAGACCCCAGGATGACGGTGACGCACAGCGAGACCAGATCCAGTCTGCCCGTCAGCGTGTCCCCGTACAGCAGGCCCGGGGCGTAGAAGGACTGCGCCCCGCCACTGTGGCCGGCAGCGGTCTCCAGCAGGGTGCCCAGGTCCCAGTGGGCACGGCTGAGGGCGGCCCAGCTCACCGCCAGAACCGTGCCGAAGACGACGATCACCTTGACGATCTCGATCATGCTGCTGCCCCGCATGCCGCCGAACGCGGCGAAGGAGACGATCAACGCTCCGATGAGAGCCGTGCAGACCTCGGCGGCACCCGGCCTGTTCAACCCGAGGACGTAGGCCGTCACATCACCTGCCACCGTGAGCTGTACGACCATCACCGGCAGGCATACGGCCAGCGTGATCACGGTGCCCGCGACCCTGGTCGCCGTGCCGGTCACACGGCTTTCCAGGATGGCACCGAGGGTGAAAAGCCCGGTGTTGCGCAGGGGTTCGGCCAGCAGGAGAAGCACACCGAGTGAGGCGATGGCGCTGATGGCGACCACCATGCCGTCGTAGCCCGCGAGGGAAACGGCGCCGACGGAGCTGAGCAGGGCGGTGGTGAAGATGAAGTCGCCGGACAGCGCCAGAGCGTTTTTCGTCACGGACAGGGACCGGTTGGCGGTGAAGAAGTCGGCGACCGTGTCGTTGTCCACACCCGCGACCAGGCAGAGCAGGAATGAGACGATGACGACCATCAGGAATGCCATCAGGGGTGCGAACAGGCCGGAATCGCCGGCCGCGAGGACCGCGCCGGACGTCATGGTCTCCCCCAGGGGGCCGACTCGGACGCCGCAGCCCGGCCACGCAGTTCCTCGGCCCTCGAGTCGCAGTGGACGCGACAGGCGCGCTCGTACCAGAGGGCTGCGACCACCAAGGTCAGCGCAGCGGTGCCGAGCACCAGCAGTCCGAGGGTGAAGGGGCCGGACACAGGGGTGGCCAGGCGGACCCCCGGGACCAGGTCGAGCAGGAGGGGAATGCCGGCAACGGCCAGGTTGAGCACGAGCAGGCGGACCCTGAGCCGCCCTGAGGTCCTTCGCAAGTGCTGCAGAGCTAGGTGGTCCGTGGCTGCTTCCGGTGGTCTGGAACCGGGCGGAGGATCTTGGATGTACATGATGATGCGCGGCTCTCTGGATGGAGGGAGGTGGAACTTCCGGGCTGTCCGGGCCTCTGAGCGCAGCGTTCGACGCGCCGAGGCAGGCGTGGTAGTCGATCAGGTCGGGCTTGTCCCCTGGGACCGGGTCGATCAGCCGCGTGCGCCGCGGAAGAGCACCCCGGCCATGCCCGTGCCCCGTGGCTTCCTTACGTCGCGACGCTCATCTGCCGTCGTCACGGTGACGCGGCAAAGACGTGGCGGCCAAGGCCCGCAGCGCGGCGACCGGCTTGCGCAGTCCGTAGGCGACCGCCGTCGACGTTCCGTCTGCATGGCTCCAGGTCAGCAGCGCGCGCCCGTCGGCCACGCTGCCCTGCACCGTGGTCGGTTCACCGAGGAGCGGCAGGCGGCCGACGATCTTGACGCTGAGACCGGCGACCTCGGTCCAGAAGTAGTCGTCCTGCGCTGGTCCCGGCGGCGGGAGACCGAGGGCGGAGGCCGCCGCGGTCCTGCCCTGGGCGACGGCGTTGGACCAGAAGGGCGCACGCCGGTCGGGCCGTATGCCGTCGCCGCGGAGGTAGGTGACGTCACCGGCGGCGAACACGCCGGGCACGGTGGTGGCGCAGGCATCGTCGATACCGACGCCGAGGCGGTCGGCGAGGCCGGTCCCTGCCAGCCAGCCGGTGCTGGGTACTTCTCCGGCGCAGGTGACCACCAGGTCCGCGGTGAGTTCGGTGCCGTCGGGGAGCGCCACGCCGCTCACGGGGTCGCCGGTCAGGGTGGCGAAGCCGGTGGCCTGTACGAAGCGGATGCCGTGTGCTGAGGCGCGTGCGGTGATCTCGGCGGACAGGTGGTCGCCGAGGATGCGTTCCAGCGGGCGGTCGGCGTCCACGACGGTGACCGGGATGCCGCGGGCGGCGCAGGCGCTGGCCACCTCCATGCCGAGGAAGCCGGCGCCGACCACGATCGCCGAGCCGGCGTCCGCCAGGCGGGCGCGGAGCAGGCGGGCGTCGTCCAGGGTGCGCAGGACGAGTTCGCCCCGCTGCCCGGGGGCGGCGAGCCTGCGGGCGTCCGCGCCGGTGGCGACGATCAGCGCGTCGTAGCCGACCTGGCGGCCGTCGGCGGTCGTGACGGTGCGGTGCCGGGTGTCGGCGGCGACGGCGGGCGAGCGGATGACGTCGGCGTCGAGTCCGTCGAGGGCCAGGCCCAGGGTCTGGTCCGCGGCCGGGTCCTTCAGGACCACCTTGGACAGGGGCGGGCGGGAGTACGCGCCGTGTTCCTCTGCGCCGATGATCGTGAGGGGTCCGGTGTGGCCGAGAGTGCGCAGGTGGCGGGCGGCGGTGGTGCCGGCGAGTGACTCGCCGACGATGAGCACCGAGCGCGGTGCGGTCACGACAGGACTCGAAGGGCCGCGACCGGGCAGGCGTTGACGGCCGCGCGGGCGGCGGGCTGATGCTCGTCGGGGACGTCGGTGCCCTCGAAGTGGTAGGTGAGTTCGGCGTCGTCGTCCAGGCTGAAGACGTCGGGGGCCTGGTCGGCGCACAGGCCGTGGCCTTCGCAGCGTGGATGGTCGACGGAGATCTTCATGGTGCTGTCCTCAGCTGTCCTCGAACGGGCGAGCGGCGGGGTTCAGGCGGGGATGAGTTCGAGCGGCAGGCGCTCGAGACGGTGGATGACGTTGTTCAGGGCCCACTCGGGTGTGCCGGTCGGCTCGATGCGGTCGACGCGTTCGATCAGGGCTCGGAGCATCGCGGAGGTTTCCAGGCGGGCCAGGCCCTGACCGGCGCAGCCGTGCGTGCCCTGCCCGAAGCCGAGTTGGCGGGCGGCGTCCCGGCGGATGTCGAAGGTGTCCGGGTCGTCCCACTCCAGCGGGTCCCGATTGGCGGAGCCGTAGAGGACCAGCACCCGGGAGCCCTTGGGGAGGGGCACGCCCGCGAGTTCCGTGTCGCAGGCGGCGGTGCGGGAGAAGGCGCGGATCGGGGATTCGTAGCGGACGATTTCGTTGACCGCTTTCGGGACCAGGTCCGGGTCCGCCTTCAGCAGGCGCCACTGTTCGGGGTGGGTGGCGAACAGGTACAGAGCGCTGGAGATGGCGCTGATCGTGGTGTCCAGGGAGGGTGCCAGATAGTCGATCATCATGGTGACGCACTCGGCGGGCATGATCCGGCCCTCGTCGGACGCGCGCAGCAGGTCGTGGCCCATGCTGCCGTCCAGCACGGACCGGTCGCGGACGACACCGCGGGCATAGCGCATCATGCCGAGGGAGGCGGGGAGGGTGCGCACCGCCTGGCGATTGAGCGGACCCAGGGCGTCGAAGGTGGCGCCGGCCCAGCGCAGCAGGTGCTCACGGCCCTGCTGGGGCCAGCCGACCAGGTCGGGGACGACCGACATCGGCAGCGCTGTGGCGACCTCCACCGCGTCCACCGTTCGGCGGGCTACAGCTGCCTCGACCACGGCGGCCGCCTGCTGGTCGACCGTGTCCTGCATCGTGCGCAGCGCCCTGGGAGTGAGGCGGTGCGCGAGGAGGGAGCGGCGGCGGGCGTGCTCATCGCCGTCGCTGAACAGCGTGGTGCCCTGCCCCACCCGGTTGGCGACGGGGTTCAGACCGACACCGCCCGAGGAGACGAAGGTGTCGTCGTCCAGCAGTACCTGCTTGCACTCGGCGTATCGCGGCAGGGCGTAGACCTTGTGCTTGCTCAGCCACACCACGGGGCCGAGTGCGCGCAGCGCTGCGTAGTGCGGATAGGTGTCGCGGATGGCCGACGCCGAATACATGTCCGGGTGGTAGACGGGAATCTCCGTACGCATGGGCATGAGGAGCCCTCCTGAAGAAACTGTGAGAAGCGTGGACGGCTGACAAGAGCACGGCCTCGGGCGCAAGGGTGAGTGCCCACTCCTCATCCCGTTGCGCGGGCGGGCGCCGTCAGTGCAGCAACGCCATGATGAGAAAATACTCAAGCCTGATGGAATGCATCGTCAAGGGTTACGACAGAGAAGAGCGATGGTTTCATCAGAACTGCGGGTTTCCTTGCCGTTGAAGGAACGAGGCCGGGTCCGAGAGCCCGGCGTGCTTCTCCTCGCCCAGCTCGGCCCAGACCGTCTTGCCCTGCCGGGCATGGCGCGTTCCCCAGCGCTCGGCGAGCTGGGCGACGAGGAGCAGGCCGCGTCCGCCCTCGTCGAACGCGCGGGCCCGGCGCAGGTGGGGGGTGGTACTGCCGGCGTCGGACACCTCGCACAGGAGGGACCGATCACGGATCAGGCGCAGGCGGATGGGGGGCCGGCCGTAGCGGACGGCGTTGGTGACCAGTTCGCTGACCACCAGTTCGGTGATGAAGTCGAGGTCCCCCAGTCCCCAGGACGACAGCTGCCGGATGGCGCTCGAACGGGCCCGGGCGACGGCTGCCGGGTCGGCGTCCACGTCCCAGGCGGCGACTTGGTGGTCCCCCAGGGTGCGGGTGCGGGCGAGCAGCAGGGCGGCGTCGTCGTGGGGTCGGCCCGCGGGCAGCAAGGCCTGGAGCACGGTGTCGCAGGCGGCCTCAAGGGATGCGGAGGGCTGTGCGAGGGTGTGGCGCAGGAGGGTGAGGCCTGCCTCGATATCGCGGTCGCGGGCTTGGACCAGGCCGTCGGTGTACAGGGCCAGGAGACTGCCTTCGGGCAGGTCGACCTCCGCCGCCTCGAACGGCAGTCCGCCCAGGCCCAGCGGCGGGCCGGACGGCAGGTCCAGAAGATCGGCGGTTCCGTCGCCGCTCACTACGGCGGGCAGCACGTGCCCCGCGCGGGCCAGGGAGCAGCGGCCGTCGACGGGGTCGTAGACGGCGTACAGGCAGGTGGCGCCGATGTCCCCGGCCACGTCCGTGTCCGGGTCGGCCGAGGCTTCGGCGGACAGGCGGATGACGACGTCGTCCAGGTGTGTCAGCAGTTCCTCGGGCGGCAGGTCGATGTCGGCGAGGGTGCGGACCGCGGTGCGCAGGCGCCCCATCGTGGCGGCGGCGTGGATGCCGTGGCCGACCACGTCGCCCACGACCAGGGCGACCCTGGCTCCGGACAGCGGGATCACGTCGTACCAGTCGCCGCCCACACCGGCCTGGCCACCGGCGGGCAGGTAGCGGCAGGCGACGTCGACGGCGGACTGCTCCGCCGTACGCCGTGGCAGCAGGCTGCGCTGGAGAGTGAGGGCCGTGGCACGGGCGTGTGTGTAGCGACGGGCGTTGTCGATGGCCACGGCCGCCCTGGCCGCGATCTCCTGCGCGAGGACCAGATCCTCGTCGTCGAAGGGAGCCGGGTTCCGGTGACGGCAGAATCGCGCGACGCCGAGAGTGGCGCCGCGGGCGCTCAACGGCACCACCAGCGTCGACGGGGCAGAGTGGATGCCGAAGGCGTCGACCGGATCCGTCGGCGTCGCCGTGTGCCGGGAGGGCCGGCCGGTGACCAGGGCGCGAGCCATGACCGATCCGTCCGGACAGGCGTGAACCGCCCCCAACCCAAGCGTCGGCTCGGGACCGCCTTGCGCCGACGGCGCCTGGGCGACCCGGTGCAGTACGAGGGGGCCCGGCGCCGGGACGCCGTCCCCGTGGACCACGGAGTCGAGCAGGTCGACGGTGACCAGGTCGGCGAAGTGGTCGAGGGCGAGGTCCGCCAGCTCCTGGGTGCTGCGGGCAATGTCCAGGGTGGTCCCGATGCGCAGACCGGCCTCGTTCACCAAGGACAGCCGCCACTGCAGTCGCCGGTCACGCTCCTCCTGGAACGCCGTGACACCCTGTTCGGACGCGTCGTCCACGTATCCGTTCGCCATCGCGAGCAGGAGGCGCGTTGCCTCACTGATCAACTCCGCGTCTTTCGTCAGCCGCGGCATCTCAGCAAGCAGTCTGTCCAGGATGACGCCCTGACCGAGCCGGAAGGCCCGCAACAGCGCTGTGACCGGCGTGCCGTACCGGGCCAGCCGACGTGCACGTTCCAACTCGGCGGGCGGCGGATCTATCTCGCTCGGCTCGATGCCGTGTTCCAGGCCGGCCAGCACGCCGACGACATGCTCGGCGATGTTCTCGGACGTCATGCGGACGAGATCCGGGTTGCTCCACAGTTCGGGAACCTCGCGCCGCAGGCACCGCACCACATCCGCGATCACCTCGTCCGCCATCGGCCCGAGGTCGCCGGCGACACGGGACACAAGGCTGGCGGCCGTGCACTCCACACTGTCGACGGTACGCCGGACAGGAGGACCGTGCGTCGTCGGGCATCGACAGCCTCCCGCTCCACGCGACGCACACCCGGCCGTCAGCCGGCGGCGATCGCCACCCCGGCGTACGCCACCGCCACCAGGGCCAGTACGGCGGCGGGCAGGGCCCGCACGGGCGGGTCGCCATGGCGCAGGTGAACCACCGCGGCAGCCACCATGAGCACAACCAGCCCGGCGGCGGCGGCCAACCCGAGCGGGGCCGAAGCCAGGCCGAGCAGCAGCCCGGCGGCTCCCGCCACTTCCAGGGTGCCGATCACGCGGTACAGACCCGGCGACATGTCGAGATGCGCAGCTGCCTGACGCATGAACGGCACCGCGGCGATCTTCGCCAGCCCCAGAGGGAGGAAGACCAGGGCCAGTGCGACGGCGAGGGTGGTGTGTGCGGTTGTCATGCCGATCGGTCCCTGCGTTCAGCGCCCAGGCGGGCGTAGTAGTCGATGAGGTCCGGGGCATCCACGGTGGCCGGGTTGACGACCTGCTCGACCGGGGCGCCCTGAAGGAGACGTTTGACGGGGACTTCGAGTTTCTTGCCGGTGCGGGTGTGCGGGATGCCCGGCACCTCGAGGATCTCGTCAGGGACGTGGCGGGGTGAGGCACCGGTCCGGATGGCGTCGCGGATCCTGTCGCGGAGGGTGTCGTCCAGGGTCACCCCGGCGGCGGGGACCACGAACAGCGGCATCCAGTAGCCGCCGTCGTCCTCCTCCGCGCCGATGACCAGGGCTTCCGCGATCTCGGGGAGGCGCTCGACGACGTCGTGGATGTCGGCGCTGCCGAGGCGGACACCGTTGCGGTTCAGGGTGCTGTCGGAGCGGCCGTGCACGATCACCGAGCCGTGACTGGTGACCGTGATCCAGTCACCGTGCCGCCAGACGCCCGGGTAGGACGAGAAGTAGGCGTCGCGGTAGCGGGTGCCGTCGGGGTCGCTCCAGAAGTACAGCGGCATCGACGGCATGGGACGGGTGACGACCAGCTCACCGACCCGGTCGACGACCGGGAAGCCCTCGGCGTCGTAGGCGGCCAGCGCGACGCCCAGGTGGGGTGCGGACAACTCGCCTGCCCATACAGGGGTGTTGGGTGCGCTGCCGGCGAAGCCGGACACCACGTCCGTGCCGCCACTGATCGACGCGAGCAGCACGCGGTCGCCGACGTGGTCGCGGACCCAGGGGTAGGCGGAGGCCGGCAGGGTGGAGCCGGTGCAGCCGACCACACGGATCGACGACAGGTCGTGCACCGAGGGGTCGATGCCGAACTTGGCCATGCCCAGCAGGTACTGGGGGCTGGTACCGAAGACGGTCACCCGGTGGCGTGCGGCCAGTTGCCACAGGACGTCGGGCTGGGCGAGGGGCGCCGGGCTGCCGTCGTAGGTGCAGGTGGTGGCACCGGTCAGGAGTGTGGAGGCGACCAGGTTCCACATCATCCAGTGGGTGGTGGTGTACCACAGCAGGCGGTCGCCGGGGCCGAGATCGGAGTGCAGGCCGAGGGTCTTGAGATGCTCCAGCAGGACGCCTCCGTGGCCGTGGACGATGCCTTTGGGCAGGCCGGTGGTGCCGGAGGAGAAGACGACCCACAGGGGGTGGTCGAACGGCACCGGCGTGCAGGTGAGTTCCTCGGTGCGGGTAGCGGCGTCCTCCCAGGGGACGACCAGCGAGGGGTACGCCCTCGACGGCCATGGCAGGCCCACATGGCCCACCAGCAGCGTCGCCTTCAACGTCGGCAGCGCGTGGGCGAGTTCGAGGGTGGCGTCGCGCCGGTCGTGGGTGGTGCCGTTGAAGAGGTAGCCGTCGGCGCCGATCAGGACGGTGGGTTCGAGCTGGGCGAAGCGGTCGGCGGCGGCCTTGGGGGCGTAGTCCTGCCCGCACACCGACCACACGGCGCCCAGGCTCGCGGCGGCCAGGAACGCGACGATCGCGTGCGGGGTGTTGGGAAGATAGCCGACCACCCGGTCGCCCTGTCCGACGCCCAGCTCGCGCAGGGTCGCGGCGACGGAGGCGACCTGGGCGCGCAGGTGGCTCGCGGTCACCTCGTAGCAGGAGCCGGTCTCGTCGAGGGCGATGACCGCCACAGCGTCGTCGGCGAGGTTGCGCAGGGCGTGGTGGGCGTAGTTGAGGGTGGCGCCGGGGAACCAGCGGGCGCCGGGCATCCGCTCCTCCGCCAGCACCCGCTCGTACGGCGTGTCCGCGTCGATGTCGAAGTACTCCCACACCGCCCCCCAGAAACCCTCCAGGTCCGTGACCGACCAGCGGTACAGGTCGGCGTAATCGGCGCCGGACATCCCGACATGGCGGGCGAAGTCCATGAGGTTGCTGTCCGCGACGGCCTGCGGATCCGGCGTCATGAAAGGGTCGGGCACGCTCATCGTGTGACGCTCCTCAGCAGGCTGTTGTCGACGGTCCGTTGGGGCGGGTGGGGACTGCGGGTGGTGTGCAGGAGGGACGCCCAGGCGGCGGTGCCGGTGAAGTCCTGGCCCCCGGCGGGGACGACGTCCATGACGACGCGGTCGGGGCGCAGCAGTACGGCGTCCGCGCGGCCGGCGCGCAGCCAGGCGGCGAGTGTGCCGTCGTCGCCGAGGCCGGTGACGGGGATCGCCCGGATGCCGAGTGCGTGGGCGAGGGCGTTCAGCGAGGGCCAGGGATCGGCGGTGGTCAGGATGGTGAAGGAGTCGCCGAGCACCTCGTCGAGGCGGCTGCGCCGTCCGTCGGCGGTGATCCAGGGTTGGGGGCAGTGCGTTCCCGCAAGGCCCTTGCGGAGGCGGCGGCGTACGAGGAGTCCCGTGGTCAGGGGCGGGCTGAGGTCGCGGCCGGCCAGTTCGGTCAGGCCGGGTATGCGGCAGGCCGCGGCCAGGGCCCTGCGGCGGATCGCGGCGGCACTGTCCTGGCCGCCGGTCATGGCCCAGCCCATGGCGACCGCGAGCCGGATCACATGCCGGGCGTGCGGCTTGCGCTCAGTCTCGTAGGTGTCCAACAGCCGCTCGTCCCCGCCCTGGCGGAGCACGCGGGCGAGCTTCCAGGTGAGGTTGTAGGCGTCCCGCAGGCCCGCGCACAGCCCCTGTCCGATGAACGGCGGGGTGAGGTGGGCGGCATCACCGAGCAGGAAGACCCGTCCGCTGCGCCAACGGTCGGCGAGGCGGGCCCGGAAGGTGTACTGCGCCTCGCGGATGATCTCGAAGTCCCCCTCGTACGAGGGCGACAACCAGGGAGCGACCAACTCGCGGACGGGCTGCTCCGCCCCCTCGCACAGCCGGAACTCCCAGCGGTAACGGTCCTCACCCATGCGCGTGAAGGTCGCCGGCCGGTCCGGGTCGCAGACCTGGTCGACCCCCTCCCATGAGCGCACGTCGGCCGTCGTGCGGACGTCGATGACGGTCCAGCGTTCCTCGAAGCGCAGGTCCTCCCAGACGGCTCCGATCGCCTCGCGGGTGAGGCTGTTCGCGCCGTCGCAGCCGAGCACCGCGTCGGCCCACAGCTCGTGCTCACCGTCGTCGTCCCGGTAGGTCACGCGCACGGGGCCCTCGGTGTCCGGGCCGATGCCGGTGACCTCCACTCCGCCCCGCAGTTCGCATTCCGGGTGCCGGGCCAGGGCGTCGCGCAGCACGCGTTCCAGCTCGGGCTGGTCGAACATGCTGGTCTGCGGGTAGCCGTGCAGGCCGTGCTCGGTGCGCCGGAACTCGGCCATCACCCGGTGCCGGGCGTCCAGCAGCCGCAGCCCGTTCGCCGGGCGGGCCATGGCGGCGAACTCCTCTCCCACGCCCGCGGCCTGGAGGATCCGGCGTACCTCGTCGTCGGTGGCGGCGGCACGCGGGAGCGGGTAGATGTCCCTGTGGCGTTCGAGGACGACGCTGCGGACTCCGCGGCGGGCCAGGAGGAGGGCCGCGGTCACGCCCACGGGCCCGGCGCCGACGATCACCACGGGTACGTCTGCCCCGTTACGTTCGTAGATCATGTGCTTCGGGTCTCATTTCGCGTCCGTGACGGGGGTGCGCTGCTCGCCGAGGTCGATCCGGCCGTCCGGGGTGGCGATCGTCGCCGTGATCACGTCTCCCGGGCTCAGGTAGTGCGGGTTCTTCGCCTGGCTCTTGAAGAACGCCTTCCACTTCACGGCGGGCGGCAGCAGCGCGCCGATCTTCTCGACCGGCTTCGGCGGGGCCTTCAGGGCCGTGCCGCCTGGGGTCCCGGTGAGCAGCAGGTCGCCGGGGTCGAGGGTCTGGAACCGGGCCAGCAGGGTCAGGGCCTGCGCCGGGCGGACGATCATGTCGGCGAGGGTGCGGTCCTGACGCAGCTCGCCGTTGACGGACAGCTTCAGCCGCAGGTCCAGGAGGTGGGCGAAGTCCTCCGGCTCCAGCAGCGCCAGGTACGGCCCGGTCGGTGTGAAGGTGGGGTACGACTTGCTCTCGTAGAACTGCGTCTTGGTCAGCTGCACCTCACGGGCGCTGACGTCGTTGGTGATCACCAGCCCGGCGACGTACGCGGGCAGATCCCGCTCCTCGACGACCGTGCCGACGGGCAGCGGCGCGCCCATCACGAGCCCGAGTTCGATCTCGTAGTCGAGGAACTTCACGTGGGAGGGGCGGACGACGGCGTCGCCGGGGCCGCTGACCGAGCCGGACGCCTTGCGGAAGAACGCGGGCGGGATGTCGCCCTTGAAACCCGAATCGCGGGCGTGGCTGCGGTAGTTGACCATCTGGGCGACCACCCGGCAGGGGGTGGTGACCGGCGAGAGGGCGGCCAGGTCCGCGACGGGCGTGCCCGCGTCGGCCGACAGTGCTGCCTGCCGTACGGCGTCACGGTCGGCGATCAGCTCAGCGGTGGTGACGGCCTTGGTGTCCATGGGGACGGCCCGCTCGCCGCGGACCACCCACCATCCTTCGGCGGTGCGCAGGACATTGGTGCTCATGACAGTACCTTCGTGCGGGGGTTGGGGAGGTCAGGACTTGGCGGCCTTGAGCAGGCCCAGGAGTCGTGCGGGGTCCATCTCGTTGTCGCCACGCAGGGCCTCGATGACGTCGCGGACCCGCTGCGGGGAGGGGCTCGCGCCGAGGAAGTCGCGGGTGGCGGGCGGGCCCCACTGGGCCAGACCGCTGGTCGACATGGGCGCCCAGCCCGGCTCGACGTCGCTGGAGAACAGGTCGCCGTCGGCGAAGTGCTCCAGCATGAAGTGGTCGGGATCGCGCCAGTAGTCGAACAGCTGGCTGCCCTGGATGTGCCGGCCGATGCCCCAACTGCGCTTGTATCCGCGCTCCTTGAGGTACTCGCCGCCGGCGGCGATGGAGTCCAGGTCGGTGACCTGGTAGGCGGAGTGGACGTACCCCGTGCCGGGCCCGAGGTGCATGGCCAGGGTGTGGTGGTCGGCCGGCACGCTGCCCAGGTCGCAGCGGATGAACGCCATCGTGGGACCGCGCCCGCGCTGGCCGTCCAGGAACAGGAAGTCGGACACGATCATGCCGAGGGTGTCCAGGTACCAGTCCAGCGCCTGCGCGAACACCCTTGTCTCCAGCACCACATGCCCCAGCCGCTGGATACGGGAGGGTTCGCGCGGCGGGCGCTGGGTGGCGTTCGTACGACGGTGAGCGGTGCCGAAGTTGAGGAGCAGCGGCCGCTGTCCCGGCAGCGCGGGGAGCTGTTCGCCGCAGTGCACCACCCGCACCGGGAAGCCCGAGGGGTCGAGCAGGTCGACCACCTTGCCGCCGCCGGGAACGTCAGCATCCCGTACGGACGATCCGGTGGCACGGGCCAGCCGGTCCAGGTCGGTCCGCTCGGCAGCCCGGAACGCCGGGCCGATGAACCGGGAGGTGCGCCCGCGCCGGATCACCATGCAGGGTGAGCCCGCGAAGGTGCCCCGCAGCCACAGCTCCCGCTCGGTGCGAGCGGCGATCCCGAACCCGAAGTCCCGGGCGAAGACCTCGGCCCGCTCCAGGTCCGGCTTCTCGAACTCCAGCCACGCCAGGTCGGCCACCTTGATCACCGGGTTCCGGGAGCGGCCGGGGTGTTCGCCGCGCAGGGCGCCGTGTTCGCTGTGCAGGTCCTGGTGGGCAGTCTTGACAGCGGTCCCGTCGACGCGGGTTTCAGACATGGTGCCCTCCGAGCAACATTGCCGTAATGAGGAAATCATCAACTGTGACAACATCGCCGTCAAGAGGTTCGCCAAGGGAAATGATGAATTCATCAGAGCTGCTGCCGCCATCGTTCCCGCGGTTAAACTCTGCGTATGCCTACGTCAGCCCCACCCAGCAACCGGTTCGAGCGGCGCCGCGCCGAGACCCGTCGCGCGCTCATCCACGCCGCGCGGCAGATCCTCGCCGAGACCGGGGACACCAGCGCCAGCATCCAGGCGATCGCCGAGCGCGCGGACGTCGGTTTCGGCTCCTTCTACAACCACTTCGAGTCGAAGACCGAGCTGTTCGAGGCGGCCGTGGTGGACGCTCTGGAGGAGTTCGGCCAGAACTTCGACGAGCGCCTTGCGGGGATCGACGACCCGGCCGAACTCGTCGCCGCGGGCTTCCGGCTCAGCGCCCGCATGGCCGACTCCCACCCCGAGCTGATGCAGGTCTTGCGCCGCCGCGGCCTCGGTCACATCCACTCGGACAACGGCCTGGCCCGGCGGGCACTGCGCGACCTCGAGGCCGGCCTCACCTCCGGCCGCTTCACCCCCGTCGACCCGGCGGTCGCCCTGTCCGCACTCGGCGGCACCCTGCTCTCCCTGGTGGAGCTGAGGTTCGCCCGCCCCGACGTGGACGGCGACGAGGCCGCGGTCAACCTGGCCGAGATGGTTCTGCGCATGCTGGGCGTCCCACCGGACGACGCCCACGAGGTCGCCCGGCGCCCCCTCCCCGACCTCGCCTCACCGGCCACTCCTGTCCGGGGAACGACGAGCTCGGCCGGAGGGTGACCGAGCGGCCGGTGAAGCAGGCGCCCAGCGTGGAGATGGCAGCGCTCGTGCTGGGCACCTGGGAAGCCGCCCAGCGGTTCGCCCCGGTGATCGACCTGGCTCGACGAGAGGCCAACGAGGCGCTGTCCGCCGCGATGGAGCCGTTCAACAGCAGGGTGGCCGTGCTGATCGGCCACGGACAGCGCCTGGGGGTGTTCGCCAAGGATGTAGCCCCGGACGTGCTGGCGCGAGTAGTGGACGCCACCGCACAGACGTTTCTGTCCGTCCGCCGGAGTGGGGACGCCTCCGACGTCGCCTTCACCGCACTGTTCACGCTTGGTGTGCCGGCGCGCAGGGCCCGCGCCACCGTCCACTCCGCCCGAACCCGCCAAGGGAGCTGCGATGGACTGTGAGCCCAGTGCCGCCGCGACCGTACGCATTCCCGCGCCCCGCCCTCGGCCACACAGCACCCACTTCATCCTGAGCGACACAGACGTCATGCTGTGCCCGTGTCACTGGTCCCGGTCAGCAGGTCTGCAGCAGTTCCGGCAGTGCGTGGAGGAGCTGGGCGGAGACGCGGAGGCGTATGCACGGCGGGTGGGTCTACCCGTCGAGGCGCTCGACATGGACGAACTGCTCGTGGAGGACCAGGCTCTGGCTCTGGTTCTGGAGCATGCGGCTGTCGATCTGGGCTGTCCGGATCTTGGGCTGCGGGTGGGCGAGGCCCAGGACTTCCGGATGCTGGGCCCGCTGTCGGTGGCGATCCAGCACTCCCCCTCGGTCGCCGACGCGCTGGAGTGCACTTCCCGCTATATGTTCGTCCATGCCCGCGATCTCAGTGTCTCGCTGGTCGACGCCCCGGACGGCGCTCGTGGGGTCGTGGGCCTGCGGTATTCCTTCGACACTGGCGTGCGACCGCTGCCGCAGGCCACGGACATGACCGTGATGTTCGTGCACCGCGCCGTGAAGTTCCTGGTTGGCGGACCCTACGGGCTGCAGTCCGTCGACCTGCCCCACCAGCCGGCGGCGCCGCGGTCGCGTTACGAGGACGCCTTCGGCGCCCGGATCCGCTTCGGCCGCGATCAGGCGCTGCTGAGAGTGCCGTCGAGCCTGCTGTCACGGCCTCTCGAAGGGGTCGACGAGACGTTGCGCCGCCTGGGCCATGGCCTTTCTGTCCCGCCACTCCCCCGAGGCGGGGCCAGCGCTGGCGGCCAGGGTGCGCGCGGTGCTGGACCAGTCCCTGGGGACCGGATCCACCGAACTCGTCACCGTCGCCCGGGTACTGGCCGTGCACCCGCGGACGCTGCAACGGCAGCTCGCCGCGGAAGGAGAGTCGTACGCATCCCTCCTCGACAGCGTGCGGCGGGCGCGGGCGCGCCTCTACCTCACGACGACGGACATGCCGTTCGCCCAGATCAGCAACCTCGTCGGCTTCTCCGAGCAGGCCGTGCTCACCCGGTGTGCCCGGCGGTGGTGGGGCCGGACGCCGAGCGCCCTGCGGCGCGAGGCCAGGGCAGGACGCTGAGCGGTCAGCGGGACGGGGAGGGAACGGCGAGCACGGCGATGTCGTCCTCATGCATGCTGCCGGCCACCACCGTCCCCTGGTGTTCGGCCACGCTGGTCACAAAGCCGTACGAGCCGTCGTCCGTACGAAGGTCGTGGACGAGGCGGCCGTCGAGGTCGAAGGCCATCGCCCAGGCGACCGGGACAGGCTTGGGGCGTACGGCCTCGGGCAGGTTCCACAGCAGGACGCGAAGGAATCCCGGCAGCGGAAGCAGCCTGTCCAGCAGTGTGTTGCGGGGCGCGGCGACGGACACCCACGCGAGGCCGTCGCTGCCCAGGCTCATGTTGTCGGGCAGGCCCGGGAGGTTTTCGGCGAAGGGCTCGACGATGCCGGCCTTCGGGCCGGTGAGCCAGTAGCGGCTCACCCTGTACCCGGCAGTCTCGGCCACCAGCAGGTGCGAGGCGTCCGGGGCGAGGACGAGGCCGTTGGCGAACTTCAGATCGTCGCGCAGGACCGTGACGCTGCCGTCGGGGTCGCGGCGGACAAGCAGGCCGGTGCAGGAGTGCTCGACGATGTCGCCCAGGTAGTGCTCGAGGTCCCAGCGGCGGGTGGAGACCGTGAACCATATGGTCCCGTCCGGGCCTTCCACGACGTTGCTGGCGAAGGTGAGCGGCCGGCCGGCGACCGTGTCGACGAGGACCCACACTGACCACGTGCCGATGCCGAGCCCGATGACTGCCCCTGGCCACCCGGGCTCTGCTGGACCGGACCGACGTCTCCGAGCAGCTGGGCATCCGGGGACTGGAAGGGCTCGACTTCACCGCGGAAGCGGTGGTCAGCGAAATGGTCACGAACACCATCCGCCACGGCCGTCCCGGAGGACCCCGTTCCATCCGCGACCGCGCGCTGCCTCCGACGGTTCCCTGCGGCAGTGGTGCCACCCCGCGCCCACCCGCGGCGAACCCGTCTTCGAGAAGGGCGGGCGTGGCCTACTGCTGCTCACGCAGCTGGCCGAGCACGCGGGAAAGCAAGTCCAGGAAACCTTGACCACAGTAACGTCAAACTTGATAATTCCCTCAATGAATCCGCACGGTTAGCTAGTCGGCCGACCCAAGCACTCACTGAGGCCCCATGACCACCACCCACAGGGACACAGTGCCACCCGTCGCCACCGGCCGCGCCGGAACGCGCGGCGTGCTGTTCGCGATGTGCCTGTCCCTCGTCCTGGTCGTTGCGTCCGTCTCCGCCCTCAACCTCGCCCTGCCCGACCTGGCCGTCGACCTGTCGGCCTCCAACGGCGCTCTGACCTGGATCGCCGATGCCTACACCGTCGCCCTGGCCGCACTCGTACTGCCGCTCGGCGCGATCGGCGACCGCCTCGGCCGCCGCAACGTGCTCATCGTCGGCACGGTCGTCTTCGGGGCCGCATCCCTGGCCGCCTCCTTCGCGGACTCCACGAGCACACTGATCGTCTGGCGTGCCGTCATGGGCGTCGGCGCCGCGATGATCATGCCGGGAACGCTGTCGACGATCACCGCGACCTTCCCGCCCGATCAGCGCGCCAAGGGAGTGGCCACGTGGTCGGGCTTCGCGGCCGCCGGCGCGATCATCGGCATGCTCGCCGCCGGGGCCCTCCTCGAGCAGTTCTCCTGGCGCTCGATCTTCGTCACCAGCGCCGCCGTCGCCCTGGCCGCCGCACTCGCCGCCGCCCTGCTGGCCCCCAACACCAAGGACGCCCACCCGCACCGCCCCGATGTGGCCGGGGCGGTCACCACCGCCGTGGCCATCGGCACCCTGGTCTTCGCCATCATCGAGGGCAACGAGCAGGGCTGGACGGAACCGGTGGTGATCGGCGCCTTCGCCGTCGCGGCCGGATCCTTCGCCGCCTACGCGTACCTCGGCCTGCGCACCGAACACCCTCTGCTCGACCCCGCCCTGTTCGGCATCAGGGGCTTCAGAGCCGGTGCCATCACCGTCCTGGTGCAGTTCATGGCCGTCTTCGGCTTCTTCTTCGTCGGCCTGCAGTACCTTCAACTCATCCTGGACTACAGCCCGCTGAAGGCCGCCGTCGCCCTCGTTCCGGTCGCCCTGGCGGTGCTGCCCACATCCTTGGTCACCCCGCACCTGGTGCACCGGGTCGGCATGAAGGCAGTCATGTCCGTCGGCCTGCTCCTGCTCGCCGCCGGCCTGTACGTCCTCTCTCTCCTCGGCGTCGATTCCGGCTACCTGCCCTTCCTCGGCGGTCTGATCCTGGCGGGCTTCGGCATCGGCCTGAGCGGCGCCGTCGGCACGGCGGCCATCACCGGCTCCCTCGGCCGCGGACAGCAAGGTGTCGCCTCCGCCATGAACGACACCACCCGTGAGGTCGGATCCGCAGTCGGCATCGCCCTCATGGGTTCGATCTACGGAAGCCACTATCGGTCCTCCTTGCCCGACTCCGTCACTCAACTCCCCACCGAAGCCGCCGAATCCGTACGCCACTCGGCAGCCGCGGGCCTCCACGTCGCCAATCAACTCGGCGCCAAGGGTGCGGGCCTCGCCGACGGCGTCAAGAGCGCTTTCATGGACGGCCTGTCCGCTTCCCTGGTCGCCGTGAGTGTCGTTGTGGTCGTCGCAGCGGTCGGAGCCCTGCTGCGCGCACCGCAAACACCGCCAAGAGCAGACTGACCCCTACGAGGAGGTCAGCGAGGAGCGGGCAAGTGCAACGCCTCGCTGACCTCCGTGCCCGCGGCAACGTGATCCAAGTCTGCGGGTCAGGCATACCGATCGACATACCCACTCCGGCTGGCGGTGTTCTTGGGCTGCGCGCTGAGCAGCACCATGTTGTGGCCTGTGTTCGACTTCGAGGGACACGCTGCTACTGGCAGGCGTCGCGCCCCAACAGCTCACCGACGCGGCCCGGCACGCTCACCACAGATCGTCTTTCCCCACGAGCCCTGAGCGCAGGGAAAGGTGAGAACCAGCGCCCCTGCGGCTCCTTACGGCGCCACCGCAAACACACCGCACTTGACACGGCCGCTTATCGGTAACAGTGTATCCATTATGAGTACCTGGTCTGAGCCGCAGCCCGATTCCCGGTTCCTCTCCGTGGACGGTCTGCGAATCCACTACAAACGCGCTGGTCACGGCCCGGCACTCGTGCTGCTGCACGGCAGCGCATCGTCTCTTCAGCACTTCGACCGTGCGGCGGACCTGCTGTCGGAGTCGTTCGACGTCATCCGCCCCGACCTGCCGGCGTTCGGCCTGACCGGCCCTCGCAAGGACCGGGACTACCGCATCCCGACCTACGCCGCGACGGTGGCGGGCTTCCTGGAGGCGCTGGGGGTGCCGCGCTACGCGGTGGGGGGCAATTCGCTGGGCGGCAACATCGCCTGGAACATAGCGCTGGACCACCGGGAGCGACTGACCGGCCTGGTGCTGGTCAATGCCACCGGCTACCCGGAGAAGTCGGTGCCGACGGGCATGCGCCTGGCCCGGAACCCGCTGCTGCGCCCCGTGTTGCGGCGCATGATGCCGCGCGGCGCCATCGAGCGCAACCTGCGCTCGAACGTCGGCCCACGCTCCACGATCGTGGACGACACCATGGTGGACCGGGCCTATCAGCTGATGAGCCGGCCCGGAAACCGCTCGGCCTTCGTCGACTTCTGCAACACGGACCAGCCTGACCGCAGCTCGGAGATTCCCCGCATCGCGGTGCCCACGCTCGTGCTGCGCAGCGCGAGCATCGACGGCCAGAACTTCACCCGCGACATCCCCGGCGCCGAGGAGCTGGTGCATCCGCACGGCGGTCACCTGCTGCCGGAAGAGGAGCCGCAATGGGTCGCGGAAGCAATCGCGAAGTTCCTCGGCTCCGCCGCCGACACCCCCACGCACTGAGGCCGAGGAGGCCCGTTCCATGAAGTACTTCGTCGCCTCGGGCGAGGACCTACGGCTCACCGCCGACTCGCGGCAGGCCCTGCGCGGCAGTTTCATCGAGCTGTCCGACGGCGTCACGCACTACGAACTGACCGGCCCCGAGGACGGGGATGTGGTCGTGATGGCGGGCGGACTGACCATCCCGCTGTTCTACTGGGACGGTCTCGTCACCGAGCTGCACGCCCGCGGGCTGCGGACGCTGACCTGCAGCGCGTACGGCCGCGGCTACTCGGACCGGGTGCGGTCGCGATACGACGAGAGGCTGTTCGCGCGGCAGCTGTCCGAGCTCACGGACCGGCTCGGCCTGACCGAGCGGCCACTGCACCTCGTCGGCACCTCCATGGGCGCGTTGGTCGCCATGGCCTACGCCGCCCAGCACCGATCGTCGGTGTCCACCCTCACCATCGTCGGCCCCGCCGGTCTCGCGAAACCGCAACTGACCTCCCCGCACCGGCTGCTGCGCAGCGACCTGTTCGCCGGCCTCGTCGCCCGGCGACGCGGACGTCAGATACTCCGCGGTCACCTCGGGCACAACGTCCGCGACCCCGAACTCGGCGCGGCACTCACGGAGATGGTCCTCGACTCCTTCCGATTCGAGGGTTCGCTGTACGCGGTCTTCGACACGCTGCAGCACCTGCCCGTCTCCGGCCGTGACGACCTCTTCCGCCAGACCGGGACGCTGGGCATCCCGACGCTGCTCCTGTGGGGCGACGAGGACAACGTCACGCCACTGGTCCACTTCGACACGGCACGCGCCTTGCTGAAGCCCCGGCACCATCACGTCATCCCCGAATGCGGCCACATGGCCCCGTTCGAACGGCCCCGCGACGTCGCCGACCAGATCGTCCCGTTCGTGGCCGCACAGAGCGAGAGGCTCGACTCGTGAACAACCCGCAGGTCATCGACGTCCTGATCATCGGTGCGGGCCCCTCGGGCACGGCTGTGGCGATCGACCTCGTACGCCGCGGCCTCGACGTACGGATCGTCGACAGGTCTCCCCACGCCTTCGACGGCTCCCGCGCCAAGGGCGTCCAGCCCCGCACTCTCGAAGTCCTGGAAGACCTCGGTGCCCTCGACGACGTGCTGAGCGGCGGCAGCGTCTACCCCAAGCTCGGGATCCATGTGGGGCCTCTCGCCGTGCCGTGGAAGATGTTCTCCCACAAGGAGGCGACCCCGGACGTTCCGTATGCGAACACCTGGCTGATCCCTCAGTTCCGCACGGACCGCGCCCTGCACGCGCGGCTCAGCGCGATCGGCAGCGAGATCGAGTTCGGCACGGAACTGACCGAGCTGACGCAGGACGAGGACACGGTGGTCGCCAAGGTGGCGGGCCCGGACGGTACGCAGGAGATCGTCGCCCGGTACGCCGTAGGCGCCGACGGCGGTTCCAGTACGGTGCGCAAGCAGCTCGGCATCGGTTTCGTCGGGACGACGGACGAGAGCGACAGGATGCTCATCGTCGACGCCTCGGTGACCGGTCTGGCCCGCAACCGGTGGCACATGTGGCCCGGCCGGGGCGGCAGGTTCATCGGCGCCTGCCCGCTCCCCGACAGCGACATGTTCCAGTGGATGATCCGTCTCACGCCGGACGAGGAACCGCCTACGGAGAAGGACGACATCCTCCGGCGGATTCACGACCACACCCACAACCGGCGCATTCAGCTGCGCGACATCCGCTGGACGTCGGTGTTCCGGCCCAACATCCGCCTGGCGGAGAACTACGGCCGAGGACGGGTCTTCCTCGCCGGTGACGCCGCGCACGTCCACACCCCGGCCGGCGCCCAGGGCCTGAACACCGGCATACAGGACGGCTACAACCTCGGCTGGAAGCTCGGCCAGGTCCTCGCCGGGGCGGACCCGGCGCTGCTGGACACCTACGAGGCCGAGCGGCAGCCGATCGCCGCCGGGGTCCTGGGCCTGTCCACGGACAAGTGGGGCGGCATCGCCAAGCTCGACCCGTCGAGCATGAAGCGGGGCAAGGACGAGCAGCAGCTCACCCTGACCTACTACGGCGGCCCGCTCGCCCCCTCCGACGGCATGCGCACCGGGACACTGCGCGTGGGTGACCGCGCCCCGGACGCCCGACTGCTCGGCGCCGACGGCGCCGAGACCCGGCTGTTCGAGGTCCTCCGCGGGCCGGACTTCACCGCCCTCGCCTACGGCCCCGGTGCCGCACGGGAGCTCGAACAGCTTGCCTGGCCGACCGCGGGCGCCCAGCTGAAACGGCTCACCGTCGGCCCGGCCGCCACCCACGGCCTCACCTTCTCCGACCCCGGGAACACACTGCGGCGTGCCTACGGCCTGACCGGCGACACGCTGCTGCTGATCCGTCCCGACGGCTACATCGGGCACATCGCCACCCGGGACTTCCTCAGCACCACACAAACCGCCGTCCAGGCGATGACCCCGCAGGCAAGGAGCCGCACCATGCCCCAGCAGAGCCACCCCTCCCCCGGTTCGGGGGCCACCGCATGAGCCGCACACTGCTGCGCGGAGCGCGAGTCATCACGATGACGCCGGGCCGGCCGGACGCCGAGCGCCTCGACATCCTCGTCGACGGCGACCGCATCGCCGCCGTGGACGAGAACATCGAGGCGCCCGACGCCGAAGTGGTCGACTTCTCCGGCCGCATCGTCATCCCCGGCCTGGTCAACGCCCACCTGCACACCTGGCAGACCGCGCTGCGCTCCGTGGGCGCCGACTGGACGCTGATGGAGTACCTGACCCACCTCCACGGCGAGTGCGTCGGCCACTACACCCCTGCCGACATGCACATCAGCAACCTCGTCGGTGCACTGACCCAGATCAACTGCGGCACCACCACCCTCGGCGACTGGTGCCACAACGCTTCGTCGCCCGAACACGCCGACGCGGCCGTCGAGGGACTGGCCCACGCCGGTATCCGCGCCGTCTTCCTGCACGGCACGGCCTACCGGTCGCCGGACACCCCCCACCCCCTCACCGAGATCGACCGGCTGCTCGACGGCCCCGTCCGCGACCACGCCCTCCTCACCCTGGGCATGGCACTGCAGGGGCCGCAGTACTCCTCGCCCGACACCGCGTTGGCCGATTTCCGAGCCGGCGCGGAACGCGGCCTCGTCGTCTCGATGCACCAAAGCGGCGGAGAGCCCTCCCCCGGCTGGGAAGCCGTGCGCACCGCCGGTCTGTTCAGCCCCCTGACCAACATCGTGCACGGGATCGACCTGCCCGACGACTGGATCAAGACGCTCCTCGAAGCAGGCGTCACCTTCACCAGCACTCCGGAGAACGAACTGGGCCAAGGACACGGCACACCCATCACCGGGTCCCTGCTACGCCTGGACGCGGCGCCCTCCCTGGGGACCGACATCGACACCGCCGTACCCGGCACGCTCCTCACGGCCGCCCGCATCGCCCTGGCCCACCAGCGCAGCCTGGACCACGCCCAGCACCGACAGACGACAGGCATGCACGCCACCACTGCCTCGGTCACCGCCAAGCAGGCACTGGCCTGGGCCACGGTGGAAGGGGCGAAGGCCCTGGGCCTCGCCGACCGGGTGGGCCGGATCGAGGTGGGCATGCAGGCCGACCTGGTCGCCGTCGACGCCCGGGCCCTCAACCTGTGGCCGGCACACGATCCGGTCGCCACGGCCCTGCACGCCGACATCGCCAACATCGAAGCCGTGATGGTCGCCGGCACCTGGCGCAAACGCGACCACGCCCTGCTCACACCCCGACTCGACGAGGTCAAGGACCAGCTCCGCGAGTCCGGAGAGCGGCTGGTGCGCAGCATCGGGCCTGCTGCCTCCCCCGCCTGACACATCGCAGCGGCACAGAAGCACGAACCGCGCCGACGCACACGCCACTGCGTCCTCGTCGGCGCGACGGCCCTGCCCTCAGATCCGCGCACCGCGGCCGCGCTCCCACAGCAGAAGGTGACGTGAGCAGTCCCATGTCCGCTACCGCGGGGATGCCCCGCCGGACTCTGCACAAGGAACAGATCGTCCAGGCCGCCATCGTCCTTCTGGACGAGGGAGGCATCGAGAACCTGAGCATGCGAAAGCTCGGCAGCCGCCTCGGCATCACCGCGGCGGCACTCTACTGGCACGTCAGGAGCAGACACGATCTGCTCCTGCTGGCCGCTGACACCGTCTGGCGAGAGACACCGCTCCCGGGTCTCGACGACCTCGAATGGCGTCAGACCGTCCTGGCCATGGCCGACAACCTGCGTTCGATGCTTCTCCGGCACCCCTGGCTCCTGACCGCCATGACGATCCAGTCTCTCGACGGCCCGGCCAGGGACCGCCATGAGGCACACCTGCGCGCGGTCTGCGAGACGTCCGGCCTCACCAGGCGGGAGGCCGAGCAAGCCGCCCAGAGCATCGCCACGTTCGCGATCGGCGCCGCCCTCGCGGCCGCCCCTGACCCGAATGTGTCCTTCGGACTGCAGTCGATCCTCGACGGTGTCGAAGCCAGGCTCGCCGCCCGCGCCTGACCACGATCACCTCGACCTCGGGCTTCCGAACGGATATGGACAGGCGAGGGGCCCAGGGGACCAGACCCCACCATGGTGCAGGCGGTGGAAGTCCGACCCTTGGGAGCCGGAACGGGCGGATGCATGTGAATGCGCGCCGTTGGCGATCCAGCCATGGCCGCGCCCCTGTGCGACGCGGTGAGGACCTCGCGCCCGCGCTCCGTGTGCGGTGGAGTCGGCTGCCGTGGTCGTGGTCCAGGACGAAACTCCGCGGACGGCGGCACGAGGACGTACGGCGCTCCTCGTGCACCCTCACTCGTGTGCGATGTGTGCCCGGTGTTCGGCCAGCAGGTCCAGTCCGAAGTCGGAGTTCAGGTCGCGCCACACCGAGTGGGCGTGGTTCGCGTGGCGTTGGGTGTTGTCGTACTCGATCAGGATGCGGGCGTCCTGCACCCGGTAATAGTGCGGTTCCCCGACATCCGTGCTGCCTGCCCAGCCGAAGTGGACCAGGTCGAGGACGGTGTCGGAGGCGTAGTGGGTGTCGTAGGCGTCGGCGAGGAACTCGGGTGCCCGTCCGGTGTAGAGGGCTACGAGACGGCGCAGCAGGTGCCGCTGCCTTTCGTTGAGGTCGCGGCCGCTGATGCCTTTGGGGGGAATCGTGATGGCCACGCGCGCATGGTCGCTCTCGGTGTACCCGCTGCCCGCCTCCGCCCGGCGGTCGATGTCGTTGACGATCCGGTCCAGGCCGGGATCTTCGAACCGCCCCCGCCACAGGTCCTGCATGTGCATCATCGTGTCGCCGTGTCGGACCTGGGGCCGGTTGCCGGAGACGATGTCGGACACGGCGGAGGGGTGGAGCAGAGCTTGCCGGAACTGGTCCGCGTCGAGAGAGCGGGCCAGTTGACGTGCGGTGTCCTCGGGGCCCTGGAGGGGGCGCAGGGTGCCTCCGAGCAGTTCGGTCGTGGCAGGGTCGGCGCCGATGAAGCAGGGGGTTGTGGAGACGAGCCGGCCGGCGACGACGAGGTTGTTCAGGGAGATGTGATGGCCGCCGAGTCGCCATGCCCAGACGCGGTCGCCGGGACGGCCGAAGATCCGGAGCCAGTACAGGCCGGGATCGCGCCCGCGCTGCCGACCCCAGTGGACGGTCCAGCCTTCCACCTGGTCCAGTACGTTCTCGAGGCCCATCACGGTGGCGACCGTGGCGTAGCCCGCGGTGGACAGTCCGGTGGCCAGCAGTTGCATGGCCAGGCTCTGTTGGCTGGGGCTCTGGTCCCGGATGGCGAGCCCGCCGTGTTCCGTGGGGGTGTAGAACCAGCGCAGCCGCTCGGCCTCCGCATCCGGGTGGAGCGGAGAGTCATAGGCGGCGAGCGGCAGTTGGTCCTCGCTGAGACTGCCCAGCCAGGCGGCGGCGGCCTCGGCCATGGCGGCCGCCGCCTTCTCCCGCCCGGCTGCCGCGACGTCGGATTCCGGTCCTGCTCCGTCACCGGGCACGGGCGGCCTCCGGGTCCTCGGAGATGTCCAGCATGACCTTGATGGCATTGCCCCGGCGCTCGGCGTAGGTGTCGAAGGCCTCGGAGACGTCGCTCAAGGCGAAGTGGTGGGTGACCAGTTCCGCGGTGCGGAGCCGGCCGCGGGCCGCGAGGGCCACGGCACGGGCCAGCGAGCCGGTGCCCTCCCCGCGGACCGTCTGGATCGAGATGCCGTTCATCACGGCGTGGTTCAGGTCGGCCTGCACGGGCTGCTCGAAGAACCCGACGAGGACGACCTTCCCTGACCGTTTGGCCATGCGCAGGGCGTCGTCCACCGCACTCGGGGCGCCCGAGCATTCCAGGACGATGTCGGCGCCGATCCCGTCGGTCGCCTCCCGGACGGCGGCAACGGCGTCCTGTTCCCGGGAGTTGACGACCAGGTCCGCGCCGAAGGACTTGCCGATGGCCAGCCTCGCTTCCCGGGTGCCGACCAGGGCGACGGTCCTGGCCCCGAGTTCACGGGCCACCTGCGTCGCGAGCAGACCTATCGGTCCGGGGCCGAGCACGGCGACGGTCGATCCGACGAGAAGGGTGTCCAGCACGTCGAACGCGTGCATCACGGTACCCACGGTGCTCAGGACGACCGCCGCGTCGAAGTCGACGCTGTCCGGCAGCCGGTGGAGGGTCGACACATGATTGAGCGCGTACTGCGCGAAGCCGCCGTTGACGGTCATCCCCTGCACTCGGTGCCCGGTGTGCCGCAGGCCGTAGTTGAGGCAGTCGGTGTAGGCCCCGGCCAGGCAGTTGGCGCAGCGCATGCAGCCGCGGTGAGCCTCCGTCACGACCCGGTCACCGACGTGGAGTTCGTCCACGCCGCTGCCCACCGCGGCCACGACGCCCGCGTATTCGTGGCCCGGGACGAACTCGCCCACAGCGGGGCCTCCGTCCTTGAAGAAGTGCCGGCTTCGGATCTTGAGGTCCGTTCCGCACAGGGACGCCCTGCGGACCTGCACCAGGACATCTTCCGGCCCCACCTGCGGCACGGGCAGCGTCGCGACGGCAAGGGTGCCGGGTTCACCCAGCACCGCGGCCTGCATGGTTTTCGGCAAGGACATAGGGGCCTCCAGTCACGGCCATGGGCATGCGTCGGGAAGCGGCGAATCGAAACAGTCCTTTTCCCCACACCATCGTGCACGTCGGCAACGCCGATTTCCCATACCCGGTGTATAGGCATCCCTTATACACGTCGCGAGGAATTCCTATTGGAGGCTCACGACGGGCCCATGGCAGAGTCGTCCGGAAACGGGGGACATCGCCGCCGGCCGTACGGCCGAGGAACGGGGCCCCACCCGAGGAGTGACGCTGTGGATCTGGGAATCTCAGGCAAGACCGCACTGGTGCTGGGCGGAGGTGGGGGTCTCGGCGGCGCCATCGCGCAGGCCCTCGCCACGGAGGGCGCCGGTGTCGCCGTGGCGGACATCAGTCCCCAGGCTGCTGAGCGCACCGTCGAAGCGGTGGCCGGCATGGGCGGGAAGGCCGTGTCCCTGGAATGGGACCTTGGGGATCTGGGCGCGATCGACCGGCACATCACGACGGTCGAGGGGGTTCTCGGCCCTGTGGACATCCTGGTCAACAACACGGGTGGGCCGCCGCCCTCGCCGGTGGGCGGGCAGGATCCTGAGATCTGGTTGCAGCACTTCCGGTCCATGGTGATGTCGGTGATCGCGATCACCGACCGGGTTGCGCCGGTGATGAGGAGCCGCGGCTGGGGCAGGATCATCACCAGCGCCAGTTCCGGCGTGATCGCCCCCATTCCCAACCTCGGGTTGTCGAACGCCCTGCGTGGCAGCCTGCTCGGCTGGTCCAAGACGCTGGCCCGGGAAGTGGCGGCCGACGGCGTCACTTGCAATGTGGTCGTTCCCGGCCGGATCGGCACCCAGCGGACGAAGTTCCTCGACCAGGCCAAGGCCGAGCGGGAGGGCAGGTCCGTCGAGGAGACCTCCGCCGAGAGCGTCGCTTCGATCCCCGTGGGCCGCTACGGCGAACCGCGCGAATACGCCGCAGCCGTCGCCTTTCTCGCAAGCAGCCGGGCCTCCTACATCACGGGTTCGGTCATTCGTGTCGACGGCGGCCTCATCGCCAGCCTCTGAAAACAGGAATCAGAATTCAAGGAGGCAGAAATGGCATCACTGTCCCGCGACACCACCGGCGTCTACGCCATCGCACCGACGCCATTCGACGAATCGGGTGCGATCGACTTCGATTCACTCAGCCGGCTGATCGATTTCTACGGACCCACCGGTGTCACCGGATTGACCCTGCTGGGACAGATGGGTGAAGCCCCCAAGTTGTCCCACGAGGAGAGCGTGCGCATCGTCCAGTACGTCATCAAGCGCACCGACCTGCCGATCGTCGTGGGCGTCTCCGCACCCGGCTACGCCGCCATGCGCGCGCTGACGGCAGACGTCATGTCAGCCGGTGCCGACGGTGTCATGATCGCCCCGCCGAACACGTTGCGGACCGACGACCAGATCGTGAGCTACTACGAGGGAGCCTCGGCCGCCATCGGCGAGGACGTGCCGTTCGTGATCCAGGACTACCCGCTCTCCTTCTCCGTCGTCATGTCCCCCGCCGTCATCGCCCGCATCGCCGGTGTCGCGCCCGGCTGCGTGATGCTGAAGCACGAGGACTGGCCGGGCCTGGAGAAGATCAGCGCGCTCCGGCAGATGCAGGCCGACGGAGCGATGCCCCGGCTGTCGATCCTGTGCGGGAACGGCGGGCTCTTCCTGGACTTCGAGACGGAGCGCGGAGCCGACGGTGCCATGACGGGTTACTGCGTGCCCGAACTCCTCGTCGACGTGGTACGCCACGCCACCGCCGGAGACCGGGACGCCGCCCATGACATCTTCGACGCCCACCTGCCCCTGCTTCGCTACGAACAGCAACCGGGCGTCGGCCTGGCGGTGCGCAAGTACGTGATGAAGCGTCGCGGAATACTGGCCTCCGACAACCAGCGCAATCCCCGGGCGGCCCTGTCTCCGCGCGCCCGCACCGAGGTCGACTACCTACTCACCCGGCTGGCCCGCAAGGACAGCAGGGTCGTGGTCACGGCATGACGCGCGATGATCCCCCGTACCAGGGTGCGCCGCCCGATGCCTGCTCACCGCCTGCGCGACGGGCGGCGCCCACTCCAGTAGTTTGATCGAATGCAGCTACGTCAGCTGGAGTACTTCCTCGCCGTGTGGGAGGCGGGCTCCTTCAGCGGAGCGGCCGCGCGGCTCTATGTCACGCAACCCTCACTGTCCCAGCAGATCGGAGCCCTGGAGAAGGAGCTGGGCGCGGTCCTGCTGGAGCGGGGCAGACAAGGGGTGACGCTGACCCCCGCCGGCCGGGTCTTCCTGCCGCGGGCGCAGCAGGTCCTCCGCGTCGTCCAGGACGCCCGGGACTCGGTACGCGAGGTGGTCGAGGGCCGCAAAGGCGACGTTCACGTCCTGACGGTACGGTCCGTCGCCTCAGGCATCCTGCCACCCTCCGCGGCCCGCTGGCACTCGACGTACCCCGCGACGGTGCTGCGGCTGCACGACTACTCGCACCGCCGGGACCTCGAAGAAGCCATGCGCAGCGGACAGGGCGACATCGCGGTGGGTCCACGACCCCACCCGTGGGAAGGGCCGGTCCATTCCCTCGGGTACGAGGAGATGGTGGTGATCGGTTCCGCCGAGTACCCGGCGGGCGCATCGGCGAGCCCGGCCGAACTGGCCGCCGCCGACTGGGTGCTCTACGAGCCGGAACAGGGCATGAGCGAAGTGATGGACCGGCTGGCGGGCCACTTCGGATTCACTCCGCGCGCCGTGGCGCGAACCGGCCAGGTGTCGGCGGCGCTGCTGTTCGCGGTCGAGGGGATCGGTGTGACGGTGGCACCGGAGAACGCGGTGCCTCTGCGCTGGTCCCGCCATGCACGGCGGATCGGGTCCGGCTACTTCCGGGAGCTGGTGGTCTTCAGCAGGAAGGAGCCTTCCCAACTGGCGGATCGCTACCGGGACATGCTCACCTCTGTGGAGCTGCCTCTGACCGTGGAGCGGGATCTGCCCGAAGGAGCAATCCGTTTGCAGAACGTGTCAGGGTGATCGCGCCGCTCTGTCAGACCTCGTCGCGCAGGTGGGCAAGCCCGCTGAGAAGAAGCTCGAGACCGAAGGAGAACTCGTCCTCGATCGGAACGGGCAGCACCCCGGCAACGGTGACGGTGGCCGGGAACAGGTCGGGATCCACGCCGTGAAAGACGGCCGCCGTCTGTGCGTCGTCGGGTTGTCCCGCGCCGCCATGCCCGTTGACCTGTACGGCGAACCCGAGGACATAGCGGGCCAGGGTCGCGAACGCGTACGCGGCGACTCGCGGCGGGAAGCCAGAGTCGAGCAACACCGCGACGCAGCGCTCCCGCAGTGCCATGGCGTTCGGCCCCAGGGGAATGTGCTCGACCAGCAGGCGCGCCGCGTTCCGGTGCCGGGCCAAGGCGTCGAACATGGTGTGCGCGACCGTACGCAGCGCCCGCTCCCAGCCCAGTGCGGTGAGTTCGTCGCCGTTCAGCTCCACACTGCCGAACATGCGGTCCACGACATGGGCGACCAGCGCTGCCCGGTTGTCGAAGTGCCGGTACAGCGTCGCCGTGCCCGAGCCCAGACGTTGGGCCAGCGTCCGCATCGAGAGAGCGTCCGAGCCCTCCTCGTCCACGATCTGCAGTGCTGCAGCGACGATGCGCTCCAACGGCACCGGCGGCCGCCCCGGAGAACGCCGAGCCGCTGCCGCCTCCGCTCGCGCAGGCACAGGGTCCACCACGGAACGTCCCACCTCCTTGGTCAGCACCATAACAGTAACGCCGTAGCCGATATGGAGGCCGCCGATCGGGCGAGATGCCTGATCATTTTCCCGTCACGAGGCGGAGAGAAGGCGCTACGCGGGCAACTGTCGCCTCCGACGCCGTGGACAGGGCGATGACGTTCGGATGCTGTTGCCGAGCTCGCCAGGCAGCACCCCCGCAGCGACCACCGACGGCGCCTGGGCGAGCCTCCTCGGCACGCCACGGCCGAATTCCGCCTGCACGGACCTTGACACCTTCTCGCCAAGCGGCAAAGAATTCCCGCTGCAAACACGTGAATGAAACGATTCAAAAGTGCGGTGTCGCCGCACCCCCTCTTCCCCGGTCCCCAGGACGCCTCCCAACCCCCACATCACCGCACATCGACAGCAGGAGCCCGCATGTCCTCTGTAACGCGCCGGTCCGTCCTGCGCTCGGCGATAGCCGTGGCGCTCGCGCCCACCCTCGGCTCGGCACTTCTGCCCGGGCTCGCTCCCGCGGCGTCGGCCGCCGTCTCCTGGACCGCGAAGTGGATCTGGGCTCCGTCCAGCTCGACGAACCAGTGGGTGGCGTTCCGCAGATCGTTCACCCTGGCCTCCGCGCCGTCGAAGGCGGTGACGCAGATCGCGGCGGACTCCAAGTACTGGCTGTGGGTCAACGGCACGCTCGTGGTCTTCGACGGCCAGCTCAAGCGCGGCCCCAACCGCACCGGCACCTACTACGACGAGATCGACCTCGCCCCGTACCTCACGAGCGGCCGCAACACGGTGGCGCTGCTGGTGTGGTACTTCGGCAAGCAGGGGTTCTCACACAGCAGCAGCGGCAAGGGCGGTCTGCTGTTCCAGTCCGACATCACCACCGGTTCCACCACCACCCGGATCGTCAGCGACACCAGCTGGAAGCACATCGTCCACCCGGGCTACTCCAACAACACCAGCGGCACCCAGGTCAACTTCCGCCTGCCCGAGTCGAACGTCTACTACGACGCCCGCAACGCCACGGCCATGACCGCCTGGGAGTCGGCCGGCTTCGACGACAGCGCGTGGAGCGCCCCCACCGACTTCGGAGCCGCCGGTGCCGCGCCCTGGAACGATCTCGTCCGGCGGCCGGTCCCACAGTTCCGGTACTCGGGCCTCAAGTCCTACGGCAACGCGTCGTCGCTGCCGTCCACAGGACAGGGAGCGACCGCCATCACAGCCACCTTGCCCTCGAACCTCCAGGTCACGCCGTATCTGAAGGTGGACGCTCCGGCCGGCGCGGTGATCGGCATGCAGACCGACCACTACGCCGACGGCGACGGCCTGACCGGCCTCACCCCCGGGGCGGAGAACAACATTCGCGCCACCTACGTCTGCAAGGGCGGGGTCCAGGAGTTCGAGGCGCTGGCCTGGATGAGCGGCACGGCGGTGAAGTACACCATCCCCACGGGCGTCACCATCCTGGATCTCAAGTACCGGGAGTCCGGCTACGACACCGACTTCGCTGGATCGTTCAGCAGCAACGACGCCTTCTTCGACACCCTGTGGGGCAAGGCGGCGCGCACCATGTACGTCAACATGCGCGACAACTACATGGACTGCCCCACCCGCGAGCGCGCCCAGTGGTGGGGCGATGTGGTCAACCAGCTCAAGGAAGGCTTCTACACCTTCGACACCCGCTCCCATGCCCTCGGCGCCAAGGCCATCGCCGAGCTGACCGCCTGGCAGAAGCCCGGCGGCGTGCTCTACTCGCCGATCCCGTCCACCATCTGGACCGCTGAACTGCCCGTCCAGATGCTCGCCTCGGTGTGGGCATTCGGTACCTACCACCTCTACACCGGCAACTCCGACGCCGTCTCCGGCACCTACCCGGCGGTGAAGGCGTACCTGAACCTGTGGAGTCTGGACTCGGCCGGGCTGGTCAGCCACCGCGCCGGGGACTGGGACTGGGAGGACTGGGGCAGCAACATCGACGCCCGCGTCCTGGACAACTGCTGGTACTACCTGGCCCTCGACACAGCCATCACCCTCGCCGGCCTCAGCGGCAACAGCGGCGACGTCGCCACCTGGCAGGCCAAGCGCGACAGCATCAAGGCGAACTTCGACCGCGTTCTGTGGAACACCTCCAGGAACGAGTACCGCTCACCCGGCTACAACGGCGACACCGATGACCGCGCCAACGGCCTCGCCGTCGTCGCCGGCCTCGCACCCGCCTCCCGCTACCGGGCGATCACCGAGGTGCTGCGCACCCACCTCAACGCCAGCCCCTATATGGAGTTCTACGTCCTGGAGGCGCTGTATCTGATGGGCGCGGCCACCGTCGCCGAGGAGCGGATGCGCAACCGCTACGCCGCCCAGGTCGCCGACCCCACCTGCTACACGCTGTGGGAGATCTGGGACAAGTCGGGTGGAACCGACAACCACGCCTGGAACGGCGGACCCTTGTACACCCTGTCCGCCTACGCCGCCGGCGTCCGTCCCACCAAGCCCGGCTGGGAGACGTACGACGTCGTTCCCCAGACCGGCACCCTCACGAAGATCAACACGGTCACGCCGACCGTCAAGGGCGACATCCGCTTCGGCATCACGCGCGACGGCGACCGGGTCACCCTGGCCCTCACCTCCCCGAACGGCACGACCGCGCGAGTGGGTGTCCCGACGTACCGTGGATCCTCACCGGCCATCAAGGCCAACGGAACCACCGTCTTCACGGGCGGCGCCGCCACCGGCAGCGTCTCCGGTCTCAGCTACGCGAGCAAGGACTCCTCATACGTCTACTTCACCCTCAAGCCGGGCAGCTGGACGTTCACCGTCACCGGCGCCGGCCGCCTCGACAACCTCGCCCTCGGCCGGCCCGTCACGAGCAACAGCAGCCTGGAGAACAGCGACTGGGGCAAGAACAGGCTCACCGACGGCAAGCTCACCAGCGTGACCGGCGCCAAGGGCTACACCAGCGTCGACTTCCCCTCCGCCGACGTCAGCGCGAACCCCGTCTGGGTGGAGGTAGACCTCGGCGCCGACACCGACCTCGACGCCGTGCGGCTCTTCCCGCGCACCGACACCCCGGCGGTCGGCGGCGGCACGGCGGGCTTCCCCGTCGACTTCACGATCCAGACCCGCCCCGACGGGTCGAGCACCTACACCACCGTCCGCACGGTCACCGCCGAACCCAACCCGGGCGGGCTCGTGCAGACGTACGGCTTCACGACCACGACCGCCCGCTACGTACGCCTGCAAGCCACCAAGCTCGGTACCCCTCCCGTCGACGAGACGACCAAGTACCGCCTCCAGCTCGCCGAACTCACCGTCCCCACCGCCGCGACCACCGTCACCGCCAACTACACGCTGGAGAACGGCGACTGGGGCAAGACACGCGTCCTCGACGGCAAGCTCACCAGCGTGACCGGCGCCAGGGGCTTCACCAGCATCGACTTCCCCTCCGCCGACGTCAGCGCGAACCCCGTCTGGATCGAGCTCGACCTCGGCGCAGACCGGGCCATCGGCTCCGTCACTCTCCACCCGCGCACGGACGCCGGTGCAGCCGGCGGCGGCACAGCGGGCTTCCCCGTCGACTTCACCATCCAGACGCGCCCCGACGGCTCCGGAACCTACACCACCGCCCGCACCATCACTGCCGAGCCCAACCCCAACGGAGCCGCTCAGACCTACACCCTCACTTCCGCCACCGGCCGCTATCTACGCCTGAAGGTCTCCAAGCTCGGCAGGCCCGCCTCGGACGAGACCAGCAAGTACCGCCTCCAACTCGCCGAGATCCGCATCAAGTAGCAGGCCATCCCGAAACGTGCGGCGGTGCTGGTCCCTCACCCCGACCTCACCGCCGCGGGCCCCCAGGCCTGTGCACGTCGCATCGCAGTTCCCGAAGCGTCTCGACCTGCGCCCTTGGGGGGGACCTCCAGCCCCGACGCGCCGCAGCCGCGGTTCTAGGGGATGAACGGACGCGTTTCCCCCGGGGTGCGGCCGAAACGGCTCCGGAAGACCCGGGTGAAGTGGGCCTGGCTGGCGAAGCCCCAGCAGTGGGCGACTTCGGCGATCGTCAGATGGCGGGAGCCGGGGTCGGCGAGCACCTGCCGGGCCTTGCCGAGCCGCTGTTCGAGAATGTACCGGGAGGGGCTCACCCCGGTCGGCTGGAAGATACGGCTGAGGTGCCGCGCGGACACTCCGATCGCCTCGGCGACTCGCCCCGAGCTCAGCCCGGGGTCGGCAAGGTGCCGGGCTATGTAGTCCTTGGCCACCGCCAGTTGGGAGAGCATGGCGGGTGGCGCGACACCGCCCAGCCTCGGTGCGGCCAGCGTACGGACGAGGTCCAGCACGGTGGCCTCGGTGCTGACCGAGTCCTCTCCGCCCTGCCCCGTGACCCAGTCGGCCAGTACCGCCTCCAGTGCGGAAGCCTGCGCGCCTTCGGCGGCCGACCCCCTGCCGAGCAGTATCGGCGCGGACACCTCGCCGGGGGCACATTGCGCGGCGAACACCTCACGGGGGATGTCCACCAGCAGCTGCCGCATGGGAGAGGGGAACCCGAACAGATAGGGCCGCCGCGTGTCGTAGAGGATCAGGTCGCCCGTCTGCAGGGTGACGCAGCCGCCCTCGTGGAAGAACACCCCGCAGCCCGCTGTCAGCAGCGTGACGAAGATCGAGTCCTTCGGCAGGGTCCGACAGGTCCGTGGGGTCCGTTCGATGACGTGCTCGTTGCCGGCGATCTCGGCCAGCCGCAGGTCGCCCAGCTCGACGTTCGTCTCCGTGGCCAGCAGGCCCTCCCGCGAGTACGACGAGCAGGTCAGGCCCACCAGAGCCTGTCGGTTGTGTTCCTCCCAGAAGTCGATGCGGTCCGCCGGATCGACCGACTGCGTGGACACGCGGGAGACGATAGGCAGGTTCACCTGAATCTCCTTTCCAGCCCGTGCGTCCGTGAGGACTGTGGCGCAGGACCGCTCTGCCGTGACGACAGGGAGTCGATGCGGCCGCTGGCCTGGGCCTCGTGCTCTGACGTGAGGGGCCGTCGGAGGTGCCTGGTGGTGTCTCCCGGCGAGGGTACCCCCGGTGCGCTGCCGCGTCACGGGTCGCGCCCCGGAGCCAAGCCCGGCGTTCGCACTGGCGGGGCTGTGCGTCCGCGGTCGGGTGAGAACGGCCGCCGTCCGGCGTGCCGAACGGTTCAGACGGTTGGGGAGCCGTCATCGACCGGAGGCTTTCCGATGGGGAATCGCCGTCGACCGGGAAGACCGCCCCGTTGCCGCAGGAGGCGGCGAGTGAGTGCGGGAAGCAGACCGCCGTCCGTCGTGTGCTTGGTCACCCGGAGCCGGTCAGCCCGGGAGGCACCGCCCCGGGGTGCGAGCCGGGGGCACCCCTCCTGGGCCACGCCTGCTGATCGCGGTGAGCCGACCTCAGCACCTCTTCAGCCCCTCTTCTCGCAGTCTGAGGTCCTGTCCGTCGCGGTCCCGGCTGACGCGACGCAGGGGACGAGGCGGTGGAGGCGGTCACGGTGTGCGCCCGGGTCGACCAGGATCTTGACCTGGTTTCCGGGACCGTCCAGCAGGGCCTCGAAGCCGTGGGGGACCAAGCCATCCAGAGCGATGGTCGAGGTGACGACGGGTGTCAGGTCCAGCCCTCGCTCCGCGACGAGCCGGATGAGTTCCGGATAGGTGTCGCGGTAGCCGACGCTGGCGACGATCGACTGCTCGTTGTTGACCAGTGCGAAGGTGTCCAGGGACACCTCCGGGGCCAGGCCGACGAGGACGACCCGGCCGCCGCGCCGGGTCGCGGCCAGGCAGGTGCGCAGGGCGCTCTCGGATCCCACCACCTCGAACGCGACATCGACGCCCTCTCCGCCGGTCAGCTCACGGATCCGCTCCCCGGCGCCTTCCTCCGGGTCCGCGTCGATCAGATCGGTGGCGCCGAGCCCGGCCGCGCGGTGCAGGCGAGCGGGGGAAACGTCGACGGCGACGATGCGCCGCACCTTGCGTTCGGCGGCGAGCCGGACGGTGAGCAGGCCGACCGGGCCCAGGCCGACCACCGTCACGGTCTCGGGTGTGGTCCCGGCGCGCCGTAGCGCGTGCAGGGCGACCGAGGCCGGTTCGAAGAGCGCGGCCTGCTCCAGCGACACGTCATCGGGGAGGCGGTGCGCCATATAGGCGGGGATGGCGGCGTACTCGGCCATGCCGCCGTTCCCCATCAGCCCGGCGAACCCGAAGTGCCGGCAGATGTTGTACTCACCTGCCCGGCACCGTGGGCACTCCCCGCACCGGTAGTTCGGTTCGACCGCCACCCGGTCACCGACGGCGAGGCCGGTCACCGATGGTCCGAGGGCCGCCACCGTTCCGCAGAACTCGTGGCCGAGGACGAGCGGAGCTGTGGCGCCGGAGGCCGGATGCGGCTCGGCGACGGGGATGGCGTGCGGCCCGTCGGCGTACTCGTGCAGGTCGCTGCCGCAGATGCCGCAGTAGGCGACCTCGATCAGCACCTCGCCGCGCCGGGGCGTGGGAACGTCCACCTCGGCTATGCGGACGTCCCTGGCTCCGTACCAGACGGCGGCCTGCATGCGCCGCGTGTGGGCCCTCATTCGGCCGCTCCCGCCACCACTGCGCCCGAGCCGGGCGCTGCCGCGGCCCGCTCGGCCCGTCGGCGCAGCACCCGCGGCGCGGTCTCCCGCAGACCGAGGGACAGCAGGACAACAGCGACGGCGCCGCCGGCGGAGATGAACATGGCCGTCTGCAGGCCCCAGACGTCCGACGCGCGCCCGGCGATCACCGGCGCGAGGAAGCCACCGGCCAGTTCGCCGACTCCCATGACCAGCCCGAGTGCGGTGGCCAGCGCGCCACGGGGCACCGTCTCCGCGGGAATGGTGGCCATGAACAGGGTGAAGCAGCCGAGCCCGGTGTAGGTGAGGACGACGACCAGGCCCAGCGCCACCGGATCGGTGACGTAGACCACCGCGAGCGGACACAGGGCCGCTGTCGCGGAGAAGGCGATCATGGTCGGCTTGCGGCCGATGCGGTCGGAGACGGCCGGGGTGAGGAACCCCCACAGCACCCACCCCAAGCCCAGACAGGTCATGACTCCACTCATCGTGCTCGAGGAGAAGCCTTTGACGGTCAGCAGGTAGGTAGGGGTGAAGGTGACGATGACGACGAACCAGGTGAGGTAGCAGCATGCGGCCGCCATGCACAGGACGATGTTGCGGTGTCCCAGAACCTCCCGCACCGACGGCTTCGGGCCGACGGCCGTCTCGGAGGTGGCATCGGCGTCAGTGGCGGCGATCCGGGCCCGGCCGCCGGGCGGCACCTCCCTGACCGACTTCGCGATCCAGGCCGCGATGAGCAGACCCGGCACGATCGTCACGAGCAAGGCTGTCCGCCAGCCGTGGAGCTCGGCGATCCACACCACCGCCAGCGGGGCGAGGATGCCGCCCATCAGACCGGCCGACGAGCCCTGGAGCAGCCCCATGTTGAGACCGCGACGGCTCTCCCGGGACGCCTCCACCATCAGCGACTGGGCCAGCGGGAGCACGGCACCCTCCGCCACGCCCATCAGGGCCCGGGCGACGAGCAGACCGAGGAAGCCGGTCATCAGCCCGCCCGCCGCGGAGAAGCAGGAGAAGAGGACCACCGCGGCGATCAGAATGGGTTTGCGTCTGCCCAGCTTGTCCGACAGACGGCCGGTGACCAGCCCGGACAGTGCCCACGTGAGGGCCAGCACTCCGGACAGTGTGCCGAGCTCGGTGTTGGAGAGGTGGAAGTCCTTGGCGATGTACGGGGCGAGGAAGGGCAACGCCTGGCGGTCGAAGAAGACGAATCCGAAGGCCAGGAAGAGGATCAGCAGCAGCCGGTTCTCATAGCGGCGGGCTGCGCCGTCGATGGCCGCGGGCGCTTCGGCGTCGGGCCGCACACGGGTACGGATACGTGACATCGGAACCTCGTTCGAGCGGTGGGACCGGGGTCACCGGAAGAGTGAGTTGACGTAGTCGGCGCCGATGCCGACCTTCTCGTAGTGGTTCCTGCACAGCTCGATGTAGTCGTGGACGTCGAAGTAGCCGATGGTTCCGCCGTCCTCGTCCAGCCAGATCAAGGGACCCTTGACGATGAAGAACGCCTTCATCGGCTCGTCGCTCTCGTAGGCCACCAGCGTGTGCCCCTCGCCCGGCGCCTCGTAGACGAAGTCACCGGCCCGCGCGGTCCAGGGCCGCTCCAGGTACCCCCACTTACCGGAGATCGTGTACGCGAACACCTCGTGGGGGTGGTAGTGGCGGTTGACGAGTCCGGCCTGCTTGGCGCAGAGGATGTCGGCCCAGGAGTTGTCCTTGACGTTGATCCACAGCGGGCGCGATCCCACGCTCTCGCTGAGCGGGGCGTAGTACCGGTCGTCGTCGGTGGCCACCTGGGACAGATAGACCTCCGGCTGTGCGTCGGGCTTCATCGAGTCGGCGATCGGCTTGAGGCCCTTCCAGAATTCCGACGTGGCTTCCTCGGGCATGTTGCGGCTCCTTTTCGTCGAGGTGGCCGACAGTGAACCCCCGGAGCCGAGTCCAGGTCTTTCCCCTGGCAGACATGGCGGATTGCCTGTTTGGGACATGCCGACGCCGCACACGCAGATCCAGCGCCGCCTCCCTTGAGTGATCTTGGTGAGGCAGAATTCACGGCTTCGCGGCGGGTGATCACATGGCTGGGAGGCAAGCCCTCCAGCACCGCCCGCTGGGCATCGGTCACCGACTGCGGAATCTTCGGACCCGGACGACTCATACCGAACCGACGACGAACCTCCGACGCAGGTCACTAGCGCAGCATGGACAGATCGATGGCGCTCGCCATGGCCGCCATTCCGGCGTCGTTGGGGTGCAGATGGTCGCCGCTGTCGTAAGCGGGCAGCATCCGGGCATGGTTGTTCGGGTCGCGGATGACGGCGTCGAAGTCGACGACGGCGTCGAACGCGCCACTGGTGCGGATCCAGTTGTTCACTGTTGTCCGGATGCCGGCCTGTGCACTGTTCTGCGAAGAGTAGGGCAGCATCGTGCCGCCGATGATCCTCACGCCGGCGGCGTGTGCCTGCGCGATGATGTCCTGGTATCCGGCGATCAGCTGGTCGGCGGTGAGGGAGGGGTTGTTGTTGATGTCGTTGATGCCCTCCATGAAGATCACGTTGCGTACGCCCGGCTGGCCGAGGGCGTCGTGTGCGAACCGGACCCTGCCGGCCAGTCCCTGGGGAGCCCAGCCGGCATCGGCGCGCACCATGTTGCCGCCGATGCCCGCGTTGGCGACAGCGAACCGCTGGCCGCCGCTCTCCGCCTGCAGCCGGGCGGCCAGGCGGTCCGGCCAGCGCCGGTTGGCGTCGAAGGTGGTGCTGGCGCCGTCGGTGATGGAGTCGCCGAAGGCCACCACGGTTCCGGTGGTCACGGCCGTCGGCACGACGTCCACGCCCGACAGGTAGTGCCAGCTCCACATGGAGGTGGTGAAGTTGTTGGCGGCGTCCTCACTGGCGTGGTTGCCGGAACCGGCCGCCGACCGGTACGAGGTCTGGTAGGCGTCACGGTGGAAGGTGGAGGCGCCGGTGTCGCCCCGCAGGTACACGCTCACCAGGAGGTCCTGCCCCGCGGTGACCGTCATCGGGATGACGTCGCTGGTGAGTTCCGCCCCGGCGGGGATGGTCGGGTTGCCGGATCTGCCGAAGGTCACGGTGCGGTGGGTGCCGGGTACCGCTGCCGCGCCGCTGGAGCGCACGGCCACGTCGACGGCGCCGACGGACAGCGGCGTGGTGCTGCGCAGGTTGGACAGCCGGATCCGCACCCCGGAACCGGCGACGCTGGTGTGGACGACCATCCGCAGTGTCTGCTCGGAGAAGGTCTCACCGCCGGCGGTCATGCTGGGGCCGAAGGCCACGACCCGGGGGCGTTCGGTGAGGCTCCACTGCTGGTTGGGGTTGCCTGTGCACGGCCACTGGATGAGCGCCGTGCCGTCGGCCGTGGAGTTGCCGGGAACGTCGAGGCACATTCCGCTGTTGACGGAAACGATCGCGGAGCCGCTGAAGGTCCAGCGCTGGTTGCTGTTGCCGGTGCACGACCACTGGATGACTCGCGCTTCCGCCGCGGTGGACGCTCCGCTCACGTCCAGGCACTTACCACTGTTGATGTTCACCAGCGAGAACGACCCGTCTCCGCTGTGGGCGACGGCCTGCCACAGCTGGTTCGGGCCGCCGGAGGGGGTGTTCTGCACCACGGCAGCCGCGTCGGACGGCGAAGCGGACTGGACCTGTGCGTTCTTGCCGCTGTGCGCTGCGGTCAGCGCGTACACATGGCCGTCCTGCGGTCCGGTGGCGGCGGTGGCCGCGTCGACCGGGACGAGCAACAGTCCCAGGACGGCGAGAGCCGCGGCTCCCGTTGAAGCCGTCCTGTTCCGGGACCTTCTCATCAACCCTGTTCGCATGTCGTGCTTCTCCTCATCGGTCCTGCGGGTGACGGTGAAGCCGACGCGCCCGTCCGGAGCCGTTCGGCTCCGTCTCGTCGCAGGAGTCGGCACGCCGGGGGAACCGCCCGAGCCGCCGGAAGGGCCGACTCGGGCGGAACCTCGGTCTTGTTGAATGTGGCTACTGCCGCGTCACCGGGGTGGGCATCGGGCCTCGCGGCCCGGCCGACGAAGGCGGCCTGCCCCGCAAGGCGCCGCAGCCGCGGTCACGCCGGCAGCAGCCGGTGCGCGGCTCGGATCAGCTCCGTGTCCACCGCTGGTTGGCATCGCCGTGGCACGACCAGAGCTGGATCCCGGTGCCGTTCGCGGTGCGCCCCTCGACGGCATCGAGACAGAGCCCGGACTCGACTCCCACCACGGTGCCGCTCGCATTGACGGTCCACTGCTGGTTGCCGCCGCCGTTGCAGGACCAGATCTCCACGGGTGTGCCGTTGTGGGTGCCATGGTCCTTCGCGTCCAGGCACTTGTCGCCGAAGACCCGCAGCTCCTTGGCCGAGGTCAAGGTCCACTGCTGGTTGTCACCGGCGTGGCAGTCCCACAGGTGCATCAGGGTGCCGTCGGTCTCGTTGTAGCCCGGCACATCCAGGCAGCGGCCGGACCCGACGCCGACGACCTTCGTGGTCGACCCGATCGACAGGTTGTCGAACTGGCCCGTCTGTCCCTGGCTGTTGCCGTAGCCGGCCTGCCCCTCGGTGTAGGTGCCGTCGTTGACCGACCCCACCTTCACGCCGTCGATCCAGGCGGTGATCCTGTTGCCGTGGAAGCCCAGCCTCAGGTTGTGCCAGGAGTTGGTGCCCAGCGCGGCGACCGTACCGCTGGCCAGCGTCACGAAGTTGTTGTCGGTGTCGTTGCGCAGGATGGACCAGGCACCGGTATTGCTGACCCGCAGGTAATAGCCGTTCAGGCCCTCCGGACCGAAGGAGTGCTGCCAGGTGGCGCGGCCGATCAGCTCGGTGAAGCCCGCGCTCTCCAGCAGCACGTCGCTGGAGACCTGGTAGTCCTTCCACCCCAGGTCACCGAAGAGTGCGTAAGGGTGTGACAGCGGCGCCCAGGTGATCGGCGCCTGGGCCGACATCTGGCGGACGCACTTTCCGGAGCGTCCGCCCCCGCAGCCGACGACCTCGTAGGCGCCCTGCTGGTCCTGGACGTACTTCGCCTGGGTGCCGGTCGCGTAGCTGTCGTAGGAGTCGGCGTACGGCAGTGCCAGCGAGCCCTTCGCCGGACTGGTGGCGGTGCCCTTGCCCTGCCCTGTCGTGGTGGTGATGGTGTAGACGTACCCCGGCTGGACGGTGAGCGAGTAGGCGCCCCCGGAGGGGGTGATGTCGCTGCGGCGCACCATGGCGGTCGAGGAGTCGGTGGAGTTGACGTTGGTCGACCAGACGTGGACGGTCCCGGTGGACAGGCCGCCGGTCACCGTGAAGTCGAGCGTCTGTGCGGCGGAGGCCTGGGTGGTCTCGATGATGGTGCTGTAGTCGCGGTTGTTGGTGGACTTGAGGGTCACGTAGCTGCCGTTGGAGGCACTGCCTCCGATGTAGCCGGTGGAGCTGTCGAGGTACTTCCAGCCCGGCGAGGTGAACTGGGTGGTCTGAGCGGTGACCCACAGGCTCTGGCCCGTGGAGTACCAGCCGGACCAGGGCTGGTTGGCGACCATCAGGCCCGTCGTCGCGTAGGGCAGGTTGGGCGTCATGGCGCCGATGAGCGGCCAGTTGATGGTCGCGGTCATCCTGCCGTCGATGTAGTCCCGGTTGTTCGCGCGAGCCATGGGTGCGGCGCCGCTGTTGTAGTCGTGCGAGCCGTTCTCGCTGGCCCACAGCTGCTTGCCGGTGGCCTTGGCGTTGGCGGAGCTCGGGCAGGAGGTCTGGGGGGTGAGCCAGCCGCACGGGTAGTGTGCGCCGATGATGTCCACGGCGGAGGCGAACGAGGGATCCGCGAGTATGTCGTTGGCGATGTCCCAGCTGTGGTCGTCCGAGCCCACGATCTTGACCGACGAGTAGCCGTTCGAGTTGAGCGCCGAGCGCAGGTTCTTGTACCAGCCGATGTTGTAGCCGCGCTCGTTCCAGCCGCCCAGGTAGCTGATGTTCAGGCCGTGCGACTTGGCGCAGCCCAGCCAGGAGATCAGATAGTCGATCATGTCGGCGGTCCAGAAGTTGCCGCCGCCGATCCAGCCCGGCGCACCCCAGGCGAGGCCGGCCAGCTTGATGTCGGGATTGCGGGCGACCGCCTGCTCCATCAGCCAGAACTCATAGCCGACATTGCAGTTGATCGTGCCCCTGGTGTGCTCGATGCTCGGCTCGGCGCCGCTGGTGGAGTTGGTGTCGCCGCCGATCTCCGTCTTGAGGATCTGCAGATCGGCGCCGTAGTTCGGCTTGAAGAGGTAGTCCAGGATCTGGCTGCGCTGCGGCTCCGGGTAGTCGATCAGCAGTCTGCTGTTTCCCCCGCCACCGCTGATGGCACCGATGCCGTCGAAGGTGCGCCCGCCCGAGGCGCCGTCCAGGGTGATCGACGTCGCGGCCTGGGCCGGGGCGGCGGTGAGCATGGATCCGATCATTGCGATGACGAGGGCGCACACCATGGCGAGTGTCCGCAGTAGGCGGCGGCGTAGGCCGCGCCCAGTCGGCGGGTGTCCGTGGATCAGCATTCGTTCTCCTTGAGTTGTTTGGTTATGACGGGTTTCGTTGAAGAAGGAGGGTTGGTGGATGAGCGGCTCCTTGGCACAACCGCCTCCTGAGATGAGTAACTGCCAGCTTGCCTGGGGTTGTTGGCCCAACGTCCAGGCAACCTTCAAAGCTTCGGGCGCCGAAAGTATGGGCGATTTTGTTCGGCGTCAATGCTTCTGACAGAGCAGGTGGCGGCCGACCCGCTCCGCGTGGCCGCCCACGTGAGACTGCCGAACAAGAGCCCTCCTCCCATCCCATGAACCGACAAGAGATCCGATCTATCATGAGCACGGAAGAGAGCCTCGATGGGTTCACACTCCGCAGGACGGAGTCGGGGGACGCAGCGTCGAGGCCGTCGGGACTTGGGCGCCGGCGCGCGAGGGCGTCGGCCGCCGACGCCGTGGAGCACGTCGTCCGGGGCGCTCTGCGTCCCGGCGGGGACCGGGCCATGGCCTGCACCAGCTGATCCAGGCCGTCCTTGGCCACTACTGGCGGTGTACGAGCCGGGAGGAGACGGAGGAGAAGAATGTTCGCCGGTAGCCTGAGGCGCGGGCGCACGACCGTTGGACCAACAGGGCCACCACGCGTACTCCGACCTGACCTCGGTACGCACGACGCTGTACCGGAACGGCACGAGTTCGGCTCGAACACCGACCCCCTCACCGGGAAGGCCACGTTCAAGGTCCCGGCCGGCGCAGCCGAGTACACCCTGACCACCTCGGCCAGCCGCAGCACCAAGGTCCACACCGCCTCGACACGGATCGACGCGAGCTGGACCTTCCACTCGAAGCGGCCGACGGCCGGGGTGACCGAACTCCCGGTTTCCTCGGTCCGTTTCAAGGCCCCCGTCGGCCTGGACAGCCGCGTCCCGGCCGGCAGGACGGTCACCTACCCGGTCACCGTCGAGGGCGCGGCCGCGGGCCGGAACCTCAAGTCCCTGGCGGTGTACGTGTCCTACGACGACGGCAGGACCTGGAAGAAGACCGACGTCAGGAACGGGAGGATCACCGTCAGGAACCCGGCGAAGGGCAAGGGCGTCTCCCTCCGCGCCAAGATCACCGACAAGAAGGGCAACAAGTCGACGATCTCGGTCCACAACGCCTACTACGGCAAGTGAGGCCCGTGGGCCACTGAGCGGGTCGGTCTGCCGGAGGCACGGTCTCCGGCAGACCGACCCTGCCCGGTGCTGTGCGGGAACATCTGCCGGGTGGCGGCCACCGGCCGGGCCGGGCGACCGGACCCGCCGGGCGAACTCCGCGGCTCGTTCCGGTCACCGCATCAGCGGCAGCACGGACCCTCGCCGAAAGACTGGCCGCATAGATCGTCTCACCAGTCGAGGGCGCCGGACTCACTCATCTCCGGGGTCGATCGATCTCTGCCTCACGCAGCCGGGGAAGGACTTCGTGGCCGAACAGCTCGTGGGTCCGGCGTAGCGCCTCCGGCTCGAAGACGCCGTCTTGCAGAACCGCAGCATGGCGGCGGCCACCTGACGGCGATGACGCGGCCGCGACCGCACACCGTGTGCGGCCAGGCGATGTGGGCCCCCACCCTGTGCGGCCCGGCGACGTGGGCCGTCGGCCACGCGTCGGCGCGGGGAACGCGGGTGTCGCCGCAAGCGTCTCGGCGCCCACTCGTACCGCAGGTCCCCGTCGATCGCGGTCATGGCCTCGGCCGCGAAGCGCGGTGCCTTCGCGAGTCCCTGACCGCGGTTCGTGCCGATGCCAGGACCGCTTTGCCCACCAGCCGTTCTCAGTTCGCCGTAGAGCCCGCAGCAGCCGAACGCAGGGTGTCCGAGATGGACTTGACGCCGCCGTGCGCGGTGAGTCCGCCGTCGACCGGGATCTCGGCGCCGGTGATGAAGGAGGACTCGTCGGACAGGAGGAAGACCACGAGCGGGGCGACCTCGTCCACCGTGCCGGTGCGGCCGAGCGGGGTCTCGCGGATGTTCGCCTCGCGGAAGGCGGGCGCGGCGGAAGCGGTCATCTCGGTCTCGATGAAGCCTGGGTGGATCGTGTTGACGCGGATGCCGCGCGGGCCGAGCTCCGTGGCCGCGGTCTTCGACAGGCCGCGCAGTGCCCATTTGCTGGTCGTGTAGGCGACCGGGTAGTGGGCGGTGAGCGCGGCGGTGGAGCCGACGTTGACGATGGACGAGCCGGGCGGCATCAGCGGCGTCAGGTGCTGGATGGCAAGGAGCGGGCCGGTGACGTTGACGGCGTGGACGCGGGCGAGGTCGTCGGGGGTCACGTCGCCGAGGCGGGCGCGCCAGGTGATGCCCGCGTTGTTGACCAGGCCGTGCACCTGGCCGTACGACTCCTTCAGTTCGGCGGCCAGCTGTGCCCAGTGCTCCTCGTCGGTGACGTCGAGGTGGCGGCAGCCGGGGGCCCGAGTCACGTCGGTGGCGATGACGCGGGCGCCTTCGCGGGTCAGGGCCTCGGCCTCGGCGGCACCCTGGCCACGTGCGGCGCCGGTGACGACGACGACCTTGCCGAGGAGTCTGTTGGGGTGCAGGTCGTTCACGGCCGCTCCCGGGTACGGCGGCGGGCTGTCGGCAGCGGCTCCGGATTCCTGCCCGCGACCACGGTGTTGGAGACGGTGCCGATGCCTTCCACGGTGAGGGTGACGGTGTCTCCCGGCTTCAGTGGGGGCGGGGACTGCTCGCCCCGGACGCCCCACAGCTCGGCGAGGCAGCCGCCGTTGCCGCAGGTTCCGGAGCCGAGCACGTCGCCGGGGCGGACGACGGTGCCCCGCGAGGCGTAGGCGACCATCTCCTCGAAGGTCCAGCTCATGTTGGACAGCAGGTCCTCGCCGACGACCTCGCCGTTCACCGAGGCGGTCAGCGCCAGGCGCAGAAAGCCGTCGGTGTCGCGGTACGGCTCCAGCTCGTCGGCGGTGACCAGGTACGGGCCGAGGGTGGCGGCCGTGTCCTTGCCCTTGCACGGGCCGAGGCGGACCTGCATCTCGCGGGACTGCAGGTCGCGGGCCGACCAGTCGTTGAAGACCGTGTAGCCGATGATGTGGTCCCGTGCCTGCTCCGGCGTCAGGTCCCGCCCCTCCCGGCCGATGACGGCGGCGACCTCCAGCTCGAAGTCGAGGACTTCGCTGCCCGGCGGCACCGGGACGTCGTCGTGGGCGCCGATGACGGCGTACGGGTTGGTGAAGTAGAACGTCGGGGCGTCGTACCAGGCTTCGGGCACCCCGCCGACGCCGTCCACGGACCGCCGTACTCCTTCGACGTGTTCCTCGAAGGTGACGAAGTCCCGCACGGTGGGTGGCTCAAGCGGTGGCAGCAGCCGCACCTCGGACACGTGAGGGCCCGGCGGGACGCCGAGCGTGGCGGCCCCGGCGCTCAGGAGCGCGTCGAGTCCGTCGCCGCAGCTGATCAGCTCCGTGAGCGAGCGCGCCCCGGGAACCGGGTGGAGGGTGCCGTCCTCCTCCACGACGGCGACCCGGCGCTGGTGTCGGTGTTCATAGGTGGCGAAACGCATGCACGGCTCCAGGCTCCGGCGGTCTTCGACAGCGGTGGAGACCGGGGACGCGGCAAGGGCGTCAGGGCGGCTGACAGGGCCACCGCGTCCCCGGGGACTGAGGGTTTCCCCGGTCAGACCGGCGGGGCGACGAAGCAGCCGCGGTCGACGTCGTTGAAGGACTCCTTGGCGATCAGTTCGTTCATGGGATTGGCGGTCCCCCACTGGTCGGTGACCTCGGGCTGGGAGAAGTCGTAGACGTGGGGGTGCCAGGTGTCCTCGTCCAGCAGCTCCAGTTCCGTCGTGTACTCGACGGTGTTGCCGTGCGGGTCCAGGAAGTACGTGAACGTGTTGTCACCCGCCATGTGCCGGCCCGGACCCCAGACCTTCTTGAAGCCGGCGCGGATCACGCGGCCGGAGCCGCGCATGTACTCGTCCAGGCCGCGCATCTCGAAGGAGACGTGGTGCAGGGAGGTGTGCGGGCCCTTGGCGATGGCCATGGAGTGATGCTGGTTGCTGATGCGCATGAAGTGCATGACGTCGCCGACGTACGGTGAGCTGAGGGTGTCGGAGTGGCGGAAGCCGAGGTGGGTCTCGTACCACGCACGGGTCCTGTCGAGGTCCGGCGAGTTCAGCACGACGTGCGACAGCTTGACCGGGATGGCCTCCTTCTCCTCGATCTTGCGGTGCTGCCGTGCCTCGACATCGGCGGAGACCTCGATGGTGCGGCCGTCGACGTCGAAGAAGCGGAAGCCGTAGCCGCCTCCGGGTGTATCGATCTTGCCCGGCTGGGAGATCAACTGCACGCCGCCCGCGAGGAGTTGCTCGGCGAGCGTGTCCACGTCCTCGGTGGAGCCGGCGCCGTAGGAGACAAGGTCGAGGCGCTTCTCCTCGGCTTTGCGCAGCCGTACGACGTACTGTTCGGGGCTGCCCTCGGCGGCGAGGAAGGAGATCCCGGAGTCCTCGGCGACCTTGGTCAGGCCCCAGACGCCGGCGTAGAAGTCGAGCTGCTTGTCGTAGTCGGGCACGGCGAGGTCGACGTGCCGCAGATGGGTGAGCAGGCGTGCGCTCATGATGCGGATTTCCTCCTGTGTGGGGGTCAGGTCAGGCGCAGCAGCGTTGTCGCGTTGCCGCCGCGCACGGCGTGGAAGTCGTCGTCGGGCAGGCCTGCGGCGCGCAGTGCGCCGACGGGATCCTCGGTGCCCATGTCGAAGGGGAAGTCGGAGCCGAGCAGCACACGGTCCGCGCCGACCGCGCCGATCAGCGCCCGCAGTACCTGCGGGTCGTGGACCAGGGAGTCGAAGTACAGGCGCTTGAGGTAGCTGCTGGGCAGATGGGCGCAGCCCGCGCCCGCGTCGGAGCGGGCCGACCAGGCGTGGTCGGAGCGGCCGATGTGGGTGGGCAGATAGCCGCCCCCGTGCGCGGCGATGACCTTCAGCTCCGGGTGCCGGTCCAGCACCCCGGAGAAGATCAGGTGCGAGAGCGCGACGGCGTTCTCGGTGGGCTGGCCGACGGTGTTGGACAGGTACCACTGGTCGAGGCGCTCGTCGAGCGTGCAGCCGAAGGGGTGCAGGAAGAGGATCGCGCCCGTCTCCTCGGCCCGGGCCCAGAAGGGTTCGTACGCCGGATCCGACAGCTCCCGGCCCGGCGCGTGCGAGGAGATCTCGACACCCAACAGGCCCAAACCCATGGCGAGTTCAAGCGCCTGCACCGCCGATTCCGGGTGCTGCAGGGGGACGAGGCCCAGACCGTGCAGTCGGCCGGGCGCCTGGGCGCAGTGGGCGGCCGTCGCCTCGCCCGCGAGCCGGTAGAGCTTCTCGGCCGTCTCCTCGTCCGCCCAGTAGTGGTAGTGCGAGGGCGACGGGCTGACCAGCTGGACGTCCACGCCCTGCGCATCCATCGCGGCCAGTCGTACGGCGACGTCCGTCAGTTTCGGAATGCGCTCGGCGACCATGGGGCCGCTGACGGCCAGGGCCGCGGGCCCGTTGCGGCGGGCGTCGAGGGCCTTGGCCTCTGCCAGGCCCGGCAGGCCGGCCACCAGGGCCTCGACCTCGGGTAGGAGGAGGTGCGCGTGCACGTCCACCGTCGGAACGGGGTGCGCGTCCGTGCTCCACGAGGGATCGGGCCGGGGGCGTCTCCCAGCGGTAGCCGGGGGCGGGTGGGCCGTCACGGCAGCTCCTTGAGCACCGGCATGGTGGCCTCCAGCAGCCCGGGCACGTCACCCGGTACGCCGTCGAGCTGCCACTGCCCGATCTGCACGGACGCTTCGACGACCATCCGCACCCGGCCGATCCGCCGCTCGTAGTAGCGCCTGAGCAGGTCCTCGTCCCACGCGGATCCGCTGGTCAGCATCTGGGACAGCACCCAGGCGTCCTCCAGCGCCATCGCCGCACCCTGGGCGATCGTGGGCGGGCAGCAGTGCGCGGCGTCGCCGACGAGGACGACCCGGCCCCGATGCCAGGCCCCCTCGACGAGCATCCGTTCGAGCCAGGTGTAGTTCACCTGCGCCGGGTCGGTGATCGAGTCGCGGATCTCGTCCCAGGCGCCGCCGTAGCCCTCCGAGAGGCGGCGCATCTCCTCCGCGTAGGACTCGGGCGGGATCGCGCCGCGGTCGCGGCTGGGCTCCACCAGATAGGCGTAGATCGTGTCCTTGCCGGTGGGCGTGTAACCGGCGATGTAGCAGGGCCCGCCGTGCGCGAGGTCGCTGCGCTCCACGCCGGCCGGACGGGGTGCCGGGACACGCCAGATGCCCATGCCGGTCGGCTCGGGTTTCGCGTCGATACCGATGGCGGCGCGGGTCGCGGACTGCAGGCCGTCGGCGGCCACGACGAGGTCGTAGCGGCTGTCGGTGCCGTCACTGAGGCGGACGGTCACCGACGTCTCGTCCTGGGTGAGGATCTCGGCGGTGGTGCCGAGCCGGACGTTCGCGCCGGATGCCCGGACGGCGTCGACGAGGATGCGCTGGAGCACCGGGCGCTGCATGCCCAGGGTGGCGGGGAGGTCGTCTCCGCCGGTGCGCAGGACCTCGCCGACGTGCAGCACGGTGCCGTCGGGCGTCGTCAGCCCCAGGGAGTCGTAGCCGAAGCCGTGCTCGCGGACCTCGTCCCAGACGCCGATCTCGCGCAGCACGCGCAGGGCGTTGCCCTGGAGGGTGATGCCGGAGCCGCGTACGTTCCAGTCCTGCTTGACCTCGACGAGGTCGACGTCGATGCCGGCCCGCCGCAGCAGCACGGTCATGACGTTGCCGGAGGTGCCCCCTCCGACGACCAGGACTCTCTTTCCTTCCATGGCCAACTCCTTTGTTGGGAAGGTCACTTGACGGCTACGGGGTTGACGGGGGAGCCGACGGCTCCGGTGATGGGCAGGGGCGCGGCGGTGAGCCAGAACTCGTACACGCCGTCGCGGGCGCAGTCGTCCGCGAGGGTGTCGAGGTCCCACATCTCGCCGATCAGCAGGCCCATGTTGGGGATGACGACCTGGTGCAGCGGCTGGAACGCGCCGTCGAACTCGTTCGGCCGGACCTCGAAGCCCCAGGTGTCGGTGGCGATCGCGGCGATCTCGGTGCGGTGCAGCCAGCCGGCGGCGGTGAAGGACAGACCGGGAGAGTCTCCGCCCGCGTAGTCGCCCCAGCCCTCGCGGCGGGCGCGCGCCAGCCGCCCGGTCCGGACGACGACGATGTCCCCGCGGCCGACGGCCACGCCGTGCGCCTCGGCCGTCGCGGTCAGGTGGTCCTCGGTGATCGCGAAACCGTCCGGCAGTTCTCCCCGTTCGTCGCCGATCACCCGGCCGACGTCGAGGAGGACTCCACGTCCGGCGACGTACGGCGCCATGTGCTCGATGCCGGTGACCAGATCGCCCTCGGAGGTGACGACCTTCTCGGCCGCCCGCCCGTTCCACGCCTTGCCGTGGTCGAAGATGTGCCCGAGCCCGTCCCATTGGGTGGAGCACTGCAACGGCATCGCGATCACGTCGTCCGCGCCGCCGATACCGTGCGGGAAGCCCTGGTTGCCCAGCGCCGCGTCCGTTCCCGTGTCCAGCATGGTGTGGACGGGGTTGGTGCGGCGGCGCCAGCCCTTCTGCGGCCCGTTCATGTCGAACCGCTGCGACAGCGAGAAACTCACGCCCCGCCGCACCAGCGCGGCACCCTCCCGGCGCTTGGCCTCGTCGAGGAAGTTCAGCGTGCCGAGCACGTCGTCCTCGCCCCAACGCCCCCAGTTGGAGTACCGCTTGGCGGCCTCGGAGATCGCGCCTTCGGGGTCGTGGCGGTCCAGGATCATGACGTCTCCTCCGCCACACAGCGGGTGCGCTGCATGCCCAGTCCGGTGATCGACCCCTCCATGACGTCGCCGTCGCGCAGCAGCCGCCCCCAGTGGATGCCGTTGCCGGCCGGGCTGCCGGTCAGCAGCAGGTCACCGGGCAGGAGTCGGGCGGCGTGGGAGGTGTACGACACCAGTCGCGCGATGCCGAAGAGCATGTCCTTGGTGGACTCGTCCTGCATGGTCTCGCCGTTGAGCTTCAGCGTGACCCGCAGGTCGCCGGGGTCGGCGATCGAGGCGGCCGGGACGATCCAGGGGCCGAGCGGGGTGAAGCCGGGGGCGTTCTTGCAGCGCAGCCAGTCAGTGCCGATGGCGGGCATGTCCCGGCGGAAGACGGTGGCGCGGTCGGTGAGGTCGTTGGCGATCGTGTAGCCGGCGACGTACTCCATGGCCTCCTCGACGGACACCCGGTAGGCGGGCTTGGCGATGACGGCCGCCAACTCCAGCTCCCAGTCGGGCTCTTCGGCCCAGGCGGGGAGTACGACGTCGTCGTACGGGCCGGTGATCGCGCAAGGCAGACCGATGAACACGTACGGCAGGTCCTCGGCCGCTCGCCGGTCCATGACCGCGGCGATCTCCGCACGGGCCTCCTCGACGGTGCGGGGGTCGTCGGGGGCGCGGTGCGCTACCTCCAGGTCGATCACGTGCTGCCGGTAGTTGGCGCCGGACTGGAAGACCTGGCGGGGCTCGACCGGCGCGTGCGCCCGCAGGTGCTCCAACGGCCGCCAGTCGGCCGTCTCGTCGGCCGCGAACTCGTGCAGGCGAGGGAGCATCTCGTCCCAGCGGTCGAAGATCCCCCGGGCCGTCAGGGCCGGTTCCCCGAGGGCCGTACGAAGATCCAGCACGCGCCCCCCGGGGATCACAAGACCGGGGAAAGATGCCTGGTCAGGGGCAGAGAGAACGCCTAGGGCGAAGGGTCCGGAGAAGGACGCGGAAGCGGCTGCGGGTTTCACGGGAATGTCCTCCAGATTGCGGTGAGACCAATGTGAGCCCCACCGAGTAATCTGGGAAATCGATTCTTTAGATGATGATCATCCGCGCTGCAAATGTTGCCGCCGCCGGCGGCCTGGCTCTGGAGGCGTCGTGTCCCTCTCCGGCCTCGATCTCAACCTCGTCCTGTCCCTGCGGGCCCTGCTGGAGGAACGCAACGTCACCCGCGCCGGGCAGCGCGTCGGGCTCAGCCAGCCGGCGATGAGCGCGGCCCTGGCCCGCCTGCGCCGCCACTTCGACGACGACCTGCTCGCGCGCGTCGGCAAACAGTACGAACTGACCGCCCTCGGCCGCGCTCTGCTGCACCGCACCTCGACCGCCTGCGACCTGCTGGAACGGGTCTTCAGCAGCAGGGCCGACTTCGCCCCGGGCAGCGAGGAGCACGAGTTCACCCTGCTCACCTCCGACTACGCCCTCACCGTGTTCGGCGCCGAGCTCGCCCGGACCGTGCACGCCGAGGCCCCGGGGGTGCGGCTGCGCTTCCAGCGGACGCCCAGCGACGTCACGGAGGACACGGCACCGCTGCTCAGCACGGCCGACGGGCTTCTGATGCCGCGCGGCGTCATCAGCGGTTTCCCCGCCGTCGACCTGTATACCGACCGCTGGGCCTTCCTGGTGGCCGAGACGAACGACGAGGTCGGCGACCAGCTGACCATGGACGACCTGGCACGGCTGCCGTGGGTCGTCTACCAGCGCGCCTACGATGCCCCGGCCGCCCGGCAGCTGAGCATGCTCGGTGTCGATCCCCGCGTGGAGATCTTCGTCGACAGCTTCCAGGCGCTGCCCTTCCTGGTCGCCGGCACCCGCCGGATCGCCCTGGTACAGCAGCGCCTGGCAGAGTTGCTGAGCGGGGTGGCCGCCGTACGCCTCATGGAACCGCCCTACGCAGCGGTCCCCCTCCAGCAGGCGCTGTGGTGGCACCCGGTGCACACCCACGACGCGGCCCACATCTGGCTGCGCGAGACCGCGGCCCGCGTAGGAGCGGAGCTGGCCGCCTCCCAGCCCGGCGTATCACCACGGCCGCACCGAGATAGCGGGTCTGTGCAGGTGCCTGGCATCCAAGGCCCGGATGATCCACATCTTCGATCTCGATCGGACGGGGGCTAGGCAGGGCCCGGCCGTTGACCCATAGTCGTCTCAACCCGGCGCCGGACCACATCTAGTACCCGCTGCCCGAGCCGCACCCTTGACCTGCCGCCGGGCTCGCACAGGCGCCCGGCGAGCCAGCCCGCCGGGGACGCCCAGCGGCATCGGCACCCCTGTCGCGTGCTGCCACGGACACCGGGTGGCCCGACCGCGACGGCCGCGCCGTTCCATCCCCTCCGACACGCCCCGTGGAGTTCCCGCATGCCTGCACCCGTGCCCCCGCTCCCGTCCCCACCGTCCGAGGCTGTCGCGGACTCCCCGGCCGAGCAGACCGTGTCCGGTCCCGGACATCGGCTTCGCCTCACACTGCTGATGGCCGGCGCCTGTCTGCCCATCCTGGGCGCCGTGCTCATAGCCCCGGTCCTGCCCCAGATGCAGAACCACTTCGCCGAGGTGCCGGGCGTCGACGCCCTCGTCCCCATGGCTCTGACGATCCCCGCCCTGTCGCTGGCCCTGCTGGCCCCCTTCGCCGGCGTCCTCGTCGACCGGCTCGGCCGCAAACGCCTGCTCGTCGTAGCGACCGTGGCGTACGCCGTCCTCGGCACCGCGCCCCTGTGGCTGGACTCCCTCGGCGCCATCGTCGCCAGCCGCGCCCTCGTCGGCGTCACCGAAGCCGCCATCATGACCTGCTGCACCACACTGCTCGGCGACTACTACTCCGGCCGGCAACGCGACCGCTACCTCGCGATGCAGACGATGTGCGCCGCGATCTCCGCGACGGCCTTCTTCGTCCTGGGCGGCGCGGCCGGATCGGCCGGCTGGCGCGCACCGTTCTGGGCCTACGCCGTGAGCCTGCTGCTCGCCCCCGCCATGGCCGCCTTCCTGCCCCGGCCCCGACCCGACGACCACGCCGACGCCCCCTCCCCCACCGTCTCGGAACCGATGGCCAAGCGGCCCTTCCCCTGGCGTCCGCTGGTCGGCACATGCGCGCTGACGGTCTTCGGCGCCGTCCTCTTCTACACCCTCCAGGTGGAGATGGCGTTCCTCCTGGACGACATGGGCGTGACCGAGACCGGCATCATCGGACTGGCCACCGCCATCACCAGTGCCGCGATCGTGATCGGCTCCGTCGTCTTCGCCAAGGCCGACCGCAGCCCGCAAGCCTGGCTGCCCACCGCCTTCGGCCTGTGCGCCCTCGGCTTCGCGGTGGTCTGGCTCGCTCCCAACCCCGTCGTGCTGACCGTCGGTGCCGTCATCAACTGCCTCGGCGGCGGCATCATGCTGCCGAGCCTGCTCACCCTCGCCATGTCCAAGCTCGACTACGCCGACCGTGGCCGCGGCACCGGCCTGTGGACGGGATCCTTCTTCCTCGGCCAGTTCATCTGCCCGCTCGTGGCACTCGCCCTCACCTCCGCCGTCGGCACCCTGGCGGGCGCCATGGGGGTACTCGCCCTCGCCGCAGCCGCCGCCACCGCCGCACTCGGCATCGCCGTCCGCCGCCGGACGGCGGCCGTCCCGGAACCGGTCGAGCAGATGGCGGGCTGACCTGCTACGGCGCCGCTGCGCCGAGAGAACCACACACCGTCGGGTCGGCATCACGGCCGTCCCCGCGATGCCGACCACCACTCGTACCACTCGTCTACGGGAGATTCATGCTGAATCTGATCGCCGCCATCCGCCGCAAGCCGGGCATGACCCACCGTGCCTTCCTGCACTACCTCCACCACGTGCACGGATCCCTGGCCGCCGCGAACCCTCTCCGGATCCGGCGCTACATCCAGAACCACGTCTTCGACGCGTCCTTCGGCAGCGAGGGGGACCCGGCGTACCTGACCGAGTTCGGCCGGGACTCCGTCACCGAGCTGCACTTCGAGGACATGGAGGCGCTGACCGCCACGATGTCCGACCCGTACTCGCGCGAGGTCATCGGTCCCGACGGCGCCCACTTCAACGACCTGCCCAGCGCCCTGGCCCTGCTGACCCGCCCCGCGGTACTCATGGCCCCGCCGGCACCCGACGCGGGCGAAAGCCACGTGAAGGTACTCCATTTCGTCCACACACCCGAAGGACCGGCCCCGGACGACGTCACCGATCGGTGGCAGGCCGCCCACGAAGAGGTGCTCGACGCGGAGGAGGCCCAGGCCAAGGCGCTGCGGGGATACGTGCAACACCGCAACGTGCCGGGGGCCGGGAGGGCGCTGCGCCATTTCGGCGGCGGGGGCGAACCCGCGTACCTGGGAGTCGCTGCCCTGTACTACGACTCCCGGGACGAAGCGCTGACCCACTTCCCCTCGTACGAGCGTTCACTGCGAGAGCGGTCCGCCGAGACCGGCGACTTCTACGACCCGTCCCGCTCGTTCGCCGTCTACAGCCGCGAGGTGACCATCTTCTGAGCCGCCGCGCACTTGTCTATGGGTGCTCCGTCCGCATGTCACGGATCCGTTCGAAGAGGAATTCGTGCTTGAGGAAGGACACGTCGTACTCGTGGCCCGGATAAGGCGGAATCAGCTGGGCGGCCTGGATGAGTCGCCAACCGTCACGCAGCGCCGCCAACCCGGAGTCGTACGGCGGTTCATCACTGTCCCCCGTGGTCGGTGAGTTCTGGTCGGTGCCGTCGTACAACGACCAGCCGACGACCCAGGAGTCGAGGGCGGAGTTCGCCAGATAGAGCACCAGCACCTGCTGCCGGAGTTCGGGGGCGGTGGCCGTACCGGCAGCCGGGGCGGGGTGGGCCGAGTGCGTCGTCATTTCGCTGCCTCCTGCGGGCGGTTGGAGACCCGGGTCACCCAGTAGTCGATGTCGAAGCCGTCGTCACCGGTCAGCTCCCGCCACAACAGGATGCGGTTGTAGCGTTCCAGGCGGCCTGTCGCCGGCTCGTACCAGGGGAACATCTCGTCCAGTTCCCGGATCACCTGCGGATCGTCCAGGTCCGAGGTGTCCCACAGGAGCCGCTGACGAACCGTGGGGTTGAAGCGGATCTTGAGCATGTAGCGGACGATGTCGCTGTCGTTGCGCCTGCCGGCGTGCCAGAGCCCGTGGTGCAGAAACACCACCGTACCGGCCGGGCAGACCAGCCGGTCCTGACCGCGCAGGTTCTGGTAGCGGCCGGTGTCGGACTCGTTGATGCGGCGCAGATGGCTTCCGGGCACGATCAGGGTGCCCCCCATGTCCAGCGTCACCGCCTGCGGGTAGTACATCAGTTGCACGTCGAAGGCGTCCGGCCGGACATCGATGATGGCGTCCCCGTGCACCTCCTGCGCCCGGCCTCCGTCGGGCTCGCGGACGTGCACGTAGTGGTGGTCCACCGTCGGGTTCGGACCCACGAGGCTGTGCAGTGCCCCCGACACCTTCGGAAGCTCCAGCAGTCTGCGGAGGAACGAATCCTCCGCATACGCCTCGGACGCCGGCGTCCCGTACGGCACCGGCGGCACCCCGTCCGCCAGTACCCTGAGGCCCTCGTCGTTCATCTCCGCCGGGACCACCGCGTCCAGGCGGAGCACCCCCCGCGCCACGAAGCGCGCCATCTGGACCGAACTGAGCAGTTCCTGCTTGTTCTCCATGACCCTTACGCTAGGCACGGCCGTCCCGCGGCGGGTGGGCCGCGTTCACCCTCTACTGGTCGAATCTCACCATGGTTCCCCACTCCGAAGGGGTGCATGTGTCGATGCGCACGGTCCTCGCCCATCTCGACAAGCCTCCCGCGGTCGCCGCCGTCGGTGTCGGCGTGCACGGGCCGGCAGGGCACGTGGACGAGTTCCTCCTGCCGGACCTGTGGCAGTTCCACCTCTACCGCTATGAGGCCGATCTCACCGTGAACGGCACCCCCCACACGATCCGTCCCGGCAGGGTCAGCCTCATTCCGCCCGGCACCGAGGTGCGTTACCACTACCGGGGCCGCTCCGAGCACGTCTATGTGCATCTGCGTCTGGATGCGGCCGGCAGATCCCTGTGTGTCCCGCTGATCCAGGACACCGGGCCCGAACTCAGCCTGCTGTCCGGACAGTTGCAGGAGGCGCTGGCAGCCTGGCCGCACACTCCGGCGCGGGCGGCGGCCGAGGTGTGGGCCGCCCTGTGGCGGGTCGCCCAGCTCGCACCGCCGAGATCGGGGGGCCCGCAGACCGCCCACCCCGCGGTCGCGGCCGCTGTGGCGCTCATCGAGGCCCGGTTGGCGGAACCGCTGACGGTACCCGAGATCGCGAAGGCGGCGGGCGTCTCGCACAACCATCTGACCCGGCTGTTCCGCGCCGCCACCGGGGAGACGGTCGTCGGTTACCTCCGCGCCCGGCGCATGGAGCGGGCGCGGCACTTCCTGCGCGCCACCACGCTGTCCATCCCCGCTGTCGCCTCCTCCGTCGGCATTCCCGACCTCCAGGCGTTCAACAAGGCCTGTCGCCGCCAACTCGGGGCCTCCCCGCGAAGCATCCGCGCCGCTCAGACCGTCGTACAGGACACCCGGAGCCCGGATACGCCAGGGCCGGCGACCGTGCGCGCCCCGCAGCGGGGAAGCTCGGAAACATGAATTGCTCCGGTCGGGAAACTTTCGATCGGACGGTCGTTTCTCTCATCCGAGCCTTCCGGCTCGACGCGAGACACGTGACGGGTGCCGCAGGAGTGCCGTACCGGAGCTCTCGCGGGTGGTGAGTACCGGCGCGAGCAGGGTGACCTCGTCGGTCGTCCGCCCGTCGAGGCGGGACCTCACCAACTCCAGGGCCCGCCTGCCGAGGTCTTTCGCCGGCCCGGTCACCGCGGTCAGCCGGGGTGAGTGCCGCTCGGCCAGTTCCTCCGGGCACAGCGCCACCACCGACACCTCCTCGGGCACGGCCCGGCCGAAGTTCCGCAGCAAGGACAGCAGCGGGCCGATGGCCTTCTCGTTCTGTACGACGAAGCCCGTGGTGGCGGGCCGGTCGGCGAGGACCCCGGCAAGTACCCCGGCGGTGGACTCGTAGGTGCCCTTGCACGGGCGGTGCAGCACGCGCAGTCCCCGCTCCGCCGCCGCCTGCCGGAAACCGGTCAGGGTGCGCTCCGCGTACCCGGCGTGCCTCGCGTACACAGCCGGGGCGTAGCCGATGAGGGCGACCTCGCGGTGCCCCAGATCCGCCAGATGCTCCACGCACAGCGCGCCGGCCCGGACGAAGTCATGGTCCACGCAGGCCAGTCCGTGCGAGTCCGCGGGCAGGCCGATCAGCGCGGCCGGGATCCCCGTCTCCCGCAGTACCGCGATACGCGGATCATCCAGCTGGACGTCCATCAGGATGACGCCGTCGGCCAGCCCGCTGCGGGCCACGCGGCGCACGCCGTCGGGTCCCTCGTCGTTGGTCAGGAGCAGGACGTCGTAACCATGCCGCTGTGCCGTTACGGTGGCCGATATGGCGATCTCCATCATGATCGGCACATAGACGTCGGTGTGCAGCGGCACCACCAGCCCGATGATGTGGGAGCGTCGGCCCGCCAGCGCCCGGGCACCCGCGTGGGGGTGGTAACCGAGCCGTTCGATCGCTTCCTCCACCCTGGCCCGGGTGGGCCCGGAGATCGCCCGTTTGCCGCTGAGGACGTAGCTCACCGTACTGGGGGAGACGCCCGCGGCCGCGGCCACCTGGGCCAGTGTCACCATGCCTGGCGGTGCCCTTCTGCTTCACATTGCCTGCGTGACCGGTCGCTGTGCGGTGGCGGTGCCGTCCGGCCGGTCAGCCCTTGATGGCGCCGGTGAGCATGCCGGCCCTGAAGTGCTTCTGCAGGAACGGATAGACGACGACGATGGGCACCAAGGTCAGTACGACCACGGCCATCTGGAGCGACTGCGGGGCGGTCTGGGTCTGCAACGAGCCGAAGCCGCCGTTGGACGCGCCGGGGATGGTCATGCCGTTGTTGACGTACTGCAGCAGCACGTACTGAAGCGGCCACTTGCTGCTCTCGGTGGGCATGTAGAGCATGACGTTGAAGAAGGCGTTCCAGTAGCCGACCGCGTAGAACAGGGTGATGACGGCGGTGACCGCGCGGGAGGTGGGGAGTACCACCGACCACAGGATGCGCCAGTCGCCGGCGCCGTCGATGCGTGCCGCGTCGATCAGGTCGGAGGCGGTGCTCGAATAGAACGCGCGAAGCACCAGGATGTTGAAGACGGACACGGCGCCGGGCAGGATCAGCGCCCAGTACCTGCCGTACCCGCCGAGGCCGGTGACCACGAGATAGGTGGGGATCAGTCCGCCGCTCACGAACATGGTGATGATCAGCAGCAGCAGGATGGGGCGGTGGCCGAACGAGCGTGAGCGGGAGAGCCCGTAGGCGCAGAGCACGGAGACCACCATGGAGACGGCGGTGCCGACGACGGTGATGGCCAGGCTGACCAGGATGGAGCGGGCGACCGGGCCGTCGGTGAGGATCTGCCGGTAGGCGTCCACGGTGAGGCCGTCCGGCCACAGGACCATGCCTCCGGCGCGGTTGATGGCGCCGGGGGTGGACAGGCTCGTGAGGACGACGATCCACAGCGGCACCATGACGGAGGCCACCACCAGGACCAGTACGCCGCCTTTGAGGCCCTGCCCGAGCGCGGTGGGCTTGTCCTCCCAGACGGGACGGCGCCGGTTGCGGCCGGACCGCCGGGCGCCGGGGGACCGCGGTGCGCGACTGTGTGTGCGGGTGAGCGTCAGGGTCATTTTCGGTACAGTCCATCCTCGCCGAAGGCGTGTGCGAGCTTGTTGGCGCCCCAGATCAGCAGGAGCGAGATCACGCTCTTGAACAGTCCGGCGGCGGTGCCGTAGCCGTAGTTGCCGGCGGTGATGCCGTAGAAGTAGGCGAAGGTGTCCAGAACGTCGGCGGCTTCGGGACCGACGGCGTCGCGCTGGATCAGGAACTGCTCGAAGCCGACCGAGAGGGTGTTGCCCAGGCGCAGCACCAGCATCAGCACGATGACGCCGCGCATGCCGGGCAGGGTGATGTGCCACATCCGGCGCCAGCGTCCGGCGCCGTCGACGGCCGAGGCCTCGTAGAGGTTCGGGTCGATGGCCGCGAGCGCGGCGAGGAAGACGATGATGCTCCAGCCCGCCTCCTTCCACACCGTCTGGCCGGTGACCAGCAGCGCGAAGGTGTCCGGGTTGGTCATGATGTCCCAGGGGCCCAGGTCGTGCCGGGCCAGGAAGTGGTTGAGCGCGCCGGCGCCGCCGAGCATCTGCTGGAAGATGGCGATGACCAGCACCCAGGAGAAGAAGTGCGGCAGGTAGACCACGGACTGGATGAAGTTGCGCAGCCGTTCGCTGAGCACCGAGTTGAGCAGCAGTGCCAGCGCGATGGGCACCGGAAAGAACAGGATCAGCTGGACGAAGCTGAGCCAGAGGGTGTTGCGCAGTGAGGCCCAGAACGCCGGGTCCTGGAACAGCAGTCGGAACTGGTCGAACCCGGCCCACTGGCTGTTCAGGACGCCGTCCAGCGGGTCGTAGTGCTCGAAGGCGGTGATCAGCCCGAACAGCGGGACGTAACTGAAGACGAGCAGCAGTGCGACCGCGGGCAGGGCCATGAGGAGCAGCGATCTGTCGCGGCGCAACCGGATCCGCCAGTTCATCGGCACGGCCGGTGTGGTTCCCGGGCGTGCGGGCTCCGGCGCGGTGGCGGCGCGGGAGTCGTCGGCGTTGTCTTCGGGTTCTTCTGTGTCGTTCGCCTTGGTGGAAAAGGCGCCGGCCATGGTTCCTCCTTGCCGCGGAGCGGGCGGTGCAGCAGGGCCCGCCCCGCGCGCCATCGTCTGCTACTGGCCGGTTCCCTGCTTGTCGAGCACCTCGGTCTGGTACCAGTTCCTCAAGCGGTCGCCGCCACTGGACTTCCAGGCGGCGACGGCGTCCTGGAAGTGGGAGACCTTCTTCTTGCCGAACTTGACCTGGTTGATGGCGTCCTCGACGGACTGGCCGGCGGCCACGGCGGACAGGTTCTGCGGCAGTGTGATGTTCATGCCGTAGAACAGCGGCTTGTAGACGTGCCGGACGGTCCGCGCGCACCAGGCCGTGTAGTCCTTGGTGACCTGGTCGGCTCCGAGGTTGCTGACCGAGGAGGACGGCGTGGCGAGGAAGCGGTAGGTCGTCGGCTGGGCGGACTTCTTGCCTTCCTCGGTGTAGACGGGCGCACCGTTCTTCCGGGTGTGATGGGTGCCTTCGACGCCGTAGGTGACCAGGCTGTGCTCGGCCGAACCGTACGGCGCGGCGAGGAAGTCGGCGACGGCCAGCAGTTCCTCGATCTGTTCCGCGCCGAGCTTTGCGTTGAGGTAGCTGAGCATGCTGGTGGCCGCGCCCAGGAACATCTGTGGCTTTGACTTGCCGTCGGCGGCGATGACGTCGAACGCCCCGCGCCGGTAGCCGTCGTTCGCGGCCGTGCCGTTCTGGTGGTCGGTGAGTTCCCACGCGCCCATGCCGGCGCCCTGGATCAGGACCTTGCCGGAGTAGAAGCGGCCGTTGCCGTCGCTGTTGTTGCCGGCCAGGGCGTCGGGGTGCATGAACCCGGCCTTGGCGAGCCTGTAATGCCAGTCCAGCGCCTCCAGTATCTGGGGCATCTCGTACTTGTGGACGAGTTTGCCGTCCACGACCTTCCAGCCCGGAGGAAGGTCCCACGAGGGGGACAGATACGTCCACAGGTCGTCGAAGGCCCAGACTCCCGCCTTGGCACTGGTCAGTTCCTTGCCGAGGTTCCACAGGTCGTCGGCGGACCTGACCTGGCCGGCGGTGATGCCCTTGCTCTCGAGGATGTCCGCTCGGTAGAAGACCGCGCCGGCCAGCGGCATGCCACTGGTGAACGACGGGATGCCGTAGATCTTGTCCTCCCAGGCGCCCGCCTGCCAGGCGAGTGTGGGGATGGCGGCCAGGTTGGGGTACTTCTTGATCTTGTCTCCGGCCAGGTACGGCGTGAGGTCGGCGAGCTGGGTGCCGGCCAGCTTGCCCAGGTTGAAGTTGTTGTTCCACCAGCTCGGCAACTGGATCCAGTCCGGCAGCTTCCTCGACGCGGTCATGGTGGGCACGATGGTCGCGTAGTCGTTGCCGTTGGCCGGCTTCACGGTGACGGTCGCGCCGAGCGCCTTGTTCACCGCCTGGTAGTACGAGTTGCCGGGTGTCGGCAAGGTCCCCCACATCGGGGTGATCGCCGTGTATCTGCCGCCCTTGCCCGGCACGCCGGACACCGACTTGGCAGGGTCGGCCGGGTAGGTCAGGTAGCCGGGGTCGGTGAAGGCGCCCGCCGCCCCCCTGACGGAGGGAATGTCGGGCTTGACCGAGGTGCGCGGCTGGTAGGCGGGCAGCGCGGCGGCCAGGCCGGCCCTGGTGTTGGTCCCGCCCTTGGAGCCGGAACCGTCGCCGCAGGCGGTCAGCAAGGGGGACATGGTGGCGGCCCCCGCGACGGCGAGGACGCCGTTCATGAAGGCTCTGCGGTTCACTGGATTGCTCATGGTGGGCGACCCTTCGCCTGGGGGATCCGTGACGAGCGTCGTGCAAGAACGTGCGGTGCACGGGAGAGAGCGCGAGCTGCTCGGCCCGCTGTCGGGACGCCGGAGGACCGCGTCCCGTTCGAAGCAGTCGAAGCGCTTCAACGTTTCCGGGAGATTAAGGGCGGCCGCGAAAGATGCACAAGCCCCCGGCAACGAAAGCGAAAGCGCGAACAGGCCAAATTTTCCAAGAAACTTTCTCTTGACGCTCCTGTGAACCCGTGCCAGCGTCGAAGGGCTTCACCACCGCTGCAACCTGCTTCCCGGCTCAGACAGGATCGCCACTCCTGGACCATCGTCCAGGCCGACGTGGCGGAAGCCCTCGAAGGCGTACACGAGCTGACCGTCGTCCTCGCCGGAGAGCAGCGCCTTGCCGCGCCGACGTTCATCCCCTGAGACCGGCGACGTGCCCGCTCCGATCGGACGGCGCGGCGCACGCCGCCCACCAACGCCCGGAGCCGCACTGCCGAACACAACCCTGGGACTTGCCCAAGGCGAACCCCCACTGCCCGCCCCATCGACCTGTCAAGGACGGCCTGACGCCATGGAGACGCATTCCTCCACCACCGCGGCCACTCCGGTGATCCCCGGTTTCCACCCCGATCCGAGTATCTGCCGCGTGGGTGAGGACTACTACCTCGTGTGCTCCAGCTTCGAGTACTTCCCCGGCATCCCGGTCTTTCACAGCCGCGACCTGGTGAACTGGACCCAGATCGGCAACGCCCTCGACCGGCCCGGCCAGCTGGACCTGCCCGTCGACACTCCTTCCTCGGGCGGCATCTACGCACCCACCCTGCGCCACCACGACGGCCGGTTCTGGCTCGCCGTCTTCAACGTCGCCCCCGGCGGCGGCACTCTGCTGTTCACCACCACCGACCCGGCCGGCCCCTGGTCCGACCCGGTGCGCGTGCCCGGCGTCACGGGCATCGACCCGGACCTCGCCTGGGACGAGGACGGCACCTGCTGGTGCACCTTCGCCGGGATCGCGCAGCTCCGCATCGACCCGCGCACCGGCGAGACCTTCGGCACGCCGCACCCCGTCTGGTCGGGCACCCCCGGCACCACCGCACCCGAGGGACCCCACCTGTACCGGATCGGTGACTACTGGTACCTGATGATTTCCGAGGGTGGCACCGAGCGCGGCCACAGTGTCTCCATCGCCCGTGGCCCCTCCCCCGCCGGCCCCTTCGAGCCCTGCCCGGCCAACCCGGTCCTTACCCATCGCAGTACCGACCGGCCGGTGCAGAACACCGGCCACGCCGATCTGGTGCAGGCGGCCGACGGGTCCTGGTGGATGGTGCTGCTCGGCGTGCGACCGCGGGGCGGCACCCCCGGCTGGCACGTCCTGGGGCGGGAGACCTTCCTGGCCCCGGTGACCTGGGAGGGCGGCTGGCCCGTGGTCGGCGAGGTCGGGGGCGAGCTCGCCCGGTCGCCCGCGCTCGAGGTACCGGCACCCGCTGCCGGCGGGCGTGACGACTTCGAGCCGGGCGGGCTCGCGCCGTACTGGATCTCGTTGCGCGACCGCCCGGCCGAGTTCGTCACCACGAAGGACCGTGACAGCTGGCTGACCCTGCGCGCCCGGGGCAGCTCCCTGGACGAGCCCGACGTGATCTTCGTCGGCCGCCGCCAGCAGCATCTCGCCTTCCAGGCCCGGTCCCTGGTCGATCCGTCCGAAGGCCATGGTGGCCTCACCGTCCGCCTCGACGAACGGCACCACTACAGCGTCGAGGCCGGTCCCGACGGCCGGATCACGGTGATCGCCCGGATCGGTTCGCTGCGCAGCGTCGCCGCCGAACTCACCCTTCCCGTGCAGCCGTTGGTGTTGACGGTGCGCACCGGTCCGGCTCCCGAGCCGCACGACTCGCGCACCGGACCCGACTCCCTGCTCTTCGGCATCGAGACCGCCGACGGCACCGCCACCGAGCTGGCCTCACTGGACGGCCGCTATCTCTCCACCGAAGTGGCGGGCGGCTTCACCGGCCGCGTGGTCGGTCTGTACGCCGCTTCCGGAACTGTCCACGCCGACTGGTTCGAGTACCTGCCGATCTCCGGCTGAGGCGAGTGGCGTCACGGTGCTGCCGCCGTACCGCACTGGGTACGCCCCGCCGCGAAGAATCCGCTCCCCGTGGTCCCAGGCCTGCAACTGATCCCCCACACACAGTCCCCCGCCGTGGCACGCCACCGGCCGACCGCGGCGGGTCCCCCACACCCGCACGTCCGAAGGGAAACCACGTTGCACATCAGACAACGCACTATCCCGCAAGGAGAGCAGAAGCGTCCCCCACAGGGCCGCCGGCTCCGCCGCACCCTCGGGCTGCTGCTCGGGCTGGCCGCCGTCCTCCAACTCGCCTGGGGCGCGGGCGCGTTCGCCGCGCCCAAACCTCCGGCGAAGAACGACCGTATGGCGGTGGTCGCCGACATGCAGCCCAGCTGGAACCTGGGCAACACCCTGGACGCCATCCCCGACGAGACCTCCTGGGGCAACCCACCCGTCACGAAAGCCCTGTTCGACGCCGTCAAGGCGAAGGGCTTCCGCAGCGTGCGCATCCCGGTCAGCTGGAGCAGTCACCAGTCCGCCGAAGCGCCGTACACCATCGACCCGGCCTTCATGCAACGGGTCAAGCAGATCGTGGACTGGGCCATCGCCGACGGCCTGTACGTGGTCCTCAACGTCCACCACGACTCCTGGCAGTGGATCGCGGACATGCCCGCCCAGCACGACACGGTCCTGGCGCGGTGGAAGGCCACCTGGAACCAGATAGCCACCACGTTCAAGGACGAACCGCGCCTGCTGCTCTTCGAGAGCGTCAACGAGCCGGCGTTCAACAACGCCACCGACGCGCAGAAGACCCAGTTGCTCCATGAGTTGAACACCTCGTTCCACCAGCTCGTACGCGGCACCGGCGGTGGCAACGGCACCCGCCTGCTGATGCTGCCCACGCTCGGTACCACTCCGAGCAAGCCGCTGATGGACGACCTGGTCACGACCATGTCCTCGCTGAACGACAACAACCTGGTGGCCACCGTCCACTACTACGGCTTCTGGCCGTTCAGTGCGAACATCGCCGGCTACACCACCTTCGAGGACACCTCGAAGAAGGACATGGACACCGCCTTCGGGCTGATGCGTGACGTCTTCGTCGCCAAGGGCATCCCCGTGTACCTCGGCGAGTACGGCCTGCTGAGCTACCCCGACTACACCAAGCCCTACACCAACGTCCAGCCGGGTGAGGCGCTGAAGTACTTCGAGCGCCTCGGCCACGACGCGCGCGTCAACGGCGTCACCACGGCCCTGTGGGACGCGGGGTCCTTCATCAACCGCAACACCCTCCAGTGGCGGTACCCCACCCTGATGAACCAGATCACCTCCAGCTGGACCACCCGGTCCGGAACCGCCTCCTCCAACCAGGTCTTCGTCCCCGCGTCCGGCACCATCACCGACCGGACGCTCACCCTCGACCGCAACGGCACCTCCTTCCGCGGGCTGTGGCAGGGCCGCTCCCCGCTCGTCGCGGGCCGCGACTACACCGTGTCCGGCGACCGGCTCACGCTGACCGCGAGCGCGCTCACCCGCCTGGCCGGTGACCGGGCCTACGGCGTCAAGGCGACGTTGGAGGCCAGGTTCTCGGCAGGTGTCCCCTGGCAGATCGACATCATCTCCAGTGACGTCCCCGTGTTGTCGAACGCGAGCGGCACGACCACCGGCTCCCTCACCATCCCCACCCGGTACCGCGGAGACGCGCTCGCCACGATGGAGGCCAGGTACGCGGACGGCAGTAATGCCGGCAGCGCCGACTGGACGCCGTACCAGGAGTACGGCAGGGCCTTCGTGCCGGACCACTCGGCGGGCACCCTGGCGCTGACGTCCGACTTCCTGTCCGCGCTCAAGGACGGCCAGCAGGCGACCCTCACCTTCCACTTCTGGAGCGGCGCGAAGGTCACCTACCACGTCACCCGTAACGGCACCGCTGTCACCGGCTCCGCATCCTGAGCCGGCCCGCCGCGGCCTGCAGCGAAGGCCGCGGCGGGCCCCCGTGTGAAGGGAGAGCACGTTGCACGAGAGACAGGGCGCCGCCCGACGCCGACATCACGACCCTTCCGCACGCGGTCGCCCACTGGGGCGGATCGTCGGGCTGTTCCTCGGCCTGGCCGCGGTACTCCCGCTCGCCTGGGGCGGAACCGCGGCCGCCGCACCCGAGCGGGACGCGTCCCCGTCCGACCGCATGGCGGTGGTCGCCGACATGCAGCCCAGCTGGAACCTGGGCAACACCCTGGATGCCATCCCCGACGAGACATCCTGGGGCAACCCGCCCGTCACGAAAGCCCTGTTCGACGCCGTCAAGGCGAAGGGCTTCCGCAGTGTCCGCATCCCCGTCACGTGGAACGGTCACCAGTCGGCCACCGCCCCCTACACCATCGACCCGGCCTTCATGCAGCGGGTCAAGCAGATCGTGGACTGGGCCATCGCCGACGGTCTGTACGTCGTCCTCAACGTCCACCACGACTCCTGGCAGTGGATCGACGACCTGCCCACCGACCACGACACGGTCAGGGACCGGTTCGACGCCACCTGGCGGCAGATCACCTCCACGTTCCGGGACGAGTCTCGCAAACTGCTCTTCGAAAGCGTCAACGAGCCGTTCTTCGAAGACATCACCGACGCCGAGAAGACCAGGCTGCTCCACGAGCTGAACACCACGTTCCACCGGATCGTGCGCTCCAGCGGCGGCGGCAACACGGATCGTCTGCTGGTGCTGCCCACGCTCGGCACCACTCCGAGCAAGCCGCTGATGGACGACCTGGCCGCGACGATGGCCTCACTCAACGATGACAACCTGGTGGCCACCGTCCACTACTACGGCTTCTGGCCGTTCAGTGTGAACGTCGCCGGCTACACCACCTTCGAGGACACCTCGAAGAAGGACATGGACACCGCCTTCGGCCTGATGCACGACACCTTCGTCGCCAAGGGCATCCCCGTCTACCTCGGCGAGTACGGTCTGTTCGGCTTCCCGCCCGTCGACTCCGACCCCTATGTGGTCGAGCGGGGCGAGGCGCTCAAGTACTTCGAACGCCTCGGCCACACCGCCCGCCTCAACGGCGTCACGACCGCGCTGTGGGACCCGTACCAGTACATCAACCGTAAGACTCTGCGGTGGCGCGATCCCGAGCTGATCGACTGGATCATGTCCAGCTACACCACCCGATCCGGAACCGCCTCCTCCGACCAGGTGTACGTGCCCGCCTCCGGCACCCTCACCGACCGGACGCTGACCCTCGACCTCAACGGCACCACCTTCCGGGGTCTGTGGCAGGGCGGCCGCCCGCTCGTCCGGGGCCGCGACTACACCCTGTCCGGCGACCGGCTCAGGCTGACCGCGCAGGCGCTGACGCGCCTCGCCGGGGACCGGGCCCACGGTGTCCGGGCCACAGTGGAGGCCAGGTTCTCCAAGGGCCGTCCCTGGAGGATCGACATCATCTCCAGCGAGGTCCCGGTGTTCTCCGCCGCGACCGGAACCACCACCGGTTCGCTCACCGTCCCCACCCGGTTCCGGGGCGACCAGCTCGCGACGATGTCGTCGCAGTACGCCGACGGCACCCCGGCCGGCCCGATCAGCTGGAGCACCTTCCAGATGTTCGGACCACAGTTCGAGCCCGACTACACGGCCGGCACCCTCACGCTCACCTCCGACTACCTGTCCGCGCTCAAGGACGGCGAGACGGCGACCCTCACCTTCCACTTCTGGAGCGGCGCGAAGGTCACCTACCACGTCACGCGTAACGGCTCCGAGGTCACCGGGGCCGCATCCTGATCCACCCACCGCCCCCCGGTGCGGAGCCGCTCTCAAGGCTCCGCACCGGTTCCTCGCACACGTCGCCCATCCGGCCGAGGCTGCCCTGGCTGAATTCACCGGGCGGAGCGGATCCTCACGCCGCGACCTGCGAAAATGCGAGTTGTTCGAGTGACTCCTTCGAGCAATCAAGTCGGTATGATACGTGTATGGCTCATGTCTCAGCGGCCGAGCGCCGCCCTCAGTTGATCAAAGCAGCCATCGAACTCATGGCGAGAGAGGGAGTCGCTGCCGGAAGTACCCGTGCGATCGCCGCCGAGCTCGGCGTCGCGCAGGCCACGGTGCACTACACGTTCGGCACGAAGGAGGACCTGTACCGTGCCGTCATCCAGCACCTGACCCAGGAGATGGAGAGCCAGGTGCGGCAGGCCGCACCGGTCGACGCCGGCTTCGAGGAAACCGTGGGAGTGCTTGCCTCCGCCTTGTGGCGCACGGTGCGTGACCAGTCGAAGAGCTATCAACTGCTCACCGAACTCACCATGTTCGCGCTCCGGTCGCCCCACCTCCGAGAGGCTCTCGAAACGCACAACCTCGGTGTCCTCAGCGTGACATCGGAGCTGGTGACAGACGCCGCCGAGCGCGCCGGCCGGCAGCTCGCACAGCCGGCGAGCACGGTCGCGCGGTTCTTCCTCGCCGGATTCGACGGACTCGTGCTGCAGCACCTGACGCACCCCGACGACGAGGCGGAACTGTCCTGTCTGCAGGCCTTGATCTCCTCCACGCTGGCCCTCGCCAGCGGTCGCGTGGAGATGGTCGCCGTACCTCGTGATCTCATCGAAGGAGCTCTGTCGAGCGGTTGATCCGCTTCGGCGGGTCGCTGGGCCGCGTGAAGTGTCACGGCGGGTGCACATGAGTGCGTGTTCGGATCGCGTGGCCGCCTCGACATGGTCAGGGTCATCACCGCGGTCGTCGGCTGCTGTGTGGTGGAGACGAGGCCGGGCTCAAGTCGGACATCGTGAAACCGGCAGCGCAACATCACGCGGCTGACCGAGGCCGTCCACCGATTGCTCAGCACTCACGCCCGCTCGTCCGGCCCCAACGAGCGGCATCGTCGCCGTCCGTATGGACCCAGCCCAGTCGGCCAAGGTGACCAAGCTGCAGTGTGCTCTTCGGAGACCCAGCCGCCGCGCGAGCTCGCTCAGCCCGATCGGCTCGGCGCCGACTGCCTCAAGAACCGTGAGCGCCGGCTGCCGGACTCGGCATCTCGGTCGGCACCACGCACGTCCGCACCGGCGCGGTCATCGAGCTGCCGGCTGGGCCACCGGCGGCGCGGCGCGTGCTGGGCGGTCCAGACAAGCCGCCACCCTGCCGGTAGACGCGATCCGCCGGTGCCCGGCCCTCCCTGAGGGCCGGGCACCGGCTGACGCTCACCGCGTCAAGGCGTTACGGAAGCGGCGGGTAGGCGTTCTGCATCAGCTGCCTGAACTGGGCGGAGAACCAGTGTCCCGCCACGGGCGCGTTCGGCAGTGACCCCGTGGGGTTGTTGCCGTTGCGGGGGTTGCCGCCATAGGTCGGGTCGCACATGCGGTCGAAGCCCTTGCCCTCGTCGTTGGGGATGGCGCTGCTGGAGCCGTCGGACTCCCCCGGCGGCTTGACCCACACGTAGGCGTCGATGCCGGCGGCAGGTGCCGCGGTGGGCCGTTCGCCGAGGCCGGCGCCGCTCTGATTGCACCAGTTGCCGGCGTGGATGCGCCGGTCGATGCGGCTGCCGTTGACGTAGTCGTCCACGGAGGTCATCGGTCCGGGGCCGGTGGGCCGGGCGGTGCCGCCCCAGCCGTTGCGGGACGTGTCGATGAGCATGCCGAGGCCGGAGTCGAAGCCGGCCGCGACGAGCTTGTCACGCAGCGCCTGGGCGAAGGACTGCTCGTCCGCGTACTGGTTCCAGTCCAGCCACTTGGACTGACGCACGGTCTGCCCGTTGACCGTGTCGGTGATCTTCAGGTACGGCTCCTTGGTCGGACTGTAGTTGGCGGTGTTGACGATGAACCCGGCCACGTCGTTCACGCTCGCGCCGTTGGTGGTGGCGACCTTGTGGAACTGCTGCACCGCGGGGCCGAAATTGCTGTCCCAGCCGAGCCAGCCGTGGTGTGCGGCGTCGATGTAGTTGTAGACGTTCGGGATGGCGCCGAGCTTGTCGAGGGCGTAGGAGACGCCCTTCTCGTAGTTGCCGTTGGCCTTCATGGTCACGCAGGCGTCGGTGGTGGTGGGGGTGCCGCCGGCGTTGGTGACGAGGTTGGGCAGTGAGTCGGGTTCGATGATGGTGGCGATCCTGAGGGACGCGTACTTCGGGTCGGAGAGGATCGAGGCGATGGGGTCGATGTACTGGGTCTTGTACTTGTCGATCTCGTCGGGCTTGAGCTCACCGTTGGAGGCGAGGGCGGCGCAGTCGCGGCCCGGGAGGTCGTAGATGACCACCTGGAAGACGAGCTCGCCGGAGCCCTTCTGCTTCAGGGCCTCATCGAGGTGGGCGCGCAGACCCATGCCGCCCTTCACACCGTTGATCGCGGCGATCCGGTCCATCCAGACCGCGGTGGGCTGGTTGGAGATACGGCTGCCACCCGGTTCTGCGGCGGCCTTCGCGGACCACTCCGGGTTCACATAGACCTTGGCGCCGGAGTACGGGTTGCCTGCCTTGGGCCCGGTCGGGCCGGGGTCCGTCGGGCCCGGATCGGTCGGGCCGGGGTCCGTCGGGCCGCCGTCGACGTTGCAGGTCACGCCGTCGAGGGTGAACGTGGCCGGGACGGCGTTGGTGCCGCTGTAGGTGCCCTGGAAGCCGAAGCTGACCGAACCTCCGGTGGCGAGCGTGCCGTTGTAGTTCTCGTTGTTGGCGGTGACGGCGGTGCCGCTCTGGCTGATCTTCGAGTTCCAGAAGCTGGTGATCTTCTGGTTGCCCGCGTACGACCACTTCACCGACCAACCCGACTTGGCAGCCGCGTTGTTGGTGATGGTGACGGCAGCGGTGAAGCCGGTGTCCCACTGGTTCTGCACCTTGTAGTCCACCGTGCAGGGTACGGCGGCGGTTGCGGCACCGGCCGGTGCCGTGAGGAGCGCAGCCCCTGAACTTCCGGTGAGCAGCGCGAGGGCGGCGAGCAGTGAGGTCCTGGTGCGACTCATGAGTGTGGGTTCCTTCTCCTTCGACATTCTTCTACTGATCACGGCCGCGCAGACGGTTGCGCGGTCCGATGCTGTGCAGGGTGGGCGTGGCGTCGACGGTTCGAGACCGGGGACGGGGCGGAGGAGCGGTACCGGGTGCCCGCTCCATCCCAGGTGGGACGGATTGCGGGCGCCGGACCACTCATGACCTTGTCGGTGCAGCCGTGCGAGGAGGTGCGCGCACCGATCTACCGCGCCACCAAAGGCACGTGCGCGGCGATGGGGGCGAGCGTGGCCGGGCCGGCTCTCGTCGGTGCAGATGTCGGAGCAGGTGTTGCTGTTGTGGACACGCCGGGGGCGACCGGACTGCCCGCCGGGTCGGTGAGCTCGTGCAGTAGCCACAGATCGAGGTTGCTGGGGTATGCCGGTCCACCCGCAAGGATCACGTTCTGCGCTCTGGTGGAGGGCACGTAAGCGTCCACCACGTCAGTGCCGGCGACCTCGCACGAGGCCTCTGGGCGGACACCGCCGTGTCACCGTGCCGCAGGTACTTCCACGCGTCCGCGACACCGCAGGTCGTGCGGTCCGGGCACGGCTCACTGCACGGGTCGGCGAGGAGCACGATCTCGCGTGACACGGTTTGATGTCGGACAGGCCCAGTCGACGCTCCCGGCTGCCGGTCGGCTCGGAGCCGCCCCCGATTGTGGCGGGCACCGTCGTGCCGGACCGGGACCAGGCGGTGTTCAGGTCCTGGGCCAGCTTGCGACCGTCGGCGAAAGTCGAGCGGCGGTGTCCGCTTGTGCGACGCGGCGGACTCGTCGGTGCTTTGCGCTGATCCGTGGAAGCCGTTGTCCCACTGGCCGTGGACGGTGTGCTCCCTCGGCCAGGGGCACATCGCTCCCTGGGCCGAGACCATCGGGACGACCGTGGTGGCGACGAGCGTGTCGGCGCCCGCAACGGCTTGAAGTAACGAAGGTGGGGGGTGTCGCATGAGCGACTCCTTGCAGTTGAGCGCGTCGTGACCGGCGCGTCGCCTGATTGGAACCGCTCCCACTGGTGCGAAGGAAGGTAGCGGCGAGTGGCGCGGTTGCCCAGAGGTGCTGCAGAACTTTCCTCTAACTAAACGGTTTTGCGCCTTCGACTCTTCAAGCGTCTTGACCCCCACTGACCGCGTCCCCATGATGGGAGCGCTCCCACTGGCCAAGACTTGTCCTTCCCCGAGCCGTAAGCCGCTAGGAGGAACCAGTTCATGGATCCCGGACGCAAACGCAGAGCCGTTCGGCGGGTGTGGACCGCTGTGGCGACCGCTTTAGCCCTGCCCCTGTCGTTGCTGGCCACGGGTTCGGCTCCCGCCCAGGCGGCCGCACTTCGGTGCAGTGTCGACTACAAGACGAACGACTGGGGCTCCGGCTTCACCGCGGACCTGACGATCACCAACCGTGGTACGGACGTCATCGACGGTTGGACCCTGACCTACAGCTACTCGGGCAACCAGAAGCTGAGCAACGGCTGGAACGGCACCTGGTCCCAGTCCGGGCAGTCGATCACCGTGAAGGACGCCGGCTACAACGGGCGGATCGCCGCCGGAGCCGCCGTGTCGACCGGCGCCCAGTTCAGCTACAGCGGCACCAACACCGCCCCCACGAACTTCGCGATCAACGGCACCAGCTGCACCGGCGCCCACCAACCCCCCATCACCGTGCTCACCAGCCCGGCCGCGGGCGCCGTCTACAGCCAGGGCGAGGCGGTGCCGCTGGCGGCCACCGCCGCGGCCGCGGACAACGCCACGATCAGCAAGGTGGAGTTCTACGACGACACGAAGCTGCTCGGCACGGACACGACGGCGCCGTACTCGCTCTCGGTCTCAAGTTTGACCGTGGGCAGTCATTCACTCGTCGCGAAGGCCTACGACAGCCTCGGCGCGTCCGCGTCGTCCACGCCCGTGGGCATCACGGTCGCCTCAGGGCCCACCGTGGTCGCCACGCCCACGCAACTGGGTGTCCAGCAGGGCAAGACAGGCACGTACGAGGTGAAGCTGTCGAAGCAGCCGTCCTCGAACGTCACCGTCAACACGGCCCGGACGAGCGGCAATTCAGGTCTGTCGGTGACCGGTGGCGCTTCGCTCACCTTCACGCCGCAGAACTGGAACACCGCGCAGAAGGTGACCATCACCGCCGACAAGTCCGGTACCGGCGCGGCGACCTTCGAGTCGACGGCCCCCGGGCACGCGAAGGTCGCGGTCACCGTGACGCAGCTGGGAGCGACGAAGGACTACGACGCCCGCTTCCTGGAGCTGTACGGGAAGATCACCAACCCGGCGAACGGCTACTTCTCCCCCGAGGGCATCCCGTACCACTCGGTCGAGACGCTGATCGTCGAGGCGCCGGACCACGGTCACGAGACCACGTCGGAGGCCTACAGCTACCTCCTGTGGCTCCAGGCCATGTACGGCAAGGTGACGGGCGACTGGTCGAAGTTCAACGGGGCCTGGGAGATCATGGAGAAGTACATGATCCCCACCAAGGCCGACCAGCCGACCAACTCCTTCTACAACGCCTCCAAGCCGGCGACGTACGCCCCCGAACTGGACACCCCGAACGAGTACCCGGCCAAGCTCGACCCGTCCGTTGCGGCGGGCCGGGACCCGATCGCGGCGGAGCTGAAGAGCGCGTACGGCACGGACGACGTCTACGGCATGCACTGGCTGCAGGACGTCGACAACGTCTACGGCTTCGGCAACTCGCCGGGCAAGTGCGAGGCGGGTCCGTCGGACACCGGACCGTCGTACATCAACACCTTCCAGCGCGGCGCGCAGGAGTCGGTGTGGGAGACGGTGCCGCAGCCGACCTGCGACGCCTTCAAGTACGGCGGCAAGAACGGCTACCTGGACCTGTTCACCGGTGACTCCTCCTACGCCAAGCAGTGGAAGTTCACCAACGCGCCGGACGCCGACGCGCGGGCCGTGCAGGCCGCCTACTGGGCCGACATCTGGGCCAAGCAGCAGGGCAAGGGGTCGGACGTCTCCGCGACCATGACCAAGGCCGCGAAGATGGGCGACTACCTGCGCTACGCGATGTACGACAAGTACTTCAAGAAGGTCGGCAACTGCGTCGGTCCCTCGACCTGCCCGGCGGGCACCGGCAAGGACGCCTCGATGTACCTGCTGTCCTGGTACTACGCCTGGGGCGGCGCCACCGACACCAACGCCGGCTGGGCCTGGCGCATCGGCTCCAGCCACGCCCACGGCGGCTACCAGAACCCGCTGGCCGCGTACGCGCTCGCCAACTACGCCCCGCTGAAGCCCAAGTCGGCAACGGGCGCGGCCGACTGGGCCAAGTCCATGGACCGGCAGCTGGAGTTCTACCGCTGGCTGCAGTCGGACGAGGGCGCCATCGCGGGCGGCGCGACCAACAGCTGGGCGGGCCGGTACGCGACCCCGCCGGCCGGGAAGTCGACGTTCTACGGCATGTACTACGACGAGAAGCCCGTGTACCACGACCCGCCGTCCAACCAGTGGTTCGGCTTCCAGGCGTGGTCCATGGAGCGGGTCGCCGAGCTGTACCAGCAGACGGGCAACGCGCAGGCCAAGACGGTCCTCGACAAGTGGGTCGACTGGGCGCTGTCCAAGACCACGTTCAACCCGGACGGCACGTTCCGCATCCCGTCGACGCTGCAGTGGTCGGGCCAGCCCGACACCTGGAACGCCTCTAACCCCGGCTCCAACAGCGGGCTGCACGTCAGCGTGGTGGACTACACGAACGACGTCGGGGTGGCCGCCGCGTTCGCCAAGACGCTGACGTACTACGCCGACCGCTCGGGTGACACCGAGGCCGCGGCGGCCGCGAAGAAGCTGCTGGACGGGATGTGGGACAACCACCAGGACGCCCTCGGTATCGCCGTCCCGGAGAACCGGGCCGACTACAACCGGTTCGACGACCCGGTGTACATCCCGAGCGGCTGGACGGGCACGATGCCGAACGGCGACGCGATCAACTCCTCGTCGACGTTCGACTCGATCCGCTCCTTCTACAAGGACGACCCGGCCTGGTCGAAGATCGAGGCCTATCTCAAGGGCGGGGCCGTCCCGTCGTTCACGTACCACCGGTTCTGGGCCCAGGCGGACATCGCCCTGGCCATGGGCTCGTACGCGGAACTCCTCGAGTAGCCCCCCGCTGAGGCCCGCGTGCGCGACCCCGTCACAAGGAGACGGGGTCACCCGCCGGGCGGCCCCCAGCCACACGGGGGCCGCCCGGTGACCACCCGTTTCTCCACCGCTCATTGAGCCTGCCGGCCGCGAGTGGAGTGAGACACCAAGGAGGCTCGCCGGCCTGTGACCCTCTACGCCCCCTCACCAGCAGACAGCAGACCGCACCGGACGGGAGGGCATGGATGAGACCCGGCCAGCCCAACGCGTCGCAGCGCCGGGCCGAGCACCGGAGGGCCATCGAGTTGCCCTCCACCCGAACGACCTGCCCTTTCGGGACCCGTTTGAGAGGCCTACGCTCGGCATCTTGTCAGGGACATGATCCTCTCCTACAGTCCCCTTCCGAACAAGAAATGGGAGCGCTCCCATTCATGGGCGCTCTTCTCCCCCCACATCCACTGCGGAGGAGCCGCATGCAACCACCACGTCACCAAGCCCGCAGGATGCGCGCCCTGTCCGGTGCGCTGCTCACCTCACTCGTCGCGCTGGCAGCGCTTCTCACCGGCGCGTCGACGTCGCACGCCGACACAACGATCTGCGAGCCGTTCGGCTCCACGACCATCCAGGGCCGTTACGTCGTGCAGAACAACCGCTGGGGCACCAGTCAGACCCAGTGCATCGCCGTCACGGACTCGGGCTTCAGGGTCACCCAGGCCGACGGTTCGGTCCCGACGAACGGCGCCCCGAAGTCCTACCCGTCCGTGTACAACGGCTGCCACTACACCAACTGCTCCCCCGGCACGAAGCTCCCCGCACGGCTGAGCTCCATCGCCGACGCACCCACGAGCATCTCCTACGGCTACGTGGGCGGCGACGCCGCGTACAACGCCTCGTACGACATCTGGCTGGACCCGACGCCCCGCACCGACGGCGTGAACCGGACCGAGATCATGATCTGGCTCAACAAGGTGGGCCCGATCCAGCCCATCGGCTCCCAGGTCGGTACGGCGAACGTGGCCGGACGCACCTGGCAGGTGTGGCAGGGCAGCAACGGCTCCAACGACGTGATCTCCTTCGTCGCCCCGTCGGCGATCGACAGCTGGAGCTTCGACGCGATGGACTTCGTCCGGCAGGCCGTCTCCCGCGGACTCGCGCAGAACGACTGGTACCTGACAAGCATTCAGGCGGGTTTCGAGCCTTGGCGGAACGGTGCGGGACTGGCGGTGAACTCCTTCTCGTCGACCGTCAACCTCGGCGGCGGCACACCCGGCCCCGGCACTCCCAGCGGACCCGCGGCATGCAAGGTGGCCTACGGCACCAGCGTGTGGCAGGGCGGCTACACCGCCGATGTCACCTTGACCAACACGGGTTCCTCGCCGGTCAACGGCTGGAATCTCTCGTTCACCCTGCCCGCGGGGCAGACGATCACCAGCGCGTGGAACGCCGGGATCTCTCCGTCGTCAGGAGCGGTCACGGCCGGCAACCTGCCGTACAACGCATCTCTTGCGCCCGGCGGCCAGGTCTCCTTCGGCTTCCAGGCCTCCTACAGCGGCAGCTTCGCCAAGCCGGCCACCTTCAGCCTGAACGGCACTCCCTGCACCACCGCGTGATGTATTCGGAATGACTCACCTGACCCGAGCCGCCGGTCGCCCGCTGCCGAGCACGCACCGGACCCGAGTCGCATCCGCCCACCCGGAACCCGCCCGCCAGGCTCGTGCCTGAGGGGCGGGTCCCGCCTCTCTCACGAGGCGCCCGTCTCCGGCTGGTCGAGTGCATCCCACCCACGCACACGGTGGACATGAGCGGTCTTCGGGTAGGAGGTCCCGGCGTCCGAGCGTGGGCCGATCTCAAACAGGTCGATCATCAAGAAGAGCGGGTAGGCGGGAGACTGACGCGTCCGCTTCACCATGACGCCCTCGCAGCCGATGATCGTGCCCGACGGCCCCCACACAGCCGTCCAGGTGTGGGGTTTCGAGGCGTCCAGGGGAAGGACGACTTCCGTCATGTCGGTCGTCAACCGCCTGTCCGAATGCGCTTTCACCCCGCACCGGGCGCGACTCCGCCCCTCGCAGACGGCGTCGGCGTCGATCTCGAAGATACAGATCTCACCGCTCTCCCCCTCCGACCGATGCTCCGTGCCCACCAGCCACGCCGCGAGCATGCATCCCTCGTCCACGCTCGCGCTCACCGTCACCTCCACCCGTCCGGCCGTGGGTGCCCAGAGCAGGCGCTCGCGGGTCTCCGTGCGGACGACAAGTCCGTCGGAACGGTGTCGGTGTGTTCCCCGGTGAGAGCCCACCGGGCCGGAGAAGACCCCGGTCTGCACGTTGGACACGCGTAGCGGAGCGTCCTCCTCTCGCCAGTCCGGCTGGTCGGCGTCGATACGCAGCCGCAGCCCCGAACCGTCGATGTCGTAGCGTGCCCGGGACCGCTCGGGTGACGTCCAGTGGGGCAGATAGTGATCGACCCAGCGATCCTTCCTGAGCTGCGGAACGGCGAAATCGTCCTCGAAGTCAGGCTCATGAGCCGGAGAATCGGGGAACCGCAGGACATCCTCACCCATGCCACCATCGTCCCAGACGACGGCCCCTGCCGGGTCGACGCCGCTCCCCCTGTGCGCGGCACGAACCCGGCGATGCACAGCGCATTCACTCATGAATGAGGCGAACGCGACGTCGTCACCTGGCCGACAGAGCACGGGTCACGCCTGGAAGCCGTGTGCCTGGTTCCTTCGCCCCGTAAGATCGGATGATCTCGTGGGGGAGGTGGTCATGGGCAGGCGACGCCCCGGAACGCCAACGTTGGAAGAGGTGGCCGCTCGCGCCGGGGTGGGGCGTGGCACGGTCTCCCGCGTCATCAACAACGCGGCCGGTGTGAAGGAGTCGACGCGCGAAGCCGTGCAGCGAGCCATCGAGGAGCTGGGGTACGTTCCCAATCTCGCGGCGCGCTCCCTGGCCGGGCAGCGAACCGATGCCGTCGCTCTCGTCCTGACGGAGCCCGACTGGCGCGTGTTCGCCGAGCCGTTCTTCTCGGAGATCGTCCGCGCCCTCGGGGACGCGCTGACGGACACCGGGATGCAACTGCTGCTGACCCTGGTCCGCTCGGACACCGAGCGCAAGCGCTTCCTCGAGTACGCGCGCGGCGGCCGGGTCGACGGGGTCCTGCTGTTGTCGGTGCATGCGGGGGACCGGCTCCCTGACATGCTCGCCGAGGCGCGGCTGCCGACCGTGATGCTGGGGCGCCGTTCGGGCGACGAGTACGTCAGTTACGTGGACGCGGACAACGTGGGCGGTGCCCGCAGCGCAGTCTCCCACCTGCTGGCACGGGGCCGTGGAACGATCGCCACCATCACGGGGCCGTTGGACATGTACGTCGCCCAGTGCCGGCTGCGCGGCTACCGGGATGCTCTGACGCTTGCCGGTTTGAGGTACGAGGAGTCCTTGGTCGCCGAGAGCGACTTCTCGGACGACAGCGGGCGCCGCGCCATGGCGGAACTCCTCGAACGGCACCCGGAGATCGACGGCGTCCTCGCCGCGTCGGACACCACGGCGGCGGGGGCTCTGCAAGCACTGCGGGCGGCGGGACGGCGCGTACCGGAGGATGTCGCCGTGATCGGTTTCGACGACTTTCCGTTGGCTCAGCGCACCGATCCGCCTCTGACCACCGTGCGTCAGCCGCTGGAGGAGATGGGCCGGGCCATGATCCGCCTGCTCTTGGAGGACATGGACGAGCCGTCGGTGGCCTACCGCCACGTCATCCTCCGCACGCAGCTCCAGGTCCGTGAATCGGCGTGACGAGCGTCGTCGCCCGCCGGGTGCCCCGAGCCGGAGACAGTCGCCACGGGTTTCGGGAGCGCTCCCACTCGCTGTTCCGTGGCGGCGGTCCCCGCTTCGGGTACGTCGTCCGCCAGGCGCCTGCTGCCACCCGGATCGGGCCGCTATGTGTCCCCGATGACGATGATGTCCAGCGTCCGCGGTCCGTGCACGCCCTCTACGCGGTCCAGCTCGATGTCGCTGGTCGCGGAGGGACCGGACACGAGCGTCAGGGGCCGGTACGGATCGACGCGGCTGAGAGCCTCGGGCACATCGAAGACGATCTGGTCCTCGCGGACCAGGCAGATGTGCTGGTCCGGAAGGAGGGTCAGGGCTCGGCGCCCCTGGCCCGGGCCGTGATCGAGTATCACGGTCCCGGTGACGGCGATGGCGGTCGCAGCGGTGGTGAGCACCGCGTCCGCCGCGTCGAGCTGCCCCGGCGTCAGCGGCGGGGAGTCCTCCAGCCGGGACCAGGGTCCCTGGGGAATCAGGTCGGCGGGAAGGCCCGGCGGGACGACCAGCGAACGTGCTCCGGTGCGCACCAGAGCGTCCTGGACGGCTACGGCGGCCCGGGCCACCGGAACACGGACCACCGTGGCACGGTACTCGGCTGTGCGTTCGCTGAAGAGCCTGACGATGTCCGGCACCGCGTGGTCGGTCCGGTGGCCGGGTGAAGATGGTGCGTCATCGGGGTTCTCGGAGCGAGGCACGTCGGTCAGTGCTCTCCTCACCGCCCGCACGACGGTGTCACGGCCGGTCACCGGCGGCCTCCTCTTCCGCCGACGCATGACCTTGTGTTCCTTTCACGGCCTTCGACCTGCGCCACCATGCGCGCAGTGACTCCCGTGGGGGCGCCGGCGTGTCCCGGGTGCCCGTCCAGCGGGCCAACGGGCCCGGCAGGGCACCGATCCGGCCGTCGCGGGCCACGAGACGGGCGCCGAGCGCTGCCAGCCACTGAGCCGCCGCCAAACGCGTCGGGGAGGACAGAACCAGTCCGGTGGCCTTCATGGCGAGCGCCTCGACGGTGGGCAGGAACCGACCACGGCGTTGTGCCTCCACGGCCTCGGCGCGCAGGTGGACCAGCACCTCCGGGATGTTGATCTTCACGGGGCAGGCGTCGTAGCAGGCGCCGCACAGAGTCGAGGCGAAGGGCAGGGAAGCCGCGTTCTCGACGCCGACGAGCTGCGGGGTGAGTACGGCGCCGATCGGGCCGGGGTAGACGGAGCCGTAGGCGTGGCCGCCGGTGCGCTCGTACACCGGGCAGACGTTCAGGCAGGCCGAGCAGCGGATGCAGGCGAGGGCCTGGCGGCCCACATCGTCGGCCAGGGTGGCGGTGCGGCCGTTGTCGAGCAGCACAAGGTGGAAGTCTGTGGGGCCGTCGCCTTCGGTGACCCCCGTCCACAGCGAGGTGTACGGGTTCATGCGCTCGCCGGTCGAGGAGCGCGGCAGCAGTTGGAGGAAGACGTCCAGGTCGGCGAAGGAGGGAAGGACCTTCTCGATGCCCATGACCGTGATGAGGGTGTCCGGCAGGGTCAGGCACATCCGCCCGTTGCCCTCCGACTCCACGACCGCGACCGTGCCGGTGTCGGCGGCGGCGAAGTTGGCACCGGAGACGGCGACCTTGCACCGCAGGAACTTCTCGCGCAGATGCAGCCGGGCGGCTTCGGCGAGCTCGCGGGGATCGTCACCGAGCCCCTCGGGGGCGGGGCTGCCCCACTCCCCCATCTCCCGCAGGAAGATCTCCCGGATCTCGGAGCGGCCCCGGTGGATGGCCGGCACGAGAATGTGGGAGGGGCGGTCACCTCCCAACTGCACGATGAGTTCGGCGAGATCGGTCTCGTAGGCGCGGATTCCCGCGTCGGCGAGCGCCTCGTTGAGGCCGATCTCCTGGGTGGCCATCGACTTGACCTTGACGACCTCGCGCTCGCCGGTGGCCTTCACCAGGTAGGTGACGATGCGGTTGGCGTCGGCGGCGTCCGCGGCCCAGTGGACCGTACCGCCCGCGGCGGTCACCGCCTTCTCCAGCCGCAGGAGATGGTGGTCGAGGTGGCGCAGGGTGCGCCGTTTGACCGCAGCCGCCCGCTCGCGCAGTTCCTCCCAGTCGTGGAGTTCGGCGGCGGCCTTCAGCCGTTTGTCACGGATGGTGCCGGTGGCCCGGCGCAGGTTCGCCCGCAGCCGGGTGTCGGCGAGCGCGCCTCGGGCGGCCTCGGGGAAGGCCGGGGTGCCCAGCCACACGACGTTGTCGGCGCCGCTCACCGCGTGTCTCCTTCCGTGGCGGCCAGGATCTCGGCCAGGTGCCGGGTTCCGATGCCCGTGCGGAGTCGGGACAGGCCGCCGCCGATGTGCGTGAGACAGGAGTTGTCGCCGGCGCACAGGAACTCGGCGCCGGTGCTTTGGACATGGCGCATCTTGTCGGCCAGCATGGCGTTGGAGACCTCGTGGTTCTTCAGGGCGAAGGTGCCGCCGAAGCCGCAGCAGGTGTCGGCGGCGGGCAGTTCGACCAGGTCGATGCCCTTGACGGCGCGCAGCAGCCGCAGTGGCCGGTCGCCGACGCGCAGCATGCGCAGGGAGTGGCAGGTCGGGTGGTAGGTGACGCGGTGCGGGAAGCAGGCGCCGACGTCGGTGACGCCGAGGACGTCGACGAGGAGTTCCGACAGTTCGTACACCGTCGGCGCCACCTCCTCGACCGCCTCGGTGAGGGCGTTGTCCCCGTACTGGGCGGCGACCACCCGGTGGTGGTCGCGGACCATGCCCGCGCAGGAGCCGGAGGGGGCGACGACGGCGTCGTAGCCCGCGAAGACCTCCGCGAACCGGCGCACCATCGGCAGGGTCTCGGGGCGGTAGCCGGTGTTGAAGTGCATCTGACCGCAGCACGTCTGGCCCTGCGGGAACTCCACGGTGTGGCCCAGGCGTTCCAGGAGTCGAGTGACCGCCCGGCCGGTGTCGGGGAACATCGTGTCGTTGAAGCAGGTGATGAAGAGGGCTATGCGCATGTGTGGTTCCGGGTCACAGCTGCCACACCACGGGCAGTGAGGCGTCGGCTCCGTCGGCGGAGTAGTCGTGGACGACGTCCAGCAGTTCGGCCATCCTCGCCTGCCAGGCGATGTTGACGGGCAGCTTCTCGAGTGCGGCGATCATCGCCGGGTAGTCCTCCACCTCCAGGAGATGGAACAGCTCGGTACCGCTGCGCCAGATCGTCCACTCACTGACTCCCGCGGCGCGGATGGCCGCGGTCAGCTCCTCGGGGACCTCGCGGTGCGCCGCCTCGTACTCCGCGATGCGGTCGGCGCGGACCTTGGTGTGCAGGGCGACTCTCATGGCGCCTCCTTCGACGGTGTGACGGCGGGGAGCGGTGTGTCCGGGGCCAGCAGTCCCTCGGCGTGCAGTTCGTCCCACAGGGCGGCGGCGACGGGGTGCCTCAGCCGGTCCACGGTGTCGCGCACTTCCTCGGCGGAGCGGGCTCCGCTCAGGACGCTCGCGACCGCCCGGTGGCCGAACGGGAAGTGCAGGGCGGCCGCGCGCAGCGGCACACCGTGGCGTGCGGCGATCGCCTTGAGCCGCAGGGCACGGTCCAGGACGGACCGCGGGGCGGGCGCGTAGTCGTACGTCGCACCGGGCCTCGGGTCGGTCAGCAGCCCGGAGTTGAACACCCCGCCGATGATCACGCTCCTTCCGCGGGCGGCGGCCTCGGGCAGTACCTCGGCGAGCCCCTCCTGTTCCAGCAGGGTGTAGCGGCCGGCGAGCAGGACCACGTCGATGTCGGTCTCCCGCAGGAAGCGGGCGGGCAGCGCGCATTGGTTGGTTCCGATGCCGATCGCCTTGACGACACCTTCGGCACGCAGCCGCTCCAGCGCCGGATACGCCTCGGTGAGGGCCTGCTCGGCGTGGTCGTCGGGGTCGTGCAGGAGTGCGATGTCGACGCGGTCCAGACCGAGGCGGTCCAGGCTGGCTTCGAGGGAGCGCAGTACGCCGTCGGCACTGAAGTCCCAGACCCGCCGATGGGTGTCGGAGACGGCGAAGCCGTGCGCGAGGTCGTCGCCCGCGCCGCCCCGCGGATTCGGCTCCAGCAGCCGTCCGACCTTCGTGGACACGGTGTACGTGTCCCGGGGGCGGTCGCACAGCGCGGTGCCCAGGCGGCGCTCGGACAGGCCGAGCCCGTAGTGGGGCGCGGTGTCGAAGGCGCGGATGCCCGCGTCCCAGGCGGCGTCCACGGCGGCGAAGGCCGCCTCGGCTGTGACCGGGCGGTAGAGGTTTCCGATGCCCGCGGCCCCGAACGACAGCTCGGTGACGCGGACACCGGTGCCGCCCAGGGGCGTCGTCCTCATGAGCCGGCCGCCGGGCGGAGCCTGAGCCCCTGCATGCCGCCGTCGACGGCGAGGGCGGTACCGGTCACGGAGCCGGCGGCCGGGGACGCCAGATAGACCACGGCCGCCGCGATTTCGTCCGCGGTGACCAGGCGGCCGATCGGCTGGCGTGCGTTCAGGGCGGCACGTTCCGCCTCGGGGTCGTCGGCGGCGTCCAGGAGCCGGGCCACCCAGGGGGTGTCGGCGGTGCCCGGGTTGACGCAGTTGACGCGGATTCCCTCGCGGACGTGGTCGGCGGCCATGGCCAGGGTGAGGGACAGCACGGCGCCCTTGCTGGCGGAGTACAGGGCGCGCTGCGGGAGTCCGGCCGTGGCCGCGATCGAGCAGATGTTGACGATGGCCGCGGTGCCCGGACGGGCGGTGGCTGCGCGTCGCAGGTACGGCAGGGCGGCGCGGGAGGTGCGCACCAGGCCGAGGACGTTGACGTCCAGGACGTGGTGCCACTGTTCGTCGGGGTTGTCCTCGACGGTGCCGACGGCGCCGATGCCCGCGTTGTTGACGAGGATGTCCAGGCCGCCGAGCCGCTCGGCCGCTTCCTCCACGGCGCGGCGGACCGAGGTGTCGTCGCCGACGTCGGCCTTGAGGGCGTGCAGCGGCTCCGGCACTCCGGACGGTTCCAGGTCGAGCACGGCCACCGCCGCGCCCTGCGCGGCCAGCGTCTGGGCTGTGGCCAGTCCGATGCCGGACCCGCCGCCGGTGACGAGGGCTCTGAGGCCTGACAGCCCGGTCATGCCACCTCCTCCCGTCCGGCGCGGTCGGCGACCCAGAACGTCCCGTCCGGGTAGCGGTACTCGGCGATGGACTCCTCCTTCATCATGGCGGAGAAACCCGGTGCGAGGGGCGCGGTGTAGTGCCCTTCGCGCATCACCACGGGCACGGTGAAGTGCTCGTGGAGGTGGTCGACGTACTCGATGACCCGGTTCTCGGTGGTACCGGACAGGGCCAGGTAGTCGAACATCGACAGGTGCTGCACCAGCTCGCACAGCCCCACCCCGCCGGCGTGCGGACACACCGGCACCCCGAACTTCGCGGCGAGCAGCAGGATGGCCAGGTTCTCGTTGACCCCGCCGACTCGGGCGGCGTCGATCTGGAGGACGTCGAGGGCGCCGGCCTGGAGGAGTTGCTTGAAGACGACGCGGTTCTGCACGTGTTCGCCGGTGGCCACCTTCACCGGCGCGACCGCTTCACGGACGGCGGCGTGTCCGAGGATGTCGTCGGGGCTGGTGGGCTCCTCGATCCAGTACGGGTCGAAGGCGGCGAGCGCGTCGGTCCACTGGATCGCCTCGTCCACGTTCCACCGCTGGTTGGCGTCGATGGCGATGCGAATGCCGTCACCGACGGCGGCACGGGCCGTGCGCAGGCGCCGGACGTCGTCCTCCAGGTCCGCGCCGACCTTCAGTTTGATCTGGGTGAACCCGTCGGCGACCGCCTGCTTGGCCAGCCGGGTGAGCTTGTCGTCGGAGTAACCGAGCCAGCCGGGCGAGGTCGTGTAGCCCGGGTATCCGCGGTTCACCAGCACGGCCTCGCGCTCGTCGAGCCCCGCGCGGCCCTCGCGCAGGAGAGCGAGTGCGTCCTCGGGGGTGAGGACGTCGGCGATGTAGCGGAAGTCGACCTGGGAGACCAGCCACTCCGGTTCGGCGTGGGCGAGCAGCCGCCACAGCGGCTGGCCGGCGCGCTTGGCGGCCAGGTCCCACACGGCGTTCACGACCGCGCCGATCGCCATGTGCATCACGCCCTTCTCGGGGCCGAGCCAGCGCAGCTGACTGTCACCGATCAGGTCGCGGCTGAGTGAGCCCGGGTCGGCGCACAGCTCCGTGACGGAGCGGCCCACGACGTGGTGGCGCAGGGCGCCGATCGCGGCGACCTGCACATCGTTGCCGCGTCCGATGGTGAAGGTGAAACCGTGGCCCTCGAGCCCGTCACCGGCGTCGGTGCGCAGCACGACATAGGCGGCGGAGTAGTCGGGGTCCGGGTTCATCGCGTCGGAACCGTCCAGCTCCCGCGAGGTGGGGAAGCGGACGTCGTAGGTGTCGACCGCGGTGATCCGGGCTGAGATGGCAGTCAAGGGGGTGCCTTTCACGCTTGGCCGAAGGTCTGGCGCTGGCTGCCGAGCCTGTCGACGGAGAGTTCGGCGGTGTCGCCGGGGCGGAGGTAGGGAGTGCCGGGCAGACCGAGGGCCACGCCCGCGGGCGTCCCCGTGTTGATCACGTCGCCCGGCTCCAGGACCATGTACTGACTCAGGTACGCCACGATGTGGTCGACCGGGAAGATCATGTCCCGGGTGTGCCCGTCCTGCCGCTTCACGCCGTTGACGCTCAGGTGCAGCCCGAGGTCCTGCGGGTCGCCGACCTCGTCGGCGGTGACCAGCCACGGGCCGAGCGGATTGAAGGTCTCGCAGGACTTGCCGAGGTCCCACTGCGGGGAGTACTCCAGCTGGAACTCACGCTCCGAGACGTCATGGCTGATCGCGTACCCGGCGATGACGGACCGAGCGGCCTCGGCGCCGTCCAGGTACCGCGCCCGGCGGCCGATGACGACCGCGAGCTCGACCTCCCAGTCCGTCTTCACCGAGCCGCGCGGAACGAGTACCTCGTCGTAGGGCCCGACCACGGTCCCCGGGTCCTTCATGAACACCACCGGCCGCTCGGGGATCGCGGCGCCGGTCTCGGCGGCGTGGTCCCGGTAGTTCAGGCCGATGCAGACGATCTTGCCAGGGCGTGCGACGGGCGGGCCGATCCGCAGGCCGTCAGCGTCCAGAACGGGGAGGGCTCCTGCCGCGACCGCGGCACGGGCACGGTCGATGCCGTCCGAGGCGAGGAACGCGCGGTCAACGTCGGAGGTCACGGAGGACAGGTCCAGCAGCCGGCCGTCGTCGGTGCGGACAGCGGGCCGCTCTTCGCCGGGGGCGCCGACTCGTAGCAGTTTCACTGGCGTTTCCCTTGCCGTAGGCGGGTTCAGGGAGGGAGTGACGGTCGGTGGTACGGGCGGGCCATTGCCGCCGGTAGCGCCCCGACCGGACCGTGCGGAGCGCCTCAGCGGCCCGCTCCCTCAGTCATCGGATGAATGGCGGCATCGAGACTGTAGACGCAGGACCACCCGCTGGCAACGGATTCCTCGGATGTATTTTCCCCGTCGTGAGCGTTCACCCGGAAATGACGGGCAGTTGCACCCCGGTCACCGCTGATGCAGGGGTGACGACCGAGATTTCGTCCGATGACTCTGGGCGAGCCATGTGCGGCAGACTCCGCTGGTAGGAGCGCTGACCTCGTGCCGCTGAACCTGACCGGAGTGGGTGACAGCAGCCCGGCGGCGCCGTTCCGTCGACGGGACAGCCCAGCGGACGCAGCGGTCGTTGCCGAATCGTGAGGCGCGGCCGCCCGGTGCGACACGGTCAACCGATTGAGCATAGGCGCAGGTCATAGGTCGACTCACTAGTCCTCCTGACGCGTTCGCGCGCGACCGCTCGGCATGGCTTCGCCCTGCTGCTCAATTCAACGGCCACGGAGTCTTGTCAACTTCGGCAACCCCGTCGTAACGTCCTCGACGTCCGAGAGACATCGGAGGAATGGCCCGGGGGCCCCTGGCGCCCTTCCGAACGGTCGGATACAGCCCCTGACCTGCGTCTCTCGGGCAGCCTCTCCCGTTTCCGTCCCCTCGGGCGCGGTCCCGCACTGCCTTGTGCCGGGCAACCCTCTGCCCGGCCCGCTGCCCCGCCCGCCCTCTCCGGCAGGCGAGTACGCCTCCCTCTCATCGCTGTCTCGCGGTCCTCCGCCCCGTCAAAGGAGACAACACGGTCATGAAGCCCACTCGCACCCGCTCCACTGCCACAGCCGCCACCGCCGTGCTCGCGGTCCTCGCCCTCGCCACCGCGTGCAACCGGAGCGGCTCGGAGTCGGTCGGCTCGGGCGGCGACAAGCCGGCCATCGGCATCGACCTGCCGCGTTCCGACTCCGACTTCTGGAACTCCTACGCGCAGTACCTGAAGAAGGACATCAAGGCGGACGGCATCAACGCCCTGCCGGTCAGCAATTCGCAGAACGACGTCACCAAGCTCGTCGCCAACGTCCAGGTCTTCCAGAACACCGGAGCGAAGGCCGTCGTCATGGCGCCCCAGGACACCGGCGCCATCGCCTCCACCCTCGACACCCTCGCGTCCAAGAAGATCCCTGTGGTCAGTGTCGACACCAGGCCTGACAAGGGTGAGGTCTACATGGTGGTCCGCGCCGACAACCGGGCGTACGGCACAAAGGCCTGTGAGTTCCTCGGCAAGCAGCTCGGCGGCAAGGGCAAGGTGGCCGAGTTCCAGGGCTCCCTGGACTCCATCAACGGCCGCGACCGCTCGGAGGCCTTCGCCGAGTGCATGAAGACCAAGTTCCCCAAGATCAAGGTCTTCGAGCTTCCCACGGAGTGGAAGGGGGACGTCGCCTCCGCCAAGCTGCAGTCGCTGCTGGCCCAGCACCCGGACCTGAACGGTATCTACATGCAGGCCGGCGGCGCGTTCCTCCAGCCCACCCTGGCGCTGCTGGAGCAGAAGGGCCTGCTCAAGCCCGCCGGCGAGAAGGGCCACATCAGCATCGTCTCCAACGACGGCATCCCGCAGGAGTTCGACGCCATCCGCAAGGGCCAGATCGACGCCACGGTCTCCCAGCCCGCCGACCTCTACGCCAAGTACGCGCTGTACTACGCCCAGGCCGCGGCAGAGGGCAAGACGTTCAAGCCGGGCGCGACCGACCACGGCTCGACGATCGTCAAGATCCCGAACGGGCTGGAGGACCAGCTGCCCGCCCCGCTGGTGACCAAGGACAACGTGGACGACAAGTCCCTGTGGGGCAACAACGTCGGCTGACAACCGGCAGCCACCGACCGCGTCAACGCCGGCGGACCTCACTCCCCTCCCCCGACTGCGGCCCCCCGACCCGGATCCGGTCGGCTCCTTGCTCCCCGGTTCCCGATCCCCGGCCCCCACCATCCGTACCCGAAGGACGGTATCCAGCATGGCGGACACCGCCACCAGCCCGGCGAGCGGACCCGGAACCCGGGCCCCGGTCGCCGAGGCGACCGGCATCAGCAAACGATTCGGCGCCACCATCGCGCTGCGCGACGCCCGCATCAGCATCGCCGAGGGCGAAGCGCACGCCCTGGTGGGACGCAACGGCGCCGGCAAGTCGACGCTCGTGTCCATCCTCACCGGCCTCCAGCAGCCCGACACCGGCTCGCTGCGCTTCTCCGGTGCGCCGGCCCCCGCCTACGGAGACATCGACGCCTGGCGCTCGAAGGTCGCCTGCGTCTACCAGCGGTCCACCATCATCGGTGATCTGACCGTCGCCGAGAACCTCTTCCTGAACCGGCAGAGCCCCGGCGCGGTGCGCCCCATCCGCTGGAAGCAGCTCAGGCAGCGGGCGGAGGAACTCCTCGGCGAGTACGGCGTGGCCGTCGACCCCGCCGCCCGGGCCAGGGACCTGACCGTCGAGCAGCGGCAGTTCGTGGAGATCGCCCGCGCGCTGTCCTTCGGCGCCCGGTTCATCATCCTGGACGAGCCCACCGCCAAGCTCGACGCCCGCGGCATCGGCCGCCTCTTCGACAAGCTCCGGGACCTGCAGGAGCAAGGCGTCGCCTTCCTCTTCATCTCCCACCACCTGCAAGAGGTCTACGACCTCTGCACCACCGTCACGGTCTACCGCGACGCGGCCCACATCCTCACCGCACCCGTGGCCGAACTGGGGCACCACTCCCTCGTGGAGGCCATGACCGGCGACGCCGCCTCCGTGGCAGCAGGCCCCGCGAGCGCGCCCCCGACCGCACCGGCCGACGGGACGGAGCTGCTGCGCATCGACGCCCTCACCCTGCCCGGCGCCTGCGAGGACCTCTCCCTGGCGGTGCGCTCCGGCGAGGTGATCGGGCTCGCCGGAGCGACGGCCAGCGGCAATGTGCAGGTGGGCGAGACCGTCGCCGGTCTGCACCGCGCCAAGGCCGGCCGCATCACCATCGGTGGCACAGTCGTGCGCACCGGCAGCGTGCCGTCCGCCCTGGCCGCCGGAGTGGGTTTCGTCCCCGAGGACCGCCATCTGCAGGGCCTGGTCAACAACCGGAGCGTGGCGGAGAACGCGACGCTCACCGTCACCGACCAGCTCGGCCCGTTCGGCACTGTCCTGCCCGCCCGCACCAGGGCCTTCGCCCGACGCATGATCCGCGACCTCGACATCAAGACCCCCGCGGCCGACACCCCGGTCTCCGCGCTCTCCGGCGGCAACCAGCAGAAGGTCGTCGTCGCCCGCGCCCTGGCCACCGACCCGCACGTCCTGGTGGCCATCCGCCCCACCAACGGCGTCGACGTCAAATCCAAGGAGTTCCTGCTCGGCAGGATCCGGCGGGCCGCCGACGAGGGCAAGGCCGCCCTGATCGTCTCCGACGAACTCGACGACCTCAGAACCTGCGACCGCGTCGTGGTCATGTTCCACGGACGGGTGGTCGCCGAGTTCGACCGCGGCTGGAAGGACGAGCACGTCGTCGCCGCCATCGAGGGCGTCGCCGACACCACCACCGCATCCGCCGCGTCCGGCACTCACCAGCACGGAAGGTAGACATGTCCGCCACCACAGATGTCACGGAGCCCGCACCGAGCAAAACGGAGCCTTCCGCGGCGGACACCGCCCGGCAGCGGCTCGACCTCGGCCGTTTCCGTGAACTGTCCCTGGTCCCGGCCATCCTCGTGCTGGGCCTGATCGGTTTCATCGTCTCGCCGGCCTTCCTGACCGCCGACAACCTCATCGGAGTGGCGCAGCAGTCCACCGAACTGAGTCTGCTCGTCCTCGCCACCGCCCTCATCCTCATCTGCGGGCGCATGGACCTGTCGCTGGAATCGACCATCGGCGTGGCCCCGGTCATCGCCGTATGGCTCGTCCTGCCGACGACCGGTGGGCGGTTCACCGGACTCGGGCTCTTCCCCGAGTGGACGGCGGTCCCGTTGTGCCTCCTGGTCGGCGTGGCGATCGGCGTTCTGAACGGCTTCCTCATCCTCAAGCTGCGGCTCAACGGGTTCATCGTCACCCTCGGCGGTCTGACCATGCTGCGCGGCCTCCAGGTCGCCCTCTCCGAGGGCCAGTCGATCGTGGACCTGCCGTCCTCGTTCACCTACCTGGGCAAGGCGTCCTGGCTCGGCGTACCCGCGGCCATCTGGATCTGCGCGGTGCTGTTCGCGGCGGGGGGCAGCGCGCTGGCGTGGCTGCGGCACGGCCGGGCGCTGTACGCCGTCGGCGGCAACGCGGAGGCGGCCCGCACCGCCGGCATCCGCGTCGACCGGATCGTGTGGGCCGTCCTCATCCTCGGCAGCCTGCTCGCCGCGTTCGCCGGCATCCTCTACAGCGGCCACTACGGCTCCATCTCCGCCACCCAGGGCAGCGGCTGGATCTTCCAGGTCTTCGCCGCGACCGTCATCGGAGGGGTGAGCCTGAACGGCGGCAAGGGCTCCGTGTTCGGCGCCCTCACGGGCGTCCTGACTCTCCAGCTCGTCGTCAACGTCATGACTCTGGCGGGCGTGCCGGCGCTGTGGAACCAGTTCCTGAACGGCGCGATCATCATCGTCGCCCTGATCATCTCCCGCTTCGCTTCCGGCGAGAAGCAGGAGTAGCGGTCGCCCGCTCCGCCCCGGCCCCGTGCCGAGTGGCGGAGCGGCGCTCGTATGTCCCCGGCACAGGAAGGCACGCACGTGGCACTCACCGACGAGGCGATGGACAAGATCAAGGCGATGATCGTCGCAGGCGAACTCGCGCCCAGCTCCCGCCTGCCGAAGGAGGAGATACTCGCCGCGCAGTTGGGCCTGTCCCGCAACTCGCTGCGCGAGGCCGTCCGCGCGCTCACCGCGATGCGCATCCTCACCGTGCGGCAGGGGGACGGCACCTATGTGTCCAGCCTGGAGCCCCATCTCCTCCTCGAGTCGCTCTCCTTCGCCTCGGACGTCTCCCAGGGACGGACCGCCCTGCAACTGCTCCAGGTGCGCAGGCTCCTGGAGCCCCAGGCGACCGGGCTGGCCGCCGCGCTGCTGACCTCCGAGGACCTGCGAGAACTCGGCGACATCCTGGAACGGTCCAAGTCGGCCGCCACGGTCGAGGAGTTCATCGCCCACGACATCGCCTTCCACGTGAGGATCGTCGAAGCCGTCGGCAACCCGGTGCTGTCCATGCTGCTGCGCGTGCTGTCCACCCGTACCCAGCGGGTACGCATCGTCCGGGGCAGCCAGGCCCGGCGTGCCGTGGACAACGCGCACCGGGACCACCAGCAGATCCTCGGTGCCCTGAAGGCACGCGACGCGCTGCTGGCCGCCTCGGCCGCGACGGTGCACATCACCGCCGTCGAACAGTGGCTGGCGGCCAGCCTGAACGAGGCACCGGAGGAACCTCTCGCCGGCTGACCGCGCCCGTCCCCCGTGCTCCCGCCGCCGCCCGACGCCCCCTCCCATGCCGGTCGGGCGGCGGCGGGTCACTCATGCCGCGGCACGGCACCGCAGGAGCGCCCGAGCGGGTGATGCGGCCGGGCGGCAGCGCAAGGGGACGTCGTACGTACCGGGGCGATACCGAAGTGGCACACCACTGGTCTCTGCCGAACAGCATTCCATTGAGGCGAGTTGGAAAGCTGGATGAGAACGGGCGCGTGGGCGCCCGCAACCGACAGCCACCCGCCTCCTTCTCAACAGCAGCCCGTTGAGAAGGAGAGGGTGGCGGGGAGAGAGGATCACGAGGTGACGATCTGCCATTGCTGTCGTGCCAGTGACGCGTACGGCTGCTGCTCGATGTTGGCTCCGTCGGCGGTGCTGCCCTCCTCGACGGCGAGGCAGAGCCCGCTGTAGCGGTTGATGAGGACGTGGTAGCCGTCACCGGTGGGCGTGACGGCCCCCCGACCTCCAGCAGCTTGCCGCTGGCCACACCCTTGATCCTGTAGTAGCCGTCGCCGGTGTTGACGAAGGTCCACTTCTGGATCGGCTTGTTGAGCCAGGGCCACCGCAGGACGTTGGTGTTGTTCGCGGTGGCCCCGCCCTCCACGTCGGCGACCTTGCGACTGTGCCGGGCGACGAGCCGGTAGACGGTGCCGTCGCCGGGCAGCGTGGTGGACACCAGTGCCGGCTTGGCGGTGCGCCGCCGATGCGCATCCCGCTGATGTTGGCGTAACCGCCGGTGGCCGCGTTGACCTTGATCCGTACGAACCCCACGTTCCTGGCCGGCCATTCGGCCAGCTTCAGGGTGCGGTCGCCGGCCCAGGTGCCGGTGGCGACCTGGGTGAAGTTCGTGCCGTCGGTGCTGGTGGAGATGGTGTACGAGGTGATGTCGCCGTCGGTGCAGTCGGTACGGTTCCACTGCTTGGGCAGGTACTCCTCGTTCGTGAAGGTTCCCAGGCTGAAGTGGTTGAACATGCCGAACCGCATGTCGACCATCCTGCTCAGGTTGGTCTGCGTGTCGGCGGCGGCCGCCTGCGGCAGAAGGCCGGAGAAGCCGGGGACGTTCGGCAGGGCGGTCGCGGCGGTCGCCGCACCCGCCGCGCCGAGAAACGTACGTCGCGTCATTTTGTGTGAGACATGGTTCCCTCCGTGAGTTGACGGTTGGAGTGTCCTTGCGGGGGCGGCAGATGGCCCCGTATTGCTCTTGAAGAAGACGTGGCTGTGGCAGGGCGCGACACTCGACGTCGGGTCTCCTGGTCGCCGTCGTGCCACCGTGGATCCGCCCCCGGGCGGGCATCCGGGGACGGACGACCGTGGGGGCGGTCAGCTGGTTCTGATCGCGGCCCATCTCTGTGGCGTCCCGGTACCCGGGGTCCACTGGAGGACGGGCCTCCCCTCGTCGGTGGTGTTCGCGTTGTCCAGTGCCAGCCCGCTGTGCCGGTTGACGAGCCGGAACTCACCGTTGCCCAGCGCGGTGACGGCCCATTGCTGCCGGTGGCTGCCGTTGTCGGCGCGCTGCACGATCGTCGTTCCCAGGGTGGTGCTGTCGTTGTCGTCGAGCGCCTTGCCGCTGTGCACGCTGACCAGCTTGTAGTAGCCGTGGTCCATGTTCGTGACCGTCCACTGCTGCTGAGGGCCGCTGTGCTGCGTCCACTGGATGACCTGGCTGCCCTCGGCGGTCGTGTTGGAGTTGTCGAGCCCCTTGCCGCTGCGGGCACACACCAGCCGGTAGACGCCGTTCGCCAGGACCGCCGGCATGCCGGCGACCTCGACGCAGACCACCGAGTCGTGCGCGTTGGGCGCGCCGGCCGGCACGCTGACGTTGATGGTGCCGCCGCTGACGGTGTAGGAGAGCGACGTCGAGGGGTTGTTCATCAGATAGACGCGGTCGATGGTGTTGTGGACGGCCGGGATCTGGAGCGTGCCGTCGGTGGGCCAGGTGAAGACGTGGGCGAAGAGCTTGCCGTTCTTCTTGGTGATCCTGCCCCAGGAAGGTTCGGTGGCGAAGGGGCTGCCGCTGGTGCCGTGGACACTGTCGGCGTGGACGGCCATCCAGGACGCCATGCCGTTGAGTCTGTCCACGGACTCCGCGGTCACGCTGCCGTCGCCCTTGGGACCGATGTTGAGCAGGTAGTTGCCGTCACGGGAGACGATCGTGACCATCTCCTGGATGAGGGTCGTGACCGAGCGGTAGTGCACCGCCTCATCGTTGTACCCCCAGGCCCAGTTCATAGTGGCGCAGGCTTCCCACGGCCGGTCCATCGGCGCGTCGGGGATACCGAACTCCGCGACCGCGTAGTCGCCGAGACCGAGGTCCCGCCTGACACGTTCGTTGATGATGAGGCTGGACTTGCGGGCGATCAGCCAGTCGTACAGTGCCTGGCCGTCGGACTTGGACCACCAGTCGCACCAGTCGCCGTCGAACCACAGGATGGCCGGGTCGTAGCGGGTCAGCAGTTCCTGCAGATGGCCCTTCATGTCGTTGATGTAATCGGCGCGGGCCGTCGCGGAGGCCATGGACGTGGAGTAGTTGCTCGGGGTGCAGGTCTGTGAGGGGTGGTTCCAGTCCATGATCGAGTAGTAGAGCCCGAATTTGATGCCCCGGTTCAGGCACTCGGTCCTCAACTGGGCCAGCAGGTCGGGCTGGAAGTTGTTGTAGTCGTGCAGGTTGTACTGCTTGGTTCCGGTGACGTCCTTGAAGCCGGCGACGTCGGAGTCCCACATGGCGTAGCCCTCGTGATGCTTGGCGGTGATCACGAGGTACTTCATGCCGGCGTTCTTGGCCAGTTCGGCGATCTGGGCGGCGTTGAAGCTGGTCGGGTTGAACGGCTTGGTCACATGGTTCTGCCAGTCGGCCTTGGTCCACCCCTTGTCGCTGAAGGCCCATTCACCGTCGCCGAGGTAGGAGTAGGACCCGAAGTGGATGAACATTCCGAACCGGGCCTGGTACCACCAGTCCAGCTTCGAGGGGACCGAGTACGCCGAGGCGGTGGTGGGCCACAGGGCCTGCGGCAGCCCGAAGGCGACGGCTCCTCCCGCGAGGGTGGCGGCCTTGAGGAGGGAGCGTCTGCTGAGCGGCGAGGTGGACATGGGGCGGCTCCGGGGTTGTCGAAGGGGCACCGGGAGGGCGAACGCGCCAGATGCCCATGGGACTTCGGGGCGACAGCGGCGCGGCCACTGCCGGGGGCGAGAGCTGAACAGGCAGGACGAACTCGGCTGCCAGGCCCGGGGAGCGGCAGAGAGTCGTCCTACCGCCGACACCCTCGACTGACATCGGATGTATTAAGAGGCATGACGCCGTAGCGTGTCCAGCGTTACGAACAAATTGCCAAGTGAAGACGACGTCATGAGACGAGAGCCGCCCCAAGAGCCATGCAAAGCATCCGATGTAAGTGGTGCGAGCGACCTGCTGTGACGTGTCGACCGACGGGCTGCGTGACCGTCCCGGCGGGCGGATCATCGACATGCGGATCTGCAAGGAGCCCGCTGCCAAGTACGCGCAAGGAGCGCGGTCGGTCCTCGAAAGACCCGATGTCGCGGGCGTCGAGCTGTTCATTGTTCATGGGTTCAGCTCGCAAGCTGGCGCCGACCGCACCATCCGGGGGCGCTCTGTCCAAGCCGGGTCGGCGCTCGGGACCCCCAGAAATCATCGGCAACCTTTTCGCTTCCCGCGGTCACTGAGTAGTGCACCACCGGCTCGATCTTCCGAAACGGACAGATGATGAACACACCGAGGCAGGCCGCGCGGCAGCGCAGACACAGACGCAGGCTCATCCTGGGCACCACGGTGGCGCTGACCACCGTGAGCGTTCTCGCCTACCTGCTCATGCAGTCCTCGCCCGACCGCACCGCGGATGCAAGACATGCCGCGGCTACCCCCTTCGCCACTCCCCACAAGAAGGCCCCCACCGCCCCAGCCACCAAGGCAGGCACCCCGAGCACGACGGCGCGCCCGACCGGTTCCCCCAGCCCGAAGGCTTCCGCGACCACGACGACCGCGACGCCGTCGCCCAAAGACACCCCCCAGCCCCCGCGAGAGGCGTCGACCACGACCCCGTCAGCAGGACGGATCAAGCCCGGCGCGACCTACCAGGGCGTCGCCACCGCCTACAAGGCCGGTGTCGGAGACGGCGCCTGCCTGTTCGGCCCGAGCCCCGACCTCATGATCGCGGCCATGAACACCACCGACTACGAGACGTCCAGGGCGTGCGGCGCGTACGTGCTCGTCCGGGCGGCCAACGGCAAGTCCGTCACGGTACGGATCACCAACGAATGCCCCCTGCCCTGCGCACCCGGGCAGATCGACCTCAGCGAACAGGCCTTCGCCAAACTCGCCGACCTCAAGGTCGGCCGACTCCCCATCACCTGGAGCCTGGTCAGCCCGAGCACGATCGGCCCGATCTCCATCAGGTACAAGACCGGGTCCAGCCAGCACTGGTGCGCCATCCAGGCGATCAACCACAGGAACCCGGTCACCGGGCTGGAGGTCCGCACCGCGGGCGGCTGGCGGCAACTGCCCCGCACCGCCTACAACTACTTCATCTCCGCCGACGGCAGCGGGTGCGGCGGTGCGATCAGAATCACCGACATCTACGGCGAACGGCTGACCATCACCGGACTCACGGTGCGGGCGAACGTCGTCCAACCTACTCAGGTCCAGTTCGCCCGGCACTGAGCCCGCCCCAAGCCACCGACGTTCCCTCGACGTCCTGATGGCATGGGCGACGGTCGCGCACCAGCGGCCGACTTCCGGACCGCGACGACGCACGCGTCGCACGGCGTACCGGGCGGCTGCACAGCGACGCTGTGCAGCCGCCACGGGGCGGGGATACGCCCCGCCTCAGGACACCGGCTCGGGTTCCGGGGCGAGCTCGGGTCCCGAGGCCGGCTCGCTGTGCTTCGATACGGCCTTCTGCAGACGTGTGCCCTCGACGTCGAGGTCGGGCAGGACTCGGCCGAGCCAGGCGGGCAGCCACCAGGCGTGTCGTCCGGCGAGGGCGAGGACGGCGGGGACCAGCGTCATGCGGACGGCGAAGGCGTCGATGGCCACGCCGACGGCGAGCGCGAAGGCGATGGGCTTGATCAGGGCGTCGTCCAGGGGAAAGAACCCGGCGAAGACGGTGAACATGATCAGGGCGGCCGCGGTGACGACCCGTACGCTGTGCCGCGCGCCGTCGATCACCGAGCGGCGGGCCACGCCGGTGTGTACCCACTCCTCCCGCATCCCGGAGACGAGGAACACCTCGTAGTCCATGGCGAGTCCGAACAGCACGCCGATGAGGATGATCGGCAGGAAGCTGACGACGGGACCGGTGTGGGACAAGCCGAAGGCGTCCGCCAGCCAGCCCCACTGGAACAGAGCGACGACCATGCCGAGCGCGGCGCCGACCGACAGCAGGAATCCGACGGCGGCCTTGAGCGGGATCAGCAGCGAGCGGAACACCATGGTCAGCAGGATGAGGCTCAGGCCGACGACGATCGCCATGAACGGCAGCAGGGAGTCGCTGAGCCGGTTGGAGACGTCGATGTTGACGGCGGTGGTTCCGGTGACCGCGACCCTCGCTCCGGTCGTCTCGCGGATGTCCGGGGCCGCGGCCCGTATGTCGCGGACGAGGCGGCCGGTGCGGGCGCTGTCGGGGCCGGTCTCGGGGATGACCTGGATGACGGTCTGCGCGGGGTCACGTGTGGGCACGGGGGGCAGCACTGCCTTGACACCCTTGAGGTCCCGCAGCTGCTGCGCGGCCTGAGTACCCGCCTGCGCACCGGACCCGTCGTCGACCTCGGTCAGCACCAGGAGCGGACCGTTGAAGCCGGGGCCGAACTTGTCGCCGACCACGTCGTATGCCTTGCGCTCGGTGGAACTCACCGGGGCCGAGCCGTTGTCCGGCAGGGCGAGACGCAGGTCCGCCGCCGGGAGCGCGAGCGCCACCAGGATGCCCGCGACGGCCAGAACGGTCAGCAGGGGCTTGGCGACGACCGACTTCACCCAGCGGGCGCCCAAAGCGGCCCTTCCCGCGGATTCGCCGGAGTCGACGGCCCGCCGGGCCGCCTTGCTGCCGGGCTTGGGGGTCAGCCGGGCGCCGAGGAATCCGGCGAGAGCCGGAAGCAGCGTGATCGCGGCCAGGACGGCGACGAGTACGGCGCCGGCGGCGCCGAGGCCCATCGTGGTCAGGAACGGGATACCGATGACACTGAGTGCGGCGAGAGCGATGATCACGGTGCTGCCGGCGAAGACGACTGCGCCGCCCGCGGTGCCGTTGGCCAACGCGATGGACTCCTGCGGGTCGGTTCCGCGGGCGAGTTGCTGGCGGTGGCGGGAGAGGATGAACAGGACGTAGTCGATGCCCACGGCCAGACCGAGCATCAGCGCGAGCGTGACGGCCGTGGAGGAGATACTGACCGCTGGGGCGAGGGCCAGCAGCCCGGTCAGTCCCACCGCCACACCCAGCAGGGCGGACAGCAGCGACATGCCCGCGGCGAGCAGGGAACCAAACGTGACGACGAGAACGAGCAGGGCGACGCCGACGCCGATGATCTCCGACGGGCCGATGTGGACGCCCTTGCTGCCGTAGACGCTGCCGCCCACAAAGGTCTTGAGGCCCTTCTTCTCGGCCGCCTTGGCCACCTGCTCGAGGGCGTCCAGGGATGAGGCGCGCACCTCGGGCTGCTGCACCGAGTACTGCACCTGCACGATCGCGGTGGTCCGGTCGGCCGAGACGGCGCCGGAGGTGGTCGGGCCTATGACGGCGCTGACTTGGGGCACCTTCGCGGACGCCGCCTCGGCTCCGGCGATGGCCGCCGTATAGGGGGCCTCGGTGACGCGGTGGCCCTCGGGGGCGGTGAAGACGATCTGGGCGGCGGCTCCTGACGCCTCGGGCAGCGTCCTGCCGAGCGTGTCCAGTGCGCGCTGCGACTCGGTCCCCGGCACGGTGAAGCGGTCGTCGAGCTTGCCGCCGAAGACACCCACGCAGGTGATGAGCGCGGCCAGGACCGCGAGCCAGATGCCGAGCACCAGCTTGCGATGGCGGTAGGCACTTCGGCCCAGCCGGTGGAGCAGGACAGCCATGACGAACTCCCGAAGTCGGTGAAGGAATTCCGGACGCCTGGACACGGACGCCGGACGAGCAGTGGGTGGCTCGGCTCACACAGCCGCGCGGTTGAGGCAATGGAGGGCAGTGCAGCGCCGCACGACCGCTCCGTGCGATTGACTTTATCACTCGCTCAAGTCGAGTGCACAAGTCACTTGCACGACATGGTTCACTTCACCCGCTCACCGCCCAACGGAGCGATGCATGACCAGCGCCCGGAGCAAGGACGGCGATGCCTTAGAAGTCGTTTTCTCCCGGTGTTTCATCCCGTGATTGGCGTTTGATCCCTGGGTGTCGGGTCGCGCCAGGAGATGGTGGCCTCGCCGGTGAGGCGGCGGGCCATCAGGTCGGTCATGGCGAGGTGGATCATGGCTTCGGAGCGGGCAGGCAGGGTTCCACGCCGACCTCGGCCTCACCCTCGCCGTCGGGCGCGCGCAGCGCGGACTCGGCGCGATCGATGCGGGTCAGGCGGTGCGGGGTGACCTCGATGCCGTAGCGGATGCGGCTGGCCAGGCACGGTGTGGCGGGCTTGTTCCACGTCGGCAGCGACCAGTGCCGACTGAGGCGGCGTACGTCGGCTTTGCTCAGGCCGGTGTCCAGGAGCGGGGTGTGGACGCCTCGCTCGCGTCCGGCGCGGATGCCCGGTCGGTGCGGATACAGGGCGTCGTCCGCGTTGGTGCCGGTGGCCACGTTCTCGAAGCCGTGGTCGAGGGCCCAGTGCGGCGATCGCGTCCAGGACCTCGGACTTGCAGAAGTAGCGGCGATGGGGAACATCGCGGCCTACGGCCAGCCGTCGGCGTGGCCATACCACAATTTCACCGACGCCCAGGACCTGGCGGGCAACTTCGTGAAGTTCGCGCCGAAGCTGAAGTCGGTCGGCGGGAAGTTCGACCCGGACGAGTGGGTGCAGCTGTTCGTCGACGCCGGCGCCAGGTTCGCCGGCCCGGTCGCCGAGCATCGTGACGGCTTCTCCATGTGGGACAGCCAGGTCCACGAGTGGAACTCGGTGAAGAAGGGCCCGGGCCTCAAGCTGCTGGTGGCCATGCACGACGCGTACAACTTCACCGGCTTCTACGAGTACGCCCCCGCCCAGACGGACCCCAGCCTCAAGAAGCGCTACGGGCAGCTGGGCCCGGCCGCGGAGAACCAGCTCTGGTTCGACAAGCTCAAGGAGGTCATCGACCGCGGCCAGCCCGACATCCTGTGGCAGGACTTCAACCTGGACGCCGTCGACGAGCAGCAGCTCCTGAACTTCCCAACCAGGCGGGCAGCTGGGGCCGTGAGTTCGTCGCCACGTACAAGGACGGCATGCACGGCAAGGGCGAGGTCTTCGACTCCGAGCGCGGCGGCCCGGCCGACATCACCAACCCGTACTGGCCAACCGACGACAGCATCTCCAGCAGCAGCTGGTGCTACGGAGACAACCTCGCCGGCACCTCCTTGACCTTCACCGCCGACAACCCCGACCTCAGGGCTACCGGCAACGTCACCAACGGCCTCGCCCTGGACAGCGGCGGCAACGTCGCCTCCGGGTCCAACCTCAAGCAGTGGACCTACGGCAGCAGCACCAACCTGCTGTGGACCTTCGCGGCGCTCTGATCCCCGAGACGCGTGGGCGGCTGCGGTGACGGATTCTCCGCGGCCCTCAGCCGCTGACGCCTAGTTGGCCGGACAGGCGTCCGGCACCTTCCCGGAAGCCCGTGAGGGTACCGGAGGACCGAAGGACCTGGACCGCATGCGGTGGCCCTGGTGGTCGGCCGTTTGACAGCCGTGCTGCGAGGCGAGGTATCTGGGGGCAGCAGGTCCCGTCCGGATCCATGTCTGACAGAGCGTCAGTGCATCACCGTCCGACTCCCCTTCTCCGAGGAAGCGACATGACGGCACGCAGTGTCACCGACCGCCTGGGCGGCCTCGCCTTCGGCGGCGACTACAACCCCGAACAGTGGGACGAGCCGGTCTGGAAGGAGGACGACGCACTCATGCGCCGGGCCAGGGTCAACCTGGCCACGCTCGGAGTCTTCTCCTGGGCCCTGCTCGAACCGGAGGAGGGACGCTACGACTTCTCCTGGCTCGACGCCCACATCGAACGCCTGCACGCAGGCGGCGTGGCCGTCGACCTGGCCACCCCGACTGCCTCCCCGCCGCCGTGGTTCACCCTGGCCCACCCCGACGCGCTGCCGGTCGCCCCGGACGGCACCCGTCTCATCCACGGCAGCCGCGACACGTACTGCCTCACCGCTCCCGCCTACCGCAGCGCGGCCCGCCGCATCGCCTCCGCGCTGGCCGAACGGTACGGCGACCACCCCGCCCTCGCGCTGTGGCACGTCCACAACGAGTACGGCACGCTCTGCTGGTGCGACCACACGGCCGCAGCCTTCCGGGGGTGGCTACGCGCCCGCCACGGCTCACTCGAGGCCCTCAACGAGGCCTGGGGGACGGCCTTCTGGAGCCAGCGCTACACCTCATGGGAACAGGTGCTGCCGCCGCGCGCCACGCAATGGCACAAGAACCCCGGCCAGGCACTGGACTTCCACCGCTTCTGGTCCGACCAGATCATCGCCGCCTACCGCGAACAGCGCGACGCGATCCGCGCCCACAGCGACCGGCCCGTGACGACCAACCTGATGCTCCCCGCCTACCAGAACGTGGACTTATGGGCCTTCGCCCGCGAACTCGACGTGGTCACCTCCGACCAGTATCCGAGCGCCCCCGGCCTGGACGCCGCCGCCGACGCCGCCTTCCACGCCGACCGCACCCGCTCCCTGGCCGGCAGACGCCCCTGGCTGCTGATGGAACAGGGCACCAGCACCGTGTACGACGGCGACCAGATCCTCGCCAAGGAGCCCGGCGAGATCCTGCGCCACACCCTCGGCCACATCGCCCGCGGTTCCGAGGGCGCCCTGTTCTTCCAGTGGCGGCAGTCCCGGGCCGGCGCCGAGACCTGGCACTCGGCGATGGTCCCGCACGCGGGCCCCGACAGCCGTATCTTCCGCGAGGTCACGCAGACCGGTGAAGCAGTCGCCCGGCTGGGCGAACTGGCGGGATCGACCGTCACCGCGTCCGTGGCCGTGCTCGACGACCCGGACGCCTGGTGGGCGCTCGGCGTGGACGGTCTGCCCTCCTCCCACCTGGACTACCACGCGTCGCTCGTCCGGGCGCACCGTGCGCTGTGGGACGCGCACGCCACCGTCGACTTCGCCCACCCCGAACACGAGTTGAGCCGCTACCGGCTCGTCATCGCCCCGGCCCTGTTCCTGCTGTCCGACGCGGGCGCGGAGAACCTGCGCCGTTATGTCGCCGGCGGCGGGACGCTCCTCGTCCAGCACGCGAGCGGATACGTCGACGACCGCATGCACGCCCGGCTCGGCGGCTATCCCGCCGGACCGTTGCGCGAGGCACTGGGCATCCGCGTCGAGGAGTACCGTCCGCTGCGGACGGACGAGCGGATCACCCTGTCGGACGGATCGTCCGGCACGGTGTGGAGCGAGTCCCTGCGCTGCGAGGGAGCGCAGACGCTCGCCGCCTACACCCACGGCATGCTCACGGGCACCCCGGCACTGACCCGGCACCGCTTCGGCACCGGACAGGGCTGGTACCTCTCCACCCGCCTGGATGACGCCGACTACGGCTCCCTGATCGGCCGGCTGCTGAAGGAGACCGGCGTCGAGCCGGAACTGCCAGGTCAGCCGCCCGGTGTCGAGGCCGTCACCCGGCACGCCGCCGACGGCCGCCGCTGGCACTTCCTGATCAACCACCGCGCCGACGCGGTGCCCCTTCCGGACCCCGCCCACGACCTGCTCACCGGTGCCCTCGCGCATGAAGTCCCGCCCGGCAGCTGCGTGGTACTGCGCCGGCCGTGACGTCCGAGCTGCCGTCCGGCGGCTCACCCGGGAGGCAGGACGCAGAGGGACTCTCTCAGCGCCGGGCCGCCCGGGCGGCCGACCAGGCGGTACCGGCTTCCATCCGGCCCTCGGCGTCCGTCCTCACTCCTCCTTCGGCGGGGCGGTGCTCTCCCGGACGGTGAGGGTGGTCGCGATCTCCAGTCCGAGCTGCGACACGTCCTCACCACGGCCGAGCGCCAGGGCCAGCTCGGTGGCGGCCACCGCCATCTCGGTCAGGGGCTGATGGACAGTGGTCAGGGGCGGATCCATCCAGGCCACCACCGGCACGTCGTCGAAGCCCACCACACTGAGATCGTGCGGTATGCGCAGACCCAGCTCCCGCGCGGCCTGGTAGACACCGAGCGCCTGCATGTCGTTCGCCGTGAACACAGCGGTGGGGCGATCGGGGCGGGACAGCAGCTCCCGCGCCGCGGCGTACCCGTGCTCGCGCGTGAGCAGGGTCTTCACCACGAGGTCGGGTTCCATGGGCAAGCCGGCTTCCACGAGGGCGGAGACATAGCCGGACAGCCGGGCACGGCAGAAGGGGTGGTCCGGTCCGGTGATCATGGCGATGCGTCGATGCCCCAGTGCGGTCAGATGCCGGGTCGCCGCCTGACCGCCTCGCCAGTTCGTGGCACCGACGAACGGAACGTCGTCAGGCAACTCGTCGATGGGGTCGAAGACGACGAACGGGATCCCCTTCTCCGCCAGCTGTTCCCGCTCCGTTTCGGAGAGCTGCGCCACCGACAGGACGCACCGGGGGCGCCGTCCGACCGTGTCGCCGATGGTCCTGGCCGCCGTGTCATGGAGCCCGAACTCCGACACCAGCACGCCGACCCCGCTCCTGCGGGCCACGCGCTCGACGCCGCGGATGATCTCCACGGCCCACATGCTCTCCAGTTCGCGGAAGACTAGTTCCACGAGGTTGCTGCGGTTCTTGGGGGGTTTTCGGTAACCGTACTGATGGATCAGCTGCTCGACGCGGGCCCGGGTCTCCTCCGACACCCCGGACCGGCCGTTGAGCACCTTCGACACCGTGGGCACCGAGACGCCTGCGGACTCGGCGATGTACGCGATCGTCACCGATGGGGGTCCCTCGCCGCTGTCGCCCTGCTCTTCCTTCGAAGGTCTTCCCGCTCGGTTGTCCGGCACGGTCTCCCTTCCTCCTCCCCACGCATGCTCCCCCCGCCATTCTGGCACCTCAGGCGGGGACCGGTGAGAGACGCCGCCCGCAGCCTCTTCGCAGACGTCCGCGGAGGGACCGCTTGAGGATGCGGGGCGGAGCCGGTGCGGATGCGTCCAGGAAACTCCGGCCGGTTCTGAAGCCGCCGTTCCCGCGGCCCCCGTCCTGCGAGCGTCGATGCGCCCTTCCTCTCGACCAGGTATCCGGTCGCCGGGCCGCGTGGGACGGCACGAGGAAGCATCCCGCCGTTCGCGGCCTCGCGCACGGCGGTCGCACCCGTCCGTACCGCTGCCGCGAGCCACGGAATCGGCGTCGGTGAGGTGCCACCCCACCAGTGGAACCGGCAGCGGCGAAGCACGCCGAGCATGCTGGCTGCCCAGGCTGCGGTCACTCCCCCGACGGTTGTCTGTTGTGCGGTCACGGCCAGCCCCAGGGCGAGCGACAGGGAACCGGCCGTGACCCAGAGTCTCCTGCGGCCGAAGCGGCTGCGGGAGCGGTCGCACAGCGCGCCGCAGACCGGCAGGGCGAGCAGTGCGACGAGCCCGGAAACGGCGTTGACGACGGCGAAGTCGTGCACCTTCGATGCCGGATCGATCGCCTCCAGTTGCTGCGGGAGCAGCAGTTGGAGGGGGGCGAGACTGGCCGTCCAGTACGCGAACCACACCAGGCCGAACAGCGTGGCCCCTGCGCGGGACGGGGACGGTCGGCCCGTGGCCGGCATCCGCCCCCGCGGTGCCGGCCGCGCAAAGGCATGGCTGTGGAAGCCTGGCCGGGGAGGGAATCAGAGGAAGGCGTGGCCTTCGCCGCGGTAGGTCGGGATCTGCTCGACGATGTCGGCGCCCGACACCAGGTGGAGGGTGTTGACGCGTTCACACAGTTCGCCCGCCTTGGCGTGGCGGAACCACACGTGCTCCCACCAGCCGCAGTCCGTGCGCCGCGCTGCGCTGCCCAGGACCGGAGTCTGGACTTCTCCCGCGCCCTCCCTCGGGTTCGTAAACAGGCCTTGAGGCACGGTGGCGATCCGGGCAGTCGGGCAGCGTACGACGGACATGACGAAGTAGGCGGCGGGCCGGGGACGAAAGCATCGGTAGAAGTCGAACAGCCCCGGCCCCTACAGGCCCGATCCGGCGCCGACCTCGGTGATGACGTGTTCGGCGGCGGTCTGCTCGATGGCGCACGCGGCCGCCGGCCTCCAGCCCGGCCCACCCGATCAGGCTCGTGCTCACCGGTTGTGGTTTTGAAGGCCGACGTTTTCGTATGGGGTGGGCGGGCGTCGGTGCAGCCGAGCGATGTCCCGCGGAGACGGTGCGGGTGGCGCGGGCCGCGTTCCCGAAGGGCACAGCCTGGCAATCCGGGTCCGCAACGAGCTGGAGCCCCTGTTCGCCGACGAGGAGTTCGCGGACCTGTTCCCGTCGCGTGGGAGACCTCCCTGGTCACCGGGCCGGTTGGCACTGGTGCTGTGGTGCGATGCGTGGAGGGGCTCACCGAGGGAACGGTCTCGCGTGCGCTGCAAGGCGGCAGGGTCGCCTGCCCGTGGTCGTACGGCTGCGGCCGTAGCGGGACACCGGCGGAAGCGCGTGCGGCGCGGTGCACGTGCTGCGGCGGATCGGTGTGCGGCCGCAGACCAGCCTGCCCGCCGACGCGTCATACCTGAGGCGTATCGGTGATCGGCGCCGAGTGGAACCGCGGTACCACTCGGGCGGTCAAGTATCCCCCGTGGTCCCAGGGTTCGGGTCGGCCACGCTTCTAACGTCGACTGCACAGGCCGCGGCGCTCGCCCGGCCTAGTCCGAGAGGAAAGGCCCACTCCCATGATCGAGGCGCGTGAGCTGACCAAACGGTACGGCGACAAGACCGTCGTCGACGCGTTGAGCTTCACCGTCAAACCCGGCGAGGTCACCGGCTTCCTCGGCCCCAACGGTGCCGGCAAGTCCACCACCATGCGCATGATCGTCGGCCTGGACTCCCCCACCAAGGGCTCGGTGACGGTCAACGGCAAGTCGTACGCGAAGCACACGGCACCGCTGCACGAGATCGGCACCCTGCTGGAGGCCAGGTCCGTCCACCCCGGCCGGAGCGCGTTCAACCATCTGATGGCGCTCGCGTACACGCACGGCATTCCGCGCCGCCGGGTCGACGAGGTCATCGAACTGGCCGGGCTGACCAGCGTGGCCGGTAAGCGGGTCGGGGCCTTCTCGCTCGGCATGGGCCAGCGGCTCGGCATCGCGGCGGCCCTGCTCGGCGACCCCGCGATCATCATGCTCGACGAGCCGGTCAACGGACTCGACCCCGAGGGCGTGCTGTGGGTGCGCAACCTGCTGCGCTCGCTGGCCGACGAGGGCCGGGCGGTGATGCTCTCCTCGCACCTGATGAGCGAGACGGCGATGATCGCGGACCATCTGGTGATCATCGGTCGTGGGCGGCTCCTCGCGGACACCACCGTCGACGACTTCACCCGGGAGGCGAGCGGCGGCGGCGTGAAGGTCGCCACCGCCGAGGCCACCAGGCTGCGCTCGTTGCTGGCGGGCCCGGACGTGACGATCTCCTCCTCGTCCGCCGAGGAACTCCTGGTCTCCGGGCGTGACGCCCGGGAGATCGGGCGGATCGCGGCCGAGCACGGGGTGGCGTTGTACGAACTCACCCCGCAGGCCGTCTCGTTGGAAGCGGCGTTCATGGACCTGACCAGGGACGTCGTCGAATACCAGAGCCACCCGGCGGAGACCGAGCGAAAGGCAGCCTGATGACCGTCACCGAACTCTCCCCCACCCGGGAAGGCACCCGGGCCTACAAGGTCACCGGTCCGCGGGTGCTGCGCGCGGAGTGGGCCAAGTTCTGGTCGCTGCGCTCCAGTTGGATCACCCTCGCCGTCGCCGTGGTCCTGCTGATCGCCCTCGGCTCGATCGCCTCCGCCACCTACAGCCCCGATGCGACCACCCAGGGCGGACCGCCCGGACCCGGCTCCGGCTCCGGCGAGCAGGACGCGGTCGGCCTCGCCCTGCTCGGGGTGACCTTCGCGTCGCTGGCCGTCGGTGTGCTCGGCGTCCTGTTGTCGGCCGGCGAGTACACCACCGGCATGATCCGCTCCACCCTCACCGCCGTTCCCCGCCGCCTGCCGGTCCTGTGGTCCAAGGCCGCCGTGATCGGCGCCGTCATCCTGGTCCTGACCACGCTCGGCGCCCTGGCCGCGTTCCAGCTGGGCACCCTGGGCCTGGACGGCGAGAAGATCGCCCTGTCCCTGGGCGACGACGGTGTGCTGCGCAGCCTGGCCGGTGCCGGCCTCTACCTGGCCCTGGTCGCCGTCGCGGGTGTGGCCCTGGGCATGCTGCTGCGCTCCAGCGCCGGGGCGATCGCGGTCCTGGTCGGCGTCCTGCTCATCCTCCCGGGCCTGGCCTCCCTGCTGCCCGACTCCCTCCATGACAACATCAACCCCTACTTCCCCAGCAACGCGGGCTCGGCGATGTACGCCCTGCACGAGTCCTCCGAGGCCCTCTCCCCCGGAGCGGGACTCGCCGTCTTCGCCGGGTGGGTGGCCCTCACCCTCGCCGGAGCCGCCTGGCGGCTCCTCAGGAGCGACGCCTGAACGGCGGTGCGAGACAGTGGGATCATGAGACAGGCCCCCGCGACCATCACCCGGGGGACGGCCACCGCGCCGTCCCCCGGGCTCGCCGATGCCTGGGCACACCCGCTCCTGGGCCGGATACTGCGCGGTCGGAGCGCCCGACGCCGACTGGACCAGCGGCATCCGTGGGTGCTCGACACCGCGGTCGTCCTCGTCGTCGCCCTGCTCGGCCTTCCCGACCTGCTCTCCCCCAGCCGGCACGGCCCCTTCGGGGACACGACGGACCCCAGCCACTTGGCGATGCCGGTGCTGGTTGCCTTCGCCGTCGCGCTCGTCGTACCGCTGTGGTGGCGCCGCAGGGCCCCAGAGATCACGTACTGGGTGATCTCCGCGGTGTTGCTGGCTCAGTGGTCGCTGGGTGTGTGGCAGCAGACCGGCATGCCCGCGCTCATCGCCCTCTACAGCCTTGCCCTGCACGGATCACTGCGCGTGCTCGGCTGGGCCGCCGCCCTCACCGCGGCCGAACTGGCCCTGGCGGTAGGGCTGCTGGCCCCTGTCGAGCACCCGTTCCTCGGTCTCTTCTTCCTGATGGGCACGGCGACGGCGGCCATCGCCATCGGCCTGACGCTGCGGATCCGCCGCCTCTACCTCGCGGCCCTGGAGGACCGGGCCACACGCCTGGAGATCGAGCAGGACCAGCGCATCCGGCTCACCACCGCCGCCGAACGCACCCGCATCGCCCGCGAGATGCACGACATCGTCGGCCACAACCTCTCCGTCATGGTCAGCGTCGCCGACGGCGCCGCCACCCTCGCCGTCAACCGCGGCGAGACGTCCGCCGACGCACTGCGCATCCTCGCCGACACCGGCCGCCAGGCGATGAGTGAGCTCCGGCGGGTCCTCGGCGTGCTGCGCGAAGAGCGAGGCCCTGAAGAGGACGAACGGCTGCTCGGCCCGCAGCCCGGCATCCGGGACCTGGACGCGTTGCTGACGCGCGTGCGAGCGGCGGGGATGCCCGTGACCTACCGGACGATGGGCGACCTCGACGCCCTCGGCAGCGGCGTTCAGCTCACCGTGTACCGCATCGTCCAGGAAGCCCTCACCAACACCCTCAAACACGCCGGCCCGGGCGCCACGGCCGACGTCACCGTCACCAAGGACGCCGACACCGTGCACATCAAGGTCGCCGACACCGGCGCAGCCGCCGCCGGGGCGCGGTCTCGCGACGCCGGGCACGGCCTCGTCGGCATCCGCCAGCGGGCCGCCATGTACGGCGGCACCGTCACCCTCGGTCCGCGTGCCGCCGGCCACGGCTGGCTCGTCGATGTCGTCCTCGACGTCCCCCCGGGAGATCATCAGCCATGACCACCGTCCTCATCGCCGACGACCAGCCCCTGCAACGCATGGGCGTGCGCATGCTCTTGGAGGGCACCCCCGGCCTGACCCCGGTCGGCGAGGCGGAACACGGCGCAGAGGCCGTCCGCATGGCCGCCGAACTGCGCCCCGACGTCGTCCTCATGGACATCCGCATGCCCGGCATGGACGGCATCGAGGCCACCCGTCGCATCATCGCCGCGGGCGGCCGCACCCGCGTCCTCATCGTCACCACCTTCGATCTCGACGAGTACGCCTACGAAGGCCTGCGCGCCGGTGCCGGCGGATTCCTGCTCAAGGACGCCCGCCCCGAGGAACTCGTCGCCGGCATCCACGCGGTCGCCACCGGCGACGCCGTCGTCTCCCCCCGCCTCACCCGTCGCCTCCTGGACGCCTACACGCACCGGGTCCTGGCCCCCGCGGACAGCCCGCCCCCCGAGGACCGCCGCCTGAAGACCCTCACCGACCGCGAACGTGAAGTCCTCGTCGCCATCGGCCAGGGCTGGACCAACACCGAGATCGCCGAGCGCCTCGTCCTGACCGAATCCACCGTCAAGAAGCACGTCGGCCGCGTCCTCGCCAAGATCGGCGCCCGCGACCGCATCCAGGCCGTCATCACGGCGTACGACACCGGCCTGGTCAGGGTGAAGTCGTAACCGGCCGAGGCCAGCCGCGGGCCGCTCCGATCCGTCAGCCGCCTGGCCGGAGCGGACACCGACATCCGGTGGGCGGCGCAACTGCTGGCGCAGCACCCGTTCGTGGTCCGGCTTGGCGAAGGGTTCCTGCACGGATACCCGAGCCGCTGGTCACCGGTGCCATGGGCCTGCAGGAAGGACGGCCGTCGCACTGAAGTACCTGACGCAGGTGCCCGACGCGTTGAAGGTGGCGAGGATCACCACGCGGGAACGGTCGCCGACGGCGACGATCCTGCCGGTGGCCTCGACGCCGTCCGTGCCGAGCGGGGACGGCATGGCCGTCTTGGAGGGGCGAGCCGGCCGTCAGGGCCGGCCGGCTGCAGCGGGTCGCCCCGGCCGATCTGTGCATCGAGCATGATACGGGCTCCAAGATCCGCCGGACGGGCACCCGGCCGAGCTCACCGGCCGCTTGGCGCGCCCGTCGCGAGGAGTCCGTTGACCACGAGCGTAGCCAGCGCCTCCGCTGTGTCCGTGAGCTGCTGTGACGAGGCGGATTCCGGTCGGCCGAGGCGCCGTGCCAGAGGGCCCTCCACCATTCCCGCGACGGGCGGGATGACAGCGAAGAACAGCACGTCCTTCGGAATGGGCGCCATGCGTCCGGAGGCGACGAGCCGCTCGATGCTGGGCGTCATGAGCTGAAGGGTCGGAGCGACGAAGCGCTCGTACAGATAGTCCAACCGTTCGGTGTCCCGGGACGACTCGTCGACGAAGACGCGTCCGATCAACGGCGTGTCCGCCGCGGCGCGGTAGAAGCCGGTGACGATCTGGCGCAGCCGCTCGGCGTCGTCGATACCGGAATCCGCCTGTAGCAGGCTCTCCAGTTGCGGCCCCAGCGCATGGTCCATGACCGCACGCCAGAAGGCCGCCTTCGACCCGTACCGGTCGTTGATGAAGTTGTGGCTGACGCCCAGGCGGCGGGCCAGTTCACGTGCGGAGGCACGGTCGTAGCCCAGCTCCGCGAAGGCCTCGAGGCCCCGCTGGAGGATGCTCTCCTCCTCGGGCACCGCCGGAGTGCCGGCCCCTGGGCGCCCCGGCCGCCTGACGGACTCCGTTCGTACTCCCATCACTGCCTCCATGACTGCTGGTTCGTGCCTGCGCGGCGTGCACCTCACAGGCGTCGTACGTCGGCCTCACGCTCTTCCCGAGAAGACCTGCCTCGGCTGCCTGGGAGGGTTGCCCGCAGTCCGGCCCTGAGGTCACGTGAAACAAGCTTACTTGACATCTGTCAGATTGCCTCTAATCTGACAGGTGTCAGACGTTGTTCGTGACGGACATCCGCACCTCCCCGACCGGCTCGGGAACCGAGTGCGTCCGACGCCCTGGTCGCACCTTCTCGGAAGTGAGAGAGCCACATGACCGCGAACCACACCCCTCACACACCCTCCGAACGAGTGATCGCCTTCGAAGCGGTGGGCCGCCGACCCTCCACGAAGGCCGACCGCATGGCGCCACTGCTCACCGCCGGGGATCCGCTCGCCGACGCCGTCATCGCCGAACTGGACCTCTACGGCCCCGAGGCGCGGCAGGCTCTCGACGCCGGTCTGAGGAAAGGGCTGGCAGGTCTCGACGAGCGGCCCCCCAAAGCCGTCTCCGCGCTGCTGAAGCAGGTGGAGACGACCCCTTCCTGGGTCGACCCTCTGATGCTCCACCGCGGCGACACCGTGAGCCTGTCCGTCCCGCCCCTGTGGTTCGGCCTCTGTGTGATCACCAGTGCTCTCGCTCACACCTACGCCTGCCCGGCCACCGCTCGGCTGCTGATGCGAAGCGACAGGCCGACGCCGACCGTTTCGCGCCGGCTCGCGGAGACCGGGGTGTGGGCGCGGCAGACCATCCGTCCGGGCGGGCTGCTGCGCGGAGGGCCCGGGTACGTGGCCACCGTCGAGGCCCGGCTGCGCCACGCCCGCATGCGGGCCGCCTCCCTCACGGACTGGGACATGGGCGTCCCGGGTCTGCCGATCGGCCAGCTCGACATGGCACGCACCTGGCTCGGCTTCACCCTCACCGCCTTCGAGGCCCTGACGGCCGTCGGCATCGACATCACTGCCGAGGAGGAGAGCCACCTCTACCGGTACTGGTCCTACGTCGCCCATCTCCTCGGGCTCGACGAGCGCCTGTACAGGGACGTCACCGACCACGCCGGCGCCCGCCGCGTGCAGGACCTGCTGAACACCATGACGGCCGCACCCGATGACACCTCACGCGCGGCGACAGCCGCCGTGATCGGCGCACAGGCCCACGCGACGGCTCACGCGCCGGGCGCGGTCCTGTCCGAGGAGCAGTTGGAAGACCTCATCCACTGCGTGCTGCGGCGGTCCCTCGGGAACACCGCGGCAGACCGGCTGGGCATCCCCGACGTCCCGGCCGCGACCGACCTCGTGCCGCTGATCAGCACCTTGAACCGGCAGGCCCGGTACTGGCAGACCTTCTCCCCCGCCTCGGCGCAGGCAGCCCGCCGACAGGCCGCCGAAGAGCCCGGGCCCGAATCCCAACCGATCGCGGCTGTTCTTCCCCTCGGTGTCGCTCTTCAGCGCCATGCGGAGGTCCGTCGCTCAGGTACGCCGGCGGCCTGACAGCTACGCGATCACTGACCGCATCACGTGACGAGCTCCAACGAAGCAGCCGTCCGCCTCACATCACCGCACCTTCCTGCTCCTTCGCCGCTTCTCTGGAGACTTCGTCATGTCTCAAACCTCCCTCGACACACCGGCCAAGGCCAACGTGTCCCCGCTCCCGTCCTCGGGCGCACCACCTCGCCGTCGCTGGTGGATTCTCACCGTCATCGGCGTAGCCCAGCTCATGGTGGTGCTCGACTCGACGATCGTGAACATCGCCCTGCCCTCGGCCCAGAAGGACTTGGGTTTCTCCGACGGCGACCGGCAGTGGGTCGTCACCGCCTACGCCCTCGCCTTCGGCAGCCTGCTGCTGCTCGGCGGACGCATAGCCGACCTGTTCGGCCGCAAGATCACCTTCCTGGTCGGACTGGTCGGCTTCGCCGGGGCCTCCGCCTTGGGCGGCGCCGCGAACAGCTTCGAGATGCTGGTCGCCGCGCGCGTCGGCCAGGGCCTGTTCGGGGCCCTGCTCGCCCCGGCCGCGATGTCGCTGCTGACCACGACGTTCACCGACCCCAAGGAGCGCGCCAGGGCCTTCGGTGTCTACGGCGCCATCGCCGGCGCCGGCGGTGCCATCGGCCTGCTGCTCGGCGGTGTGCTCACCGAGCACCTCGACTGGCGCTGGACCCTCTACGTCAACCTCGTCTTCGCCGGTGCGGCGTTCCTCGGAGGTGCCCTCCTGCTGCGCCGTACCACCCGCGACAAGACCACCAGCCTGGACATCCCCGGCGCCGTCCTCGTCGGCGGCGGCCTGTTCAGCCTGGTCTACGGCTTCGCCAACGCCGAGAGTCATGACTGGAGTTCGCCGCAGACATGGGGCTGGCTGGTCGCCGGAGTCGTCCTGCTCGCCGCGTTCACCGTGTGGCAGACCAGGTCCTCCCATCCCCTGCTGCCCCTGCGCGTGCTGCTCGACCGCAACCGCGGCGCCTCCTTCATCGCGGTGCTGATCAGCGGCGCCGGCATGTTCGGGGTGTTCCTCTTCCTCACCTACTACCTGCAGCAGAGCCTCGGCTACACGCCCATAGAGACCGGGCTGGCCTTCCTGCCCATGACCGGCGCGCTGGTGATCAGCTCCACCCTCGCGACCAGCGTGCTGATCCCCCGCGTCGGCCCCAAGCCCGTGGTCCCGCTCGGCATGGGCCTGGCCGCCGCCGGCATGGTCTGGATGACCGCCCTCGACCTGCACAGCTCCTACGTCACGGACATCCTGCCGACTCTGGTCGTGGTGGGTCTAGGCCTCGGCCTGGTGATGCCCCCTGGTATGAGCCTGGCCGTCACAGGCGTGGACGCCGAGCACTCCGGGGTCGCCTCCGCCACCGTCAACGCCATGATGCAGGTCGGCGGCTCGATCGGCACCGCCCTGCTCAACACCCTCGCCACCAGCGCCGCCACCGACTATCTGACCGGCAAGGACCCCAGGGACCCCGCCGTGCAGGCCCATGCGGGCCTGGAGGCCTACTCCACCGCCTACTGGTGGTCAGCCGTCTTCTTCGCCGTCGGCCTGGTCATCAGCGTCATCCTCTACCGACGCGGCGTACCGGAGCAGGACCCTGACGCCGCCCGCGTCGTACACATGTGACGTCCGAGCAAGGGCCGAACCGACCCCGTGCACCGGGTCGGTTCGGCCCTTTCGGCGCTCCGGCGCCGCCCGCCCTCTGGCGTCATGGCCTTCGCCCGGCAGGCCGTCCACCGCGGGCCGGCACCGAACAACCTTGTCCCCACCTGCGGCCGCTGAGCACTGCCACACGGACACGCTCTCCCGAACGGATGAACAGGCAAGACACGCCAGACCACGCGGTACAGCGCAGACGCAGCCGCCACCTGATGGTGGGCACCACCGCAGGGCCGCCGGGCCCCTTGAGGGGTCGAATCGCCATCAGCCGGCGTCTGTCGAGCCGAGCCGTCCGGCACGATCTCGATCTGCTCCAAGAACGGGCGCTCGCGCCGCCGGCGGTCCCCACCGACGGCGGCTGGCGCCGGCAGGCCCGCACCGAATACCGACGCGGGCCCAGCAGACCAAGAACCTGCTAGTCCCTCTCGGGCGCAGCGCCTTTCAGGTCGGACACAAGCGGCGCTGCCGACGGAGAGCGGCACATCGGAATCTTGTGGAACCTCGACAAGGCGGCAGTGCGAGCGACGCTACCGTTCCACAACGCCTGACTCGACCGCCAACCAGGTCAGCATCGGCCTGGACACCACCGAACCTGCAGGTGGCGTCCCGCCAAGTGGTGTAGCCGGGCAGCCTTCGCGGCTTCGCAGGTCGCGGCCGGGTTCGGCCCGACACCCCGGGGCCGGGCGGCCCACGCCGCCCGGCCCGGCTGGCGCAGCGGCGCGGAGCTTCGGCCGGGCCGGCCGATCACAGGACATCCGGACCGGCGCGGTCCGGATGGCTACACCACTCGGCGGGACGCCACCAACCTGCAAACACCTCCGCAAGCCCCGAAGCTGGACAAAGAGCCCCTCGCCCGAGTCTGACAAGGCGTCAGCAAAGTCAGCATTAGGTCAGCAAGAGTCCTGCCACAGCCGCCCACAGACAGCCACACCGTGGAATCGCCAACCGCGCCGGCCTGAACCAGCCGGCTGTTTGGACGGCCTCCGGCAAGCAGGTGGAAGACAGTGAGAATTACCCGACCGCCTTCCGCTCTGCGGCCACCAACGCGGATGCGTTTCCGCAGGTCAGCGCACCCTTCCCCGCGGTTTCAACTGCCCCGGCGGCAGTTCCGGTGCGGGCAGTGGAGCCCCGTCGTACCCCTTCACCTCCCCGAATCTCGACCCTTCCATCCAGTCCCGCCGCGCCTGCTCGATCTCCTCCTGCGACCGTCCGATCCAGTTCCAGAACATGATCAACTCCTCCTCGAACGGCTCGCCGCCCAGGAGCATCAGGCCCGCGTCCGACTCCGCCCGCAGGGGCAGCTCGCTGCGGCCGCAGCCGAGGTAGAGCATCGAGCCGGGCAGGACCGGGACGCCGTCGACGTGGGCCTCGCCGGACATGGACAGGACGGCGTACTCGAAGTCCGGTTCCAGGGGCAGGCGCACGTCAGCGCCCCGGTCCAGGGCGATGTCGGCGCCGACGATCGGGGTGTAGGCCGTGCCGGGCGACCTCGCGCCGTCGAGGTCGCCGAGGATCAGGGTCGCCTTGATGCCGGGCGCGGTGACGACCGGCAGGTCGGCGTGGTGCTCGAAGCGCGGGTCGGTGTGGCGGTGGCTGTCCGGCAGGGCGACCCACAGCTGCGCGCCGTGCAGGAAACGGGCGTGCGAGCGGGGGCTCTCCTCGGAGTGGCTGATCGCCCGACCGGAGGTCATCAGGCCCAGCTCGCGCGGGCGGATCGTCTGGAGGCTGCCGGTGGAGTCGCGGTGCAGCACCTCGCCCTCGTGCAGCCAGCTCACCGTCTGCAGGCCCATGTGGGGGTGTGGCGGCACCTGCATGCCGGGCTCGTCGGCGATGTCGTCGGGGCCGTAGTGGTCGACGAAGCACCAGGCCCCGACCATCCGGCGGCCGAGGTTGGGCAGCAGCCGGCGGACCTCGCTGGACTCGCCCAGCTTCACGCGGCGCGGGCTGAGGAGTTCACGCACCGGCTCGGCCACCACGAAGCCACGGCCACCGCACAGGGCGGGGACCGCCTCCCGCTCAAGATTGCTCATGGCGCCCAACCTAGTGCGGCCGAGGCCCCCGCGTCAGCGCGTCACCGTCGCCCGCCCGGGTGCTGAACCTGATCAAGGAGCGGGCGGACGCCGAGCCGGCCGGCCTCACCAAGTCGTGGAATATTGAACCAACAGGTTCGGTTGTCGGCCTCGAAGGAGGCCACCCGTGAACACCACCTACGACGAGACCTACTACGCCCACGGAACACCGGCGGAGCGCTGGGAGCGCGCGCTGCTGTTCTTCGACGCCAAGGACTACGCCGCCGCCGCGCGCGTCCTGGTCGGGCTGGTCGAGGAGGCGCCCGAGCAGACCGGACCGCGCCTGCTGCTGGCGCGCTCCTACTACCACTCGGCGCAACTGCGGCGCGCCGAGGCCGAGTTGCGGACGATCGTCGAGCGGGACCCGGTCGAGCACTACGCCCGGCTGATGCTGGGCCGTACGCTCCAGCGGCAGAACCGGCACGAGGAGGCGGAGTCGCACCTGCGGATCGCCTCGGCGCTCGCGGGTGACTTCGAGCAGCTCTGACCTCCAGGGACGCACAGGTGGCCCTGGAGGTCGGCGGGTCGGCTACTGCGCGGGGGCCCCGGGGCCGTACGAGCGCCGTCCCCGCCGGTAGGCGATCTCGCCCAGCAGGATGTCGACGGCGAGGAACACCGCCAGCGGGATGCCGAACAGGGGCAGGAAATACCCGAGCACGGCGGTCACCGCCAGCAGCGGCACCAGTATCTGCGGCGGCACCTGCTGCCAGGCACCGCGCGGGACCGGCCGCCCGAAGGCGGTGCCGCGGCCGCGCTGCCACCACATGCGGTAGCCCCAGACGATCAGCAGGATCAGACAGAGCGCGAGCAGCATCAGGGCGATCTGGTTGACCAGGCCGAACAGCACGCCGGTGTGCAGGTCGATGCCCCACCGGGTGAGCTTGGCGAGCACCGGGTAGTCGGCGAAGCGCAGGACGTCCATGACCTCACCACTGGCCGGGTCGATCGCGACGGAGTCCTGCTTCTCGGGCCAGCTGCGCTGGACCTGCTTGACGACGTACGCCGAGTTCGCGTCGGCGGGCGGCACGATCTCCACCGGGTCGCCGAGGCCCTCGGCCCGCGCCGCCGCCAGGACCTTGTCCAGGCCCACCCCGTGCGCGGCGTCCCCCGCCTGTCCGGCGGCGGAGCCGTGACCGGTGTGTTCACCGCCCGCCGCGGCCGACACCGACGGGGTGGCCTGGCCCAGCGAGGTCCGCAGCTCGTCGATGGAGGCCCCGGCGTGGGCCGACCAGGTCAGACCGGTCGCCGAGAGGAAGAAGAACCCGGCGGCCGCCCAGGCGCCGACGCTGCCGTGCAGTCCGAGCGTGCGGCGCCGCCCGTTCGTCCCCCGCACCTTGCGCAGGGCGCGCCGGCGGGAGAACCACAGCACCAGCCCGCCGGCCGCGATCACCGACAGCCAGCTGGCCGCCAACTCGCTGTACAGCCGCCCCGGTTCACCGAGGTGGAGGTCGCGGTGGAACTCGTCGATCCAGGTGCGCAGGGGCAGCGCGCCGGTCGCGCCGTACTGTTCGAGGGCGCCTCGCACCTTCGCGGTGTAGGGGTCGACGAAGACGGCGAGCGTGTGCCCCTCGTCGACGCCCGGGACGCCGGACAGCAGCACCCTGGTCGTCGCGTCGTCCTCGGGTGAGGGGCGTACGGCCGAGACCGTGCCCTCCGGGTGGGCCTTGCGGGCGGCGGCGACCTGCTCGCTGATCGGCAGCTTCCGCTCGCCGACGGGGACGGTCAGCTCGTGGTCGTAGACGATCTTCTCGGCCTGGAAGGAGGCGGCGTACAGCAGGCCGGTGACGGCGGCGACGAGGAGGAACGGCGCCACCAGCACCCCTGCGTAGAAGTGCAGGCGCAGGACGAGGGGACGCAGCGGGGCCCAGCTGTTCTTCGACGGTGCCGGGGCGGCTGGTCGCGGGGCCTCGTCCGTGGTGGTCGAGGGAGCGGTGGTCATCGGCGGGCTTCTCCCGGGGGACGTCTTCTTGGCCGTTGCTGTGCAGTAGTCGGAGCGGAGGGGCGTCCAGTTCCCGAAGGGGGTGTGTGACCTGTGCCACTCGAAGGGGGAGGGTGCCGTGTCATCCTGACGCGATGGGAACTCCGAGTGATCGCGCACCCCTGGCCGAGCGGGTCGAGGAACTCCTCGCCAGCGACGGCCCCTTGACCATGGTCACGGCCGGTGACCCGGTGCTGCGGCGTGGCACCGAGCCGTACGACGGTCAGCTGGACCCCGCGCTGCTGGCCCGGTTCGTCGAGGCCCTGCGCGTCACCATGCGCGCGGCGCCGGGGGTCGGGCTGGCGGCGCCGCAGGTCGGCGTGGAGCTCAGGATCGCGGTGATCGAGGATCCGGCACCGGTGCCGGAGGAGGTGCGGGTGGTGCGCGGGCGGGTGCCGCAGCCGTTCCGGGTGCTGGTCAATCCCGCCTACGAGGCCGTCGGTGGCGCGCGGGCCGCGTTCTTCGAGGGCTGCCTGAGTGTGCCGGGGTACCAGGCGGTGGTGGCGCGGCCCGGCGCGGTGCGGCTGACCGGGCAGGACGAGCACGGGCGCGCCCTGGACGAGGTGTTCACGGGGTGGCCCGCGCGGATCGTGCAGCACGAGACGGACCATCTGGACGGGGTGCTGTACCTGGACCGGGCCGAGGCGCGGTCGCTCTCCTCCCACCAGGCGGTGGCGGAGCGCTGGGCGCAGCCGACGCCTCACGAGGCCGCGCGGGCGCTCGGCTTCGAACTGCCGTAGGGACGAGAAAAAACCGGAGGCGTCCGACGCGGCGCTTCCCTTACCGTGGCCGCATGTCTACGCCCCGAATTTCCTAGCCGAGGACCCGCTTCCACGCCACCCGTGTGTCCTCTTGCCTGTTCGGAGCGTTTTCTCATGATCACCGTTCGTGACGTCGACGTGCGCGTGGGCGCGCGTCTGCTGCTGTCCGGCGTCTCCTTCCACATCTCCCCCGGCGACCGCGTCGGCCTGGTCGGCCGCAACGGCGCTGGAAAGACAACGCTGTTGCACACCCTGGCGGGCACCCTGCGGCCCGCCGCCGGGACCGTCGTCCGCACCGGCGACGTCGGTCATCTCCCGCAGGACTCGCGCGCGGCCGACCCGTCGGTCACCGTCACCGACCGGATCCTGTCCGCGCGCGGCCTGGACCGGGCCGTACGGGCGCTGCGCCGCGCGGAGGCCGCGATGGCCGACGGGACGGAGCGTTCGATGCGGGCCTATGCGCGCGCCGAGGCCGAGTTCCAGGCGCGCGGCGGCTACGCGGCCGAGGCGGAGGCCGCCCGGGTCGCCGCCGGGCTCGGCCTGCCGGCGGAGCTGGCGGACCGGCCGCTCGGCGCGCTCTCCGGCGGGCAGCGCCGCCGCGTGGAGCTGGCCCGCATCCTGTTCGCCGGGCACGGCACCCTGCTGCTGGACGAGCCGACGAACCACCTCGACGCGGCCTCGATCGCCTGGCTGCGCACCTTCCTGACGAGCCATCAGGGCGGGCTGGTGATGATCAGCCACGACACGTCCCTGCTGGCCTCCACGGTGAACCGGGTCTTCCACCTGGACCCGGGGCGGGCGGCGCTCGACATCCACAACACCGGCTGGGACACGTACCTCGAACGGCGGGACGCCGACGAACGGCGGCGGACGCGGGAGCGGGCCAACGCCGAGCGCAAGGCGGCCGCCCTGCACGCCCAGGCGGGCAAGATGCGGGCCCGCGCGTCGACCGCGGTGGCCGCGCGGAACATGGCGCGCCGCGCGGACCGTATGCTCGCCGACCTCGAACCGGCCCGGCGCGCCGAGAAGACCGCCAGGATCCGGCTGCCCGAGCCGGCGCCCTGCGGCCGGATCCCGCTCGGCGCGGTCGGCCTGACCAGGTCGTACGGCGAACGGCAGGTGCTGCGCGGCGTCGATCTCGCCGTCGACCGGGGCAGCCGGCTGGTGGTGCTCGGGCCCAACGGCGCCGGGAAGACGACCCTGTTGCGGATCCTCGCCGGGCAGGACGCGCCCGACAGCGGCCGGGTGGTCCACGGGCACGGGCTGCGCCTCGGCTACTTCGCGCAGGAACACGACACCCTCGACCCGGAGTCGACGGTCCGCGAGCACCTGGCCGGTGCCGCCCCGCACCTCACCGACGGCGAGGTCCGCCAGGTCCTCGGCTCGTTCCTGTTCACCGGGGACGACGCCGGCAAGCGCGTCGGCGTCCTCTCCGGCGGTGAGAAGACCCGCCTGGCCCTGGCCTGTCTGGTGCACTCGGGCGCGAACGTGCTGCTCCTGGACGAGCCCACCAACAACCTGGACCCGGCCTCCCGAGCCGAGGTCCTGGCCGCGGTGGGCACGTACCCGGGCGCGATCGTCATGGTCACGCACGACGAGGGCGCCATCCGGGCGCTGCGCCCGGACCGCGTGCTGCTGCTGCCGGACGCGGACGAGGACCTGTGGGACGAGGAGTACCTGGAGCTGGTGTCCTCGGCCTGAGCGGATGTCCCAGCTGTCCCGAGGCATGTCCTGGCTGTCCCGAGGCTTGTCCTAGCTGTCCCGGTAGGACTCCAGCAGCCGCAGCCAGACCTCGCTGATCGTCGGGTACGCGGGGACGGCGTGCCACAGGCGGCCGACCGGGACCTGGCCGGCGACGGCGACGGTCGCGGAGTGGATGAGTTCGCCGACGCCCGGGCCGACGAGGGTCACGCCGCGCAGGATCTCGTCCTCGACGTCGACGACCATGCGGGCGCGGCCCTTGTAGCCGTCGGCGTACAGGCCCGCGCCCGCGACGGAGGACAGGTCGACGTCGACGGCCTTCACCCGGTGGCCGGCCTGTTCGGCCTCGGCGAGGGACAGTCCGACGGCCGCGGCCTCCGGGTCGGTGAAGACGACCTGGGGGACGGCGGCGTGGTCGGCGGTCGCCGCGTGGGCGCCCCACGGCTGGGCGAGGAGGGTCTCCCCGGTCGCCCGCGCGGCGATGGCGGCGCCCGCGATGCGGGCCTGGTACTTGCCCTGGTGGGTGAGCAGGGCGCGCTGGTTGACGTCGCCGACCGCGTACAGCCAGTCGTGGCCGGTGACGCGGAGGCTGTCGTCGACGTCGAGCCAGGAGCCGGGTTCCAGGCCGATGGTCTCCAGGCCGATGTCGTCGGTGCGCGCGGCGCGGCCGGTGGCGAAGAGGATCTCGTCGGCCTCGACGCGGTCGCCCTTGTCGGTGACGGCCACCACGGTGCCGTTCTCGCGGGTCACCGACTCCACCGACGTGCCGGTACGGACGTCGGCGCCCGCCTCGGTGAGGGACTCGGCCACCAGTTCCCCGGCGAAGGGCTCCATCCGGGCGAGCAGGCCCTTGCCGCGGACGAGGAGGGTGACCTTCGAGCCGAGGGCCTGCCAGACGGTGGCCATCTCGGTGGCGACCACGCCCCCTCCGACGACGATCAGCCGGCCGGGCACGGTCTTGGCGCTGGTGGCCTCCCGGCTGGTCCAGGGCCTGACCTCGTCCAGTCCGGGCAGCGGCGGCAGGGCGGCGCGGCTGCCGGTGCAGACGGCGACGGCGTGCCGGGCGGTCAGGACCGTCTCGCCGCCGTCGGGGCCGGTGACCGTCACCGTGCGGGGGCCGGTGAGCCGCCCGTGGCCGCGGTGGAGGTCGGCGCCGATGGAGTCGAGCCAGCCGGCCTGGCCGTCGTCCTTCCAGTGGGAGGTGTAGTAGTCCCGGTGGGCGAGGACCGCGGCCGCGTCGAGGGGGCCCTGCACCGCCTGGCTCAGGCCCGGCACGCGGCGGGCGTCCGCGCGGGCGATGACCGGCCGCAGCAGGGCCTTGCTGGGCATGCACGCCCAGTAGGAACACTCGCCGCCGACCAGTTCGCTCTCCACGACCGCGGTGGTCAGTCCGGCGGCGCGGGTGCGGTCGGCGACGTTCTCCCCCACGGGCCCGGCCCCGAGCACCACGACGTCGTACGTGTTGGTTTCCGTTTCCGTCATGGGGTCAGTCTGGTGGGTGGTGTGCACCCTGGCCACATGGGTAGGGGCGCGGAATACGTGTCCGGTCGGCCGTGTTGTGCCGACGGCTTGACCCCACACCAGGAAGAGGGATTTACGCCATGAGCAGCACCGTGGAGCTCACCAAGGAGAACTTCGACCAGACGGTCACGGACAACGAGTTCGTCCTGATCGACTTCTGGGCGTCCTGGTGCGGGCCGTGCAAGCAGTTCGCCCCGGTCTACGAGAAGGCGGCGGAGGAGAACCCGGACCTGGTGTTCGGCAAGGTGGACACCGAGGCGCAGCCGGAGCTGGCCGCGGCCTTCGGTATCCAGTCGATCCCGACGCTGATGATCGTCCGTGACCAGGTCGCCGTGTTCGCGCAGCCGGGCGCGCTGCCCGAGGCGGCTCTGACGGACGTCATCGGGCAGGCCCGGAACCTGGACATGGACGAGGTCCGCAAGGCGATCGCCGAGCAGCAGTCCCAGCAGGGTCAGCAGGCTCAGCAGGGCCAGTGACGGAACTCGGGGGGCGGGTGTCACGCCCCCCGAGGTGAGGCCCACCAGCAGAGGGGTGGGCCCTCGGGAGAGGAGTGGGCCCCCAGCAGGGGGCCGGCTCCTAGTAGGGGTACGTGGCCACGTCCCCGCGCACCGTCGTCCAGCGCAGTTCGGTGAAGGCCTCCAGGTTGGCCTCGCCGCCGAAGCGGGCGCCGGTGCCGGAGGCGGCGATTCCGCCGAAGGGCGCCACGGCCTCGTCGTTCACCGTCTGGTCGTTGATGTGGACGATGCCGGTCGGGATGCGCTCGGCGAGGTCCAGGCCCCGGGCCGGGTCCCGGGTGACGATGCCCAGGGAGAGGCCGTACGGGCTCTGCGCCGCCAGCGCCGCCGCCTCGTCGGCGGTGGTGAAGGGCCGGACGGGCGCCACGGGACCGAAGACCTCCTCCGCGTAGGCCGGGGTGTGGTCGCCGACGTGGGCGAGGACCGTCGGCCGGTAGAACAGCCGGTCGTGCGTGCCGCCCGCGGCGACCTTGGCGCCCGCGGCCCTGCTGGACTCGACCAGGCCGCTGATCTTGGCGAGCTGGGCGGAGTCGATGATGGGGCCCAGGTGGACCTGGTCGCGGTACGGGTCGCCGACGGCGAGCGAGTCGGCCTTGGCGGCCAGCCGCGCGACGTACTCGTCGTACAGGGACGCGTGCACCAGATGGCGTCCGGTCGTCATGCAGATCTGGCCCTGGTGGAAGAACGAGCCCCAGGCGGCGGTGGAGATCACCGCGTCGAGGTCGGCGTCCTCCAGCACGATCATGGCCGAGTTGCCGCCGAGTTCCAGGTGCGCCCGCTTGAGATGACGGCCGGCCGCCTCTCCCACGGCCCGTCCGGCGGCGGTGGAGCCGGTGAAGGAGATGACCGGCACGCGCGGGTCGGCGACCAGGGCCTGACCGGCGTCCGGGCCGCCGGGGAGCACGTGCAGCAGGTCCTGCGGCAGGCCCGCGGCGGCGAAGACCGCGGCCAGGGACAGCCCGCCGCAGACGGCCGTGCGCGGGTCCGGCTTGAGCAGCACCGCGTTGCCCAGCGCCAGGGCGGGCGCGACCGAGCGGATGGACAGGATCAGCGGGGCGTTGAACGGGGAGATCACCCCCACCACGCCGGCCGGGACGCGGCGCGTGTACGACAGGCGCGGGGCCTCGCTGGGCAGGACCTGGCCGGCCGGGCGGGAGGCGAGCGCGGCGGCCTCGTAGCACTCCTGGGCGGCGACGTGCAGCTCGAAGTCGGCCTTGCCGGGGACCGAACCGGACTCGCGGACGAGCCACGCGCGCAGTTCGTCGGCGTGCTCGGTGAACAGGTCGCCCGCCTTGCGGAGCACGGCGGCGCGGGCGAAGTGCGGGGCGCTCGCCCACGCGCGCTGGGCGGCCGCGGCCCGTCCGGCGGCGGCCCCCACGTCCTCGGGGGTGGCGAGGGTGAGGCCGGCGAGGGCTTGGCCGGTGGCGGGCTCGGTGACGCTGTATCCGGGGCCCGTGAGGGGGTGGGGTTGCCAGCTCCTGGGGTCGAGCAACGGCATGACGGCTCTCCGATCGATCGGTCACCGGCTGACGGGTGGGCGGAAGTCCCGTGCGTGCGCGGCCGGTTCGGCGGTCACATGGCGGGACGCGCGGAGCGGGCGCGGCCGTGCGTGCCGCGGCCCGCCTGTGAACGCGCCCCCATTTGGTTGAGCATGCAACATCCTAGCCGTGTGGCGGGTGGGGCGGGGCGGACCGTCCCTCGTTCGTCGACCGTAGGCACGGGAGCGGTCCGCCCGCACGTCAGCTCGACTCGCGGTGCAGCACCGTCGCGCCCAGCACCTTGTGCGTCTCGGGTTCGGTGCCGGGCTTGCGCACCGCGCGGTCGACCAGTTCGGCCAGTTCCTGGCCCGAGGGCAGCTGCAGGCGGACCGTGGTCAGCCGGGGCCGCAGCAGCCGGCCGAGCATCAGGTCGTCCGCGCCGATCACGGCCGTCTCCTCGGGGATGCGGATGCCCTCGTCCTGCAGGGCCCGCATCAGCAGCATCGCGTACTCGTCGTTGTAGGTGAACACGGCGTCCAGACCGAGGCTCCGCCAGCGGGCGGCGAGGCGGGCGGCGGCCTGTTCCTCGTAGGCCAGGGGCAGTTCGGTCAGCGTGGCGTCCGTGCCCCGCAGGGACTGGCGCACACCGTCGAGCCGGGGCGCGGAGAACGCCTCCAGGCCGGGCTCCTGGGGGACGACGACGCCGATCCGGCGCCGGCCGCGGTCGTAGAGGTGGGATCCCGCGGTGTGGCCGACGACGTCGTGGTCCATGAGCAGGGCGTGCGCGCCCTCGATGGTCTCGGGGCCGAGGGTGACCACGGCCCGGGCCCCGGAGCGCTTGAGCACCGCCACCCCGCACGGACCGAGTCCGGAGCCGGGTACGAGCACGGCGACGGGCCGTAACTCGGCCCAGGCGCGGGCGGCTTCGTCGCCGTGCGGGCCGCCGGTGCCGTACTGCACGACCGTGTAGTCCAGGACGCCGAGCGCGCTCTGGAGGTCGGCGAGGAACCGGCTGTAGAGCGGGCCCACGGGGAAGGTCGGCGCGGGGATCAGCACCATCCGGCTGTGCCCGGCACGCAGACTGCGGGCCGCCGCGTGCGGTACGTAGCCGAGTTCCTTCGCGGCCTCGTGGACCCGGCGGCGGGTGGGTTCACTGATCCGTACGGCGCTGGTGTTGTTCAGGACGTAGGAGACGGTCGCGCGCGAGACGCCGGCCAGGCGGGCCACGTCGGCGCTCGTGGGGACGGAGCGCGACGGCGCGACGGGGGACGGGAGCGCGGGCGTTTTCGGTATCTGCACCATGACGTACGGCATCTTGGCAGAAGCCCCAATGCGCGCTTCCGGCGGGGGAGTTGTGACGAATCCGTGAGCGTTCACGGCATGCGGCGGGCGCTGTCAGCAGGCGGGGCGCGTGCCCGTCACGCGGTCGACCAGGTCCGTCCAGGCGGCCTCCAGGCGGGACAGAGGGATTCCGCACTGCCTGGTCAGGTGGTGGATCAGGGCCGGGTCGAGCTGGCCCATCAGCGCGTGGGCGAGGAGCTCGCAGTCCGCGCCGGGGACCGCCTGGCGCAGGAGCATCTCCACGTGGTGCCGCAGAACGCGGCGGGCCGGGCTGATGTAGCGGCGGTTCGCGCCCGGCTCGGCGGCCAGTTGCAGCTCCAGTTCGTCGGCGGAGCGGCGCAGCAGCGCGCAACCGAACGCCCGCAGCCGCTCCACGGGCGGCGCTCCGGGGCCGAGCGGGGGCGGGCCGCCCAGGAACGCGGCCTGGAACTTCTTCTCGGAGTGATCGAGCAGCGCCGTCAGCAGGCCGGTGCGGTCGCCGAAGCGGCGGAAGACGGTGCCCTTGCCGACGCAGGCCGCGGCGGCCACCGCCTCCATCGTGACGGCCTCCGCGCCGCGCTCCGCCACCAGCCGCGCGGCGGCCTCCAGCAGCCGGGCCCGGTTGCGCGCGGCGTCGGCGCGCAGGCACGGCTCGTCGGCCTCCAGGGCGGTACCGAGCTGGAGCAGCTCCGGGTGGTCGACGGGCTCCTGGGGCGTCGGGAGGGACGGCGAGGCGGCGGACATGAAGCCAGCGTAAAGCATCGGGAACAGAACTGGACCGCGGTCCGGTTAGGATGCTAGAACATTAAACGGACCCCGGTCCGGATCGTGACGGCAGTGTTTCACTGCGGTCTTTTCACATACGTGGGAGTCAGCATGTCTGTTCGTATCCTCGCCCTCGTCGGCAGCCTCCGCGCCGGTTCGCACAACCGCCAGCTCGCCGAGGCGGCCGTCAAGCTCGCCCCCGAGGGCGCCGAGGTGGAGCTGTTCGAGGGCCTGGCCGAGATCCCGTTCTACAACGAGGACATCGACGTCGAGGGCAGCGTTCCGGCCGCCGCCGAGCGCCTGCGCGAGGCCGCGAACGCCGCGGACGGCCTGATCCTGTTCACGCCGGAGTACAACGGCACCATCCCGGCCGTCCTGAAGAACGCCATCGACTGGCTGTCCCGCCCGTACGGCGCCGGTGCCCTCACGGGCAAGCCGGTCGCGGTGGTCGGCACCGCGTTCGGCCAGTACGGCGGTGTCTGGGCGCACGACGAGACCCGCAAGTCCGTGGGTGTGGCCGGCGGCAAGGTGCTGGAGGACGTCAAGCTGTCCATCCCCGGCTCGGTCACCCGCTTCGCCGAGACGCACCCGGCCGACGACGCCGAGGTCGCCGCGCAGCTGACCGAGGTCATCGCCCGCCTGCACGGCCACGCCTCGGAGCCGGCCGCGGCCTGACCGGCACCCGCCCGTCCGCCACAGAGGGACCGCAGCCGTGACGGCTCCGGTCCCTCCGGCGCGTCGGCGCGCTGTGTCTCAGACCGGCTGGGGAGAAGCCTCCCGCCCGGCCCGGTGGATCGGTGCGTCCGTGCCGGTCAGGGGCGCCCCCGTGCCGCCGTGGCGGGTCGCGATGATCTCCGCCGCGATGGAGACGGCGGTCTCCTCGGGCGTACGCGCGCCCAGGTCGAGGCCGATCGGCGACCTCAGCCGGGCCAGCTCCCGCTCGCTCACCCCCGCCTCCCGCAGCCGCCGCTCGCGGTCCTCGTGGGTGCGGCGGGAGCCCATCGCGCCGACGTACGCGACCGGCAGCCGCAGCGCCTCCGCCAGCAGGGGCACGTCGAACTTCGCGTCGTGCGTGAGCACGCACAGCACCGTGCGCGCGTCGGTCTCGGTACGCCGCAGGTAGCGGTCGGGCCAGTCCACGACGATCTCGTCGGCCTCCGGGAAGCGGGCCCGGGTGGCGAAGACCGGGCGGGCGTCGCACACGGTGACGTGGTGGCCGAGGAACTTGCCCGCCCGGACGAGAGCCGCCGCGAAGTCGATCGCACCGAAGACGATCATGCGGGGCGGGGGCACGGCCGACTCCACGAGCAGGGTGAGACCGCCCGGGCAGTGCGAGCCGTCCTCGGACAGCTCGACGGTGCCCGTGCGGCCGCCGTCCAGCAGGGCGCGGGCCTCGGCGACGGCCGTGCGGTCCAGGTCCGGGCCGCCGCCCAGACCGCCTTCGGACGAGCCTCCCCCCGGCTCCGCCCCGGGGGCTCCCCGGTTCGCTCCGCTCGGGCGGACGAGCAGCGCCCGGCCGAGGAGGCGGGCCGGGCCCCGGACGACCCGGGCCAGCGCCACCGGCTCACCGCGGGCGGCGGCGGACAGCGCGGCCCCCTCGGCCGAACGCCCCGCGGTGTACGGGACGACCATGACGTCGATGGTCCCGCCGCAGGTCAGCCCGACCGCGAACGCGTCCTCGTCGCTGTAGCCGAACCGCTCGACGAGCGTCGCGCCGTCCCGCAGGGCCTGGACGCACAGGTCGTACACCGCTCCTTCCACGCAGCCTCCGGAGACCGAGCCGATGGCCGTGCCGTCGGCCGACACCGCCAGGGCGGCGCCGGGAGGGCGCGGGGCGCTGCCGCCGACGGCGACGACCGTGGCGACGGCGAAGTCCCGGCCCTCCTCGATCCACTCGCGCAGCGGCCCGGCGAGATCAAGCATCGCCGCCCGCCAGCAGCACCCGGTCGGGCCGGATCGGCAGGTTCCGGTGGCGTACGCCGGTCGCGTGCCACACGGCGTTGGCGACCGCCGCCGCGGCCCCCACGATGCCGACCTCGCCGATGCCCTTGATGCCGACCGGGTCGTCCGGGTCGGGGTCGTCGACCCAGTCGGCCTCGATGTGCGGGACGTCGGCGTGCGCGGCGACGTGGTAGCCCGCGAGGTCGGCGCCGTAGACACCGCCGCTCGCCCGGTCCCGCACGGCTTCCTCGTGCAGGGCCATGGACAGGCCCCACACCATGCCGCCGACGAGCTGGTTGCGGGCGGTCAGCGGGTTGACGATCCGGCCGGCCGCGAAGATGCCCAGCATGCGGCGCACGCGGACCTCACCGGTGGTGGGGTCGACGGCGACCTCGGCGAACTGCGCCCCGTAGGAGTGCCGTTCCTTCTGGGCCAGGGCCCCGGTGGCCTCCGTCGTGTCCGACCGTACGGTGACGCCCTCCGGCGGGACGTCGGCGCCCGGCACGAGGCTCCCGCGCAGTTCCTCGGCGGCCGTACGGACGGCCCAGCTCCAGGAACGGGTGCCCATCGAGCCGCCCGCGATCATCGCGGGGCCGAGGTCGCTGTCCCCGATCCGCACCCGGACCCGGTCCGTCGGGACCTCCAGCGCGTCCGCGGCGACCAGGGTGAGCGCGGTCCGGGCGCCGGTGCCGATGTCGGCGGCGTTGACCCGGACCGTGAAGGTGCCGTCCGCCTCCGCGGTCACGGCGGCCGTGGACGGCATGGCCACCACGGGGAACGAGGCGCCGGCCGTTCCGGTGCCGAGCAGCCAGCGTCCGTCCCGGCGGACGCCGGGGCGCGGATCACGGTCGGCCCAGCCGAACCTGCGGGCGCCTTCCCGGAAGCAGGCGATCAGGTTGCGGCTGCCGAACGGCAGCCCGGACACGGGACCCACCTCGGGCTCGTTGCGCACCCGCAGCTCGATCGGGTCGACGCCGCACCGCTCCGCCAGCTCGTCGAGCGCCGACTCCAGCGCGAACGAACCGGGGGCCTCGCCCGGGGCGCGCATCCACGTGGGCGTGGGCACGTCGAGCCGCAGGATCCGGCTGGCCGTGTGGTGGGCGTCGGCCGCGTACATCGCCCGGCTCGCCGCGGCGCTCGGCTCGACGAAGTCGTGCACGGCCGAGGTCTGGTTGAGGGAGCGGTGCTCCAGCGCGCGCAGCCGCCCGTCCGCGTCGGCGCCGAGCCGGACCCGCTGGGCGGTGGGGCTGCGGTAGCCGGCGAGGGAGAACATCTGGCGGCGGGTCATGACGACCCTGACCGGGCGCCGCAGGACGGTCGCGGCCATCACGGCGGCCACCTGGTGCGCCCGGACGCCCTTACTGCCGAAGCCGCCGCCGACGTGCTCGGAGCGCACCCGCACGGAGGCGGGGTCGAGGGAGAAGAGGTTCGCGAGTTCGCCGGCGACCCAGGTGGTGCCCTGGTTGGAGTCGACGACCTCCAGCCGGCCGCCCTCCCACCGGGCCGTCGCCGCGTGCGGCTCCATCGGGTTGTGGTACTCCTCCGGCGTGGTGTACTCGGCGTCCACCACGACCGCCGACGCCGCGAGCCGGTCCGCCAGGTCGCCCTTCTCGATCACGGCCTGCGCGTGCCCGTCGAGCGTGTACGCCTCGGGCTCGCGCCCGGCGGAGAACGCGACGTCGTGCGGCTCCTGGTCGTAGCGCACGACGAGGGTCTCGGCGGCCTCCCGGGCCTGCTCGGACGTCTCGGCGACGACCAGCGCCACCGGCCAGCCCAGATGGGGCACGCGGTCGTGCTGGAAGAGGGCGGCGGTCGGGTCCGGCGGGACGCCCAGCAGTCCGACGAAGTCGCTGTCGACACGGGGGGCGTTGTGGTGGTGCAGCACGGCGAGGACGCCCGGCATCCCGAGGACGGCCTCGGTGTCGACGGCCCGGACGCGGCCGCGGGCGACGGTGGACAGCACCAACCAGCCGTGGGCGAGTTCGGCGAAGGGGATCTCGGCGGCGTAGCGAGCCGCTCCGGTGACCTTGTCGCGGCCCTCGACGCGGGTGTGCGCGGTGCCGACGGCTCCCCTGGTGGCGGTGGTCATCGGGTGGCCTCCTCGGCGAGTTCGCTGAGCACGGCGACGACGAGGTTGCGCATCAGGGTCACCTTGTATCCGTTGTGGGGCAGCGGTTTCGCCTGGGCGAGTTCGGCGTCCGCGGCGGCCGCGAAGGTCTCGGCGTCGGCCGGGGCGCCGGTCAGGACGCGTTCGGCCGCCCGGGCCCGCCAGGGGCGGGAGGCGACCGCCCCGAAGGCCAGACGCACCTCGCGGACGCGGCCGTCCTGGACGTCGAGCGCCGCGGCGATCGAGCCGATGGCGAAGGCGTACGAGGCCCGCTCGCGGACCTTGCGGTAGCGGGAGACGGCGGCCACCGGGGCGGGCGGCAGGGTGACGGCGGTGATCAGCGCGCCCGGCGGCAGGACGGTCTCCCGGTGCGGGGTCTCCCCCACCGGCAGGTAGAAGTCCGTCAGCGGCACTTCGCCCGGCCCGTCCGCCGTCTCGTACGACACGACCGCGTCGAAGGCGGCCAGCGCCACGCCCATGTCGGAGGGATGGGTCGCCACGCAGTGGTCGGAGGCGCCGAGGACGGCGTGGTTGTGGTGCTCGCCCTCGATGGCGGGGCAACCGCTGCCCGGGACCCGCTTGTTGCAGTCGGCCGTGACGTCGGCGAAGTAGCCGCAGCGGGTGCGCTGGAGCAGGTTCCCGCCGACGGTGGCCATGTTGCGCAGCTGTCCGGAAGCGCCCGCCAGCACGGCCTGCGCCAGCGCCGGGTAGCGGCGGCGCACCTCGGGGTGGGCGGCCAGGTCGCTGTTGGTGACGGTGGCGCCGATGCGCAGACCGCCGTCCGGGGTGGACTCGACGCGGTTCAGGGGCAGTTCCCGCACGTCGACGAGGAGGGCGGGCCGTTCGACGCCGGTCTTCATCAGGTCGACGAGGTTGGTGCCGCCGCCCAGGAAGCGCGCGTCCGGGTCGCCGTCGAGCAGCGCCACGGCGCCGGAGACGTCGTACGCCCGCTGGTAGCCGAACTCCCTCATGCCACGGCCCCCTTGGCCTCGGCGGCCCGGGCCACGGCCTGGACGATCGAGACGTAGGCGCCGCAGCGGCACAGGTTGCCGCTCATCCGCTCGCGTATCTCCTCGGGGGTCAGTGGTGGCGGCCCCGCCTCGGGCCGTACGTCACCGGTGGCGGCGCTCGGCCAGCCGGCCGCGTGTTCCTCGATCACGGCGATGGCCGAACAGATCTGTCCCGGCGTGCAGTAACCGCACTGGAAGCCGTCCAGTTCGAGGAACGCCTGCTGCACGGGGTGGAGTTCTTCGCCCTCGGCCACGCCCTCGATGGTGGTGATCTCGCGGCCTTCGGCCGCCACCGCCAGTTGCAGGCAGGACACGCTCCGGCGGCCGTCGACCAGGACCGTGCAGGCGCCGCACTGCCCCTGGTCACAGCCTTTCTTGGTGCCGGTCATGTCCAGTCGCTCGCGCAGGGCGTCGAGCAGGGTCGTGCGGTGGTCGACGGTCAGCGTGTACTTCTCGCCGTTGACGGACAGGGTGAGGTCGCTGGACGTCGATGGGGGCATGGAAGCCTTCTCTCTCACATCACAAGGTCGGCAGGCGGGGCGTGCCGGTGGCGGGGCCGGTCCGCAACCGGGCAGGATGCGGGGCGGGCCGGGCACGGTCCGCACGGGTGCGGCCGCTTCCGGCGTGCCGTTTCCGGGGTGCCGATTCCGGAGGCGGCCGGCAGGGGCTGTCCGCGCGGACGGCACGCCGATACGATGCAACAATCGGACAGCTGTCCGCTTACCCGGAAAACGTAGTGGACACATGTCCGCTTAACAAGCACCGGGTTTCGGCCACCACGCGAGGAGGGCGAGTGCCGCAGAGGAAGGGCGCCGCCCTGCGCTCGGACGCGCAGCGCAACCGCGAGCGCATCCTGGAGGTGGCCGTGGTCGAGCTGACACGTGCCGCGGACGCCCCCCTGAGCGCGATCGCCAGGAAGGCCGGCGTCGGGCAGGGGACCTTCTACCGCCACTTCCCCAGCCGCGAGGCACTCGTGATGGAGATCTACCGCCACGAGATGCGGCAGGTCGCCGAATCAGCGGCACCCCTGCTGGAGAGCCGGGAACCCGACCGGGCGCTGCGCGAGTGGATGGACCGCCTGGCCCGGTTCGCCATGACCAAGGCCGGCCTGGCCGACGCCATCCGCCAGGCCACCAGCGCCCCCGGGCAGCCGGAGAAACCGGCACACGCCCCGGTGACCGAGGCGGCCGAACTGCTCCTCCGCGCCGCCGAGCGGGCCGGCACCATCCGCCCGGGGATCACCGCGGAGGACCTCTTTCTCGCCATCGGCGGCCTCTGGACGATCGACCCCCGCGGCGACTGGCAGTCGCGCGCGACCCGGCTGCTGGACCTGATCATGGACGCCCTGCGCGTGGGGGCGCCCGGGGGCTCGTCCGGGAAGTCTCCCGGGGGGTGAGCGCCGGTCCGCGCCAGGGATGCCCCCGGTCTTCGTGTGTCCCCGGTCTTCGTGTGTCCCCGGTCCTCGCGTGTCCCCGTCGTGAGTGGCCGTGAGTGGCGTGGCCGTGAGTGGCCGTGAGTGGTGGGCCGCTGTTCAGGCGACCGCCGTGGGCGCCAGATCCCGCAGTTCGTCGAGGGCCGCCGCGACGGCCGGGCGGGCGTGGCCGCCGCCGCGCGTGCAGGTCAGGAGCTTGCGGTGGGGGTTGCCGGTGCAGCGGACGCGGACGATCGGCAGGTGCGGCGTCAGGTGGGCCAGGCGCGGGACCAGGGCGACGCCGAGCCGGTGGGCGACCAGGTGGGCGGCGACGTTCCAGTCCAGGGCGTGGTGGACGACGTCCGGGGTGAATCCGGCCGCGCCGCAGGCGGACAGCACGTGCGGGCGGCAGGGGCTCTCCTCCACCGGCGCGATCCACGGCTCGCACGCGGCCTCCGCGAGGTCGACCCGGGTCCGCCCGGCGAGCCCGTGCTCCTCGTGCACGACCAGGTCGAACGGGTCGTCCAGCAGCGGCCGTTGATCGAACCGGACGTCGCTCAGCGGCGGGTTGTGCGGGGTGGACTCGACGATCGCCAGGTCGCTGACGCCCTCGAAGAGGAGGTCAAAACTCTCCGGGACACCTGCCTCCGTGATCCGCACGGACAGCCGCGGATGCCGCTCCCCCAGCCGGGCCGCCATCGGCGCCAGCAGCACCGAGACGGCCACCGGGAAGCCGGTCACCCGCAGCACCCCGGAGGGCGCCCCGTGGTCGGCCCGCAGATCGAGTTCGGCCTGGTCCCAGCGGGCCAGGATGGCGTCGGCGTGCGCGAGCAGACTCTCGGCGGCCGGGGTGAGGCGGACCCCGCGCCCCTGCGGCTCCAGCAGGTCGACGTCCAGGTCCCGGGCGAGCTGCCGGATCTGCTGGGAGGCCGCGGACGGGGTGAAGTGCAGGGCCCGGGCGGCAGCGGTGACCGTGCCGTAGTGGGCGACCGCCCTGAGCACGTGCAGTCGGCGCAGGTCAATCATGAAGGCTACGCTTCACAATGCCGTCCACAAAGTCAACCTGGACGCGTACGGAGACCTCGACGCACCCTGGCTGTGTCGCGACGGTCAACCAGCCACGACGTACGAGGAGTCCCTTCATGAACAGCACCGACACCACGGCCTGCCCGCACTGCGGATGGCCGGACGGGGGCGAGCCGTTCCAGGTGCTGTCCCGGCACACCACCGCGACGGGCCGCACGGAGTGGACGCGCTGCGGATGCGGCTCGCTGCAGGTCCGGGTCGTCGACGGGGCCGGGACACGCGTCGTCTCACGCAGCAGGCCGGCGTCCGGGTGCGGCGCGGTGAGCCGCTGACGGCTTGGGTGCGGGGGCGGAGGGGTGGGGCCGGGGCCGGCTCATCACCGCGTATCTGACCTGCGCGTTTTTTTGGGGGGCGCCGGTGGCTCGTGGACGGGCACGCGCGTGTGGCCGGTGCGGCGGTGTGGACGGTGGGGCGGCCCGGGGGGCGCGCGTCGGTCGCCGCGCTCCTCGCACACCGCGCTGACCGTCACCGGAGCCACATGCCCCGGACCGCCGGTCGTGTACGCCGAGGAGCTGGGCGGCATCGCCCTCCGCGCCGACCTCGTCGCACCGGGCGGCGAAGCGCCGCCGGACGTCCGTGCCCTGGAGGCGGCCGCGGCCGACACGCCCTGACTGTTGTCGACGCTGCACGCGATCGCGTCGACGGCCAGTCCGCGGGCCGCCGCCACCGGCATCAACGTCCACCACTCCACGCTCCAGGACCGGCTGGCCCACGCCGAGCACCTGCTCGGGCGGCCGCTGCGCACCCCGCGGGGCCGGCTCCGACTGCAACTGGCCCTGACCAAGCGCCACCTGACCCGACCGGAGACACCGACACGCACGGCCGTAGGCACCGAGGCGCAGCCGCGAGCGGCCGGGGCGCCCATGCCGTCGCCCTCCCCCTGGGGGACACTGTCCGGGCGCCCTCCCGTACGACGTTCAGGAGCATCACGCATGAGCGTGCAGCGGTACCCCTTGGCCGGGATCACGGTGGTCAGCCTGGAGCAGGCCGTGGCCGCGCCCTACGCCACCCGGCAGCTCGCCGACCTCGGTGCGCGTGTCATCAAGGTGGAGCGGCCCGGCGGCGGTGACTTCGCCCGCCGGTACGACACGACCGTGCACGGCCACTCCAGCTATTTCGTGTGGCTCAACCGGTCCAAGGAGTCCCTCACGCTGGACCTGAAGGACCCGCGCGGCCGCGAGATCTGCACGACCTCCTCGACGGCGCCGACGTCTTCGTGCAGAACCTCGCCCCGGGCGCCGCCGCCCGGCTCGGCCTGGACACCGCCGGGGTCACCGGCCGCCGCCCCGACCTGATCGCGTGCGCGATATCCGGCTGGGGCACGACCGGCCCCTGGGCGGACCGCAAGGCGTACGACCTGCTGGTGCAGTGCCAGACCGGGCTGGTGTCGCTGACCGGCACCCCGGAGGGCACCGCCCGGACCGGGATCTCCGTCGCCGACATCGCCGCCGGGATGTACGCCTACAGCGGCATCCTCACGGCCCTGTACACCCGCGCGGTCACCGGCGAGGCCCACCCCGTGGAGGTGTCCCTGTTCGAGGCGCTCGCGGAGTGGATGGGCCAGCCCGCCTACTACACGCGGCACGGCGGCGCCCAGCCCCCGCGCCTCGGCACCCAGCACGCCACGATCGCGCCGTACGGGACGTACACCGCCGCCGACGGCAAGGATGTGCTGTTCTCCATCCAGAACGAGCGGGAGTGGGCGGTCCTGTGCGCGGAGTTCCTCGGCCGGCCGGAGCTGGTCGACGACCCGCGCTTCGCCACCGCCTCCGACCGGGTCGCCCACCGCGAGGAGCTCGACACCGTCGTCGCCGGCCGCTTCGCCCGCTCCGGCTCCGACGAGATCCTCAAGGACCTGGAGCGCATCGGCATCGCCTGCGCCGGGGTCAACGACGTCGCCGCGTTCCTGGACCACCCGGTGCTGGCCGCCCGGGGCCGCTGGCCCGAGGTCGGGGTGCCGGGCGCCACGGTGGAGGCCCTGCTCCCGCCGGCCGACCTCGCGGGCCTGCCCGCGCGCATGGACCCCGTACCGGCGGTGGGCGAGCACACCGAGGCGATCCTCACCGAACTGGGCCGCACCGCCGAGGAGGTGGCGGCGCTGCGCGCGGACGGCGTCGTCTGACCCGCGCGGCAGACCGACGTCCCGCCGGCGGCCCGGACGGACCCCGCCGTTCTGTGCGCCGGCAGGCTCGTGGCCGTTCCCCGGAGCCGGCAGAGAGCTCAGGCGGGAAAACGCTGGATCACTGGGCGCAAGCCGCCCTACGGTGGCGCCATGAGCGATCACTCGGAAGCGCCTGTCGCGCCCGTGGAGGCCTTCGAACCTCCCTACTACGTGGCTGTCTTCACCACAGTGCGAACCCAGGACCAGAGCGGCTACAGCGAGACCAACGCCCGCATGGAAGACCTGGTGAAGGATGTCCCCGGGTTCCTGGGGATGGATCACGCGCAGACTCCTGGCGGGCTGGGCATCACCGTCGGGTACTTCCGCGACGCCGACGCCCTCACGGAGTGGCGGACCAACGCCGAGCACCGCGCGGCGCAGAAGCGCGGGCGAGCCGAGTGGTACGAGAGCTACACGCTGCATGTGGCGAAAGTGGAGCGGAGCCGCGGCTTCACGCGAGCGCAGGCCCCGCAGAGCCCGACAGCAGGCTGACCGTTGCCCCGGCCGCACGGGGTCCACCAGTTCCCGGCTGAACCGCATCGAGGCCCCGTTCACCACCCGCGCTGCTTCGCGCTTGGCTAGTGGGACCCGGCCTCGCGGCGCGCCGCCTCCTCGGCCTGCCGCTGCTTCTTCGAGGCCCGCAGACTGGTGATCGTGGTGACGGTCAGCACCAGCACGATGAAGCCGAGCGAGAAGGGGATGCTGATCTCCGGGACGTGCACGCCCGACTCGTGCAGGGCGTGCAGCACCAGCTTCACGCCGATGAAGCCGAGGATGATCGACAGGCCGTAGGAGAGGTGGACCAGCTTCTTCAGCAGGCCGCCGATGAGGAAGTACAACTGCCGCAGGCCCATCAGGGCGAACGCGTTCGCGGTGAAGACGATGTACGGGTCCTGAGTCAGGCCGTAGATCGCGGGGATGGAGTCGAGGGCGAACAGCACGTCGGTGGAGCCGATCGCGAGCATCACGACCAGCATCGGGGTCATGATCCGCTTGCCGTTCTCGGTGATGAACAGCTTCGTGCCGTGGTAGCGGTCGGCCACCCCGAAGCGCTCCTCCGCCATCTTCAGCAGCTTGTTCTCCTGGTACTCCTCCTCGTGCTCCTCCTTGCGGGCGTCCTGGACCAGCTTCCATGCGGTCCAGATCAGGAAGGCGCCGAAGAGGTAGAACACCCAGGAGAAGGCGGAGATGATCGCCGCGCCGGCCGCGATGAACACGGCCCGCAGCACCAGGGCCATGATGACCCCCACCATCAGCACTCGCTGCTGGTACTGCGAGGGCACCGCGAACTTCGCCATGATCAGGACGAAGACGAAGAGGTTGTCGACGCTGAGCGACTTCTCGGTGATGTACCCGGCGAAGAACTCGCCCGTGGGCCCGCTCCCACCGTAGTACCAGAGCCCCAGTCCGAAGAGCACGGCCAGGACGATCCACACCACCGTCCAGGCCCCGGCTTCCTTGATGGACACGTCGTGCGGCTTGCGGCCGACGAAGAAGTCGACGGCGACGAGCACGCACAGGGCGGCCACGGTCAGCAGCCACACGGACAGCGAGACGTTCACTTGTTACTCCTGATGCAGGTGTGGGGATGGCACATCGTCGTCCGTGTGGCTGATTTTCGCCACTCCTGCCAGGTGAACAAACGGTCACAGCTGCGCGTGCAGCGCGTCCAGGACGTCCTGGTCCGTCAGCTGGTCGAAGTTCTCGTACCACAGGCCGACGGCCATGAAGGCGGCCGGCTGGTGCAGGCAGATCACCTCGTCGGCCTCGGCGCGCATCAGCTCGGCGGCCTCGGGCGAGCACACCGGCGCCGCGAGCACCACCCGTTCGGGCGCCTGACGGCGCACGAAGCGCAGCGCGGCCCGGGCGGTGGAGCCGGTCGCCAGGCCGTCGTCGACCACGATCACGGTCCGCCCGCGCAGGTCGGGCGCGGGACGGCCCTGCCGGTACAGCCGCTCGCGGCGGCGCAGTTCCGCGCGTTCCCGCTCGATGACGGGGGCCAGGGCGGTCTCGCTCAGGCCCAGGTGGCGCAGGGCGTCCTCGTCGAGGAGCGGCACCTCGTCCCCGGCCATCGCACCGACCCCGAGCTCCTCCTGGAAGGGCGCCCCGATCTTCCGTACGACGAGGACGTCGAGCGGGGCGTCCAGCGCCCCGGCGACCTCGCGCGCCACGGCCACCCCGCCGCGGGGCAGGGCGAGGACGAGGGGGTCGGGCAGCGCCCCCTCCCGCTGCCGGTCACGGAGTTTTCCGGCCAGTTCCAGGCCGGCCTGCCGTCGATCATGGAACCGCATGACGGTCACCTCTGCTTCCCGCCCCCAGCCGGCGCCTCGGTCCGGCTCCCGCGTACCCCCGGCTCACCGGACAATGCGCACCTTCCGGACCTCCGTCACACTCGGAACGCGGGGTGTTTCCGGCCGGGCGGCACCGGCAACCCGGGACCGTGCGCACGGCACGCACCGTACGCACGGCACGGCTGTCCGTGCCGGTGGCGCCCCGGGCCACTGAGCAGACCCCGACGCGACGGGAGCACCCGGATGACCACTGCCCCTCCTGGTCCGCAGCCCGCCCGGCCGGGCCCGCGCATCGGCGTGCTGGGTTCGTACGGCGGCTTCAACATCGGCGACGAGTCGATCCTGACCTGTGTCCTGCGCTGTCTGCGCGCCCAGCGGCCCGACGCCGGCCTGGTCGTCTTCAGCCGGAACGCCGAGCACACGCGCGCCCATCACCCGGACGCCGACGAGGTGGTGGACTGGGAAGGCGTCAGCCGCAACCAGGTCCTGGACACGCTGGCCTCGCTGGACCTGCTGATCCTGGGCGGCGGCGGGATCCTCTACGACGGCGAGGCACGCCGCTATCTGCGGCTGGTCCGGGCCGCTCAGGAACGCGGCGTCCGCACGTTCTCCTACGCCGTCGGCGCGGGGCCGCTGCGCGAGCCCGACGACCGGGAGGCCGTGCGCACGGTCCTGGCCGAGATGGACGACGTCGTCGTGCGGGACGAGGAGTCCAAGCTGGTGCTGGAGGAGGTCGGGGTCGAGCGGGACGTGATCGTCACCGCCGATCCGGCGCTGCTGCTGGAGCCCGAACCGTTCACCGACGAGATGATGCGCCACGAGGGCGTGCCCACCGACTCCCGTCTGGTGGGGATGTCGGTGCGGGAACCGGGCCGGGCGGCCGAGAAGCTGGACGAGGGCGACTACCACGCCCTGCTCGCCGACGTCGCCGACTTCCTGGTCCGCCGGCTGGACGCGCACGTGGTGTTCCTGCCGATGGAGCGGCACGACGTACGGCACGCGCACGCGGTGCTGTCCCACATGACCGCTCCCGACAAGGGGCGGATCCTGCACGGCTCGTACAGTCCGGGGCAGGTCCTGGGCTTCATGCGCCATCTGGACCTGGCGGTCGGGATGCGGCTGCACTTCGTGATCTTCGCGGCGCTCTCCGGGCTGCCGGTGCTGCCGCTGCCGTACTCGGGGAAAGTCTTCGACTTCGCCCGCCGGATGGGGGCTCCGGCCCTGGTGGGCGTGGCGCGGGAGCAGGCCGGGCTGCTGCTGGCGGAGGTGGACCGGCTGTGGGACGAGTATCCCGAGCGCCGGGAGGACCTGCGCTCCCGCGTCCAGGAGCTGTCCACGCGGGCCCGCGAGACCTGTGCCCGCTGCGGCGTGCTGCTCGACGGGATCGACGGCCGGGCCGGTGTGTCCCTGGAGCCGGAGGTGCCCGCCGAGGCGGCCACCGGGGCGGCCACGGGCGCGGATCCGGCCGTGGCCGCGGACCCGGGCGCGGAGGCGGAACCGCCGCGTCCGCCCACTGCCGAACCGCGCCCCTTGGGCGTGTGACGCCGGGGCCGGGGCCCCGTCCGCGGGAGGACACCGATGCCGATCCTGCAAGAACCGAGCAAGCCCCGCACGGTCACCCTGCCTGCCCGGCCCGCCCGGCACGGCGGCCGGACGGAGGTCCTGGTGGTGGGCGGCGGCCCGGCCGGGTTCGCGGCGGCCGTCGCGGCGGCCGACGCCGGGGCCGAGGTCGTCCTGGTGGAGCGCTACGGCTTCCTCGGCGGCAACGCGACCGCGGCGCTGGTCATGCCGCTGATGTCGTTCCACAACGAGCACAAGCAGGCCGCGTTCACCGAGGACGGCGAGGACTCCCGGCTGCTGCCCACCGACCACGGCGAGGGCGAACCGGTCGTCCAGGGCGTGCTGTGGCGGCTGCTGGACCAGCTCATGGGGCGCGGCGGCTGCCTGAAACCGTCGCCGAGGACCGGGTACACGGTCCCCTTCGATCCCGAGCTGTTCAAGCTGGTGCTGCTCGACATGATGGACGAGGCGGGCGTGCGGATGCTCTTCCACGCCTTCGCCTCGACCGCGCTGCGCCTGGAGGACGGCTGGCGGGTGGTGTTCGAGACCAAGTCGGGGCCGGTGGTGATCGACGCCGACGTGGTCGTGGACGGCACGGGCGACGGTGACGTCGCGGCGGCCTGCGGGGCGCCGTACGAGATCGGACGGCCGGAGGACGGGCTGGTGCAGCCGATGACGCTGATGTTCCGCGTCGCGGACTTCGCGCGGCCGGACTTCGCCGCGTACGTGCGGGAGCATCCCGACCAGTGGCGCGGGGTGCACGGCCTGTGGGACCTCGTGGAGGAGGCCCGGGCGGACGGCGATCTGCGGCTGCCGCGCGAGGACATCCTGTTCTTCGCGACCCCGCATCCGCGCGAGCTGAGCGTCAACAGCACCCGCGTGACCAGGGTGCTCGGCACCAGCGTGTGGGACCTGACCCGGGCCGAGTACACCGCCCGGCGCCAGCTCGCGGAGATCGACCGGTTCCTGCGCACCCGCGTGCCCGGCTTCGAGGAGTCGTACGTGGTGCAGAGCGGCACCCACATCGGTGTCCGGGAGACCCGGCGCGTCGTCGGCGACTACCAGCTGACCGGTCACGACATCCTGGCCGCCCGCGCCTTCCCGGACGTCGTGGCGCACGGCGCCTACCCCGTCGACATCCACAACCCGCGCGGCTCCGGCACGGTCCTGAAGCGGGTGCCCGCGGGCAGCTTCTACGACATCCCGCTGCGCTGCCTCGTGCCGCGGGGGACCGAGCGGCTGCTGGTGGCGGGCCGCTGCATCTCGGGCACGCACGTGGCGCACTCCTCGTACCGGGTGATGCCGATCGCGATGGCGACGGGCCAGGCGGCGGGGGTGTGCGCCGCGCTGACCGTGCGCCACGGGCACGGGCCGCGGGGCGTGCCGTACCGGCGCGTGCAGCGGGAACTGCTGCGGCAGGGCGCCCGGTTGCGGATCGACCTGCCGGTGAGCGGCTGAGCACGGCGACCGGGGCGGGACCGGTGCGCGCGGCGGCCCGCCGGGTCCCTCGGCGCCGACCCGAGCCGGTCAGCCCGCCGCGGTCCGCAGTTGCTCGTCGCACCACCGCCGGGCCGTCTCGGTGACCTGGTCGAGCGCGCCCGGCTCCTCGAACAGATGGGTGGCGCCGGGTACCACGTGGAGGGTGTGCGGGGCGCGCAACCGCCCGGCCGCCTCCTCGTTGAGCCGCAGCACGTGCTCGTCCCGTCCGCCCACGATCAGCAGCACCGGAGCCCGTACGGCGTCCAGGGCGTCGCCCGCGAGGTCGGGCCGGCCGCCGCGTGAGACGACCGCCCGGACCCGGTCGGGGCGCCGGGCGGCGGCGACCAGGGCCGCGCCCGCGCCGGTGCTGGCGCCGAACAGGACGACGGGCAGGCCGTGGGTGCCGGGCCACCGCGCCAGCCAGTCGATCGCGGCCACCAGCCGACGGCCCAGCAGGGGGATGTCGAAGCGGAGTTCGGCGGTCAGGGCGTCCTGCTGTTCCTCCGCATCGGTGAGCAGGTCGACGAGCAGGGTGCCGAGGCCGGCGGTGCGCAGGCCGGCGGCGACCTCGCGGTTGCGGGGACTGTGCCGGGAGCTGCCGCTGCCGTGCGCGAACAGCACGACCGCGCGCGCGTCGGGGGGCACGGTCAGGTCGCCGGTGAGGGCGGCGCCGCCGGCCGGCACGGTGACGGTCCGGGAGTTCATCGCGAGCCTCCTCTCCCCCCCGGGTCCCGTGGTACCCCCGCTGCGGCGGACGTCCCATGGCGCGATCTGTGGGATGTGTGTCGTTGACGCCATGATCCGGGCCGGTGGAGCGTGGAGGGGTGACAGAGCGCCGTATCGTCTTCGTCGTCTTCGACGGCTTCCAGCCGCTCGACCTCACCGGTCCGCACGAGGTGTTCCACGGCGCGGGCGGGTACGCCTGCGAGGTCGTGGCGGCCCGGCCGGGACCGGTCCGGTCGGTCAGCGGGCTGCTCGTGCACGCCGCGCACGGGGTGGCGGACCTCGACCCGGCCGGCACGGACACCCTCGTGGTGGTCGGCGGCGAGGGCGTGGACCGGGCCCGGGAGGACGCGGCGCTGGTCGCCTGGATCGCCGCCGCGGCGGCCGGTGCCCGGCGCGTGGCCTCGGTGTGCAGCGGGGTGTTCCTGCTGGCGGCCGCGGGCCTGCTGGACGGACGGCGGGTCACCACGCACTGGGCGCGGGAGGAGCAGCTCGCCCGGGAGCATCCCGGGGTGCGGGTGGACTGCGACCCGATCTTCGTCCGGGACGGGCGGGTGTGGACCTCGGCCGGTGTGACGGCGGGCATGGATCTGGCGCTCGCCCTGGTGGAGGACGACCGGGGCCGGGAGGTCGCGCACGCGGTCGCCCGTCAGCTGGTGCTCTTCCTGCGCCGTCCGGGCGGCCAGTCGCAGTTCAGCGTGGCGCTGTGGTCGCGGCAGCCGGCGACGGACCCCGTGCGGGCCGCCGTCACCGCGATCCACGCCGATCCGGGCGCCCGGCACGACATCGCCTCGCTCGCCGCGCACGCGGGGCTGAGCCCGCGCCACCTCCAGCGCCGCTTCACCGCCGAGCTGGGCGTGCCGCCGGCCGCGTACGTGGAGCGGGTGCGCGTCGAGGCGGCCCGGCGCGCCCTGACCGAGGGGGACGAGCCGGTCGAGGCCGTCGCCCGCCGCTGTGGCTTCGCCACCGCAGAGACCCTGCGCCGCACGTTCCACCGTCGGCTCGGTGTCGCCCCGTCGGAGTACCGCGCGAGGTTCCGCTCCACGGCGGCGCCCGCCGGCGCACTCCCCGATCATCACGTCTCCAAGGAAGGTGAACCCGTATGACGACCTACGGCCTGCTGGTCTTCGAGGATGCCGAGGAGCTCGACTTCGTGGGGCCCTGGGAGGTGTTCACCGTCTCGGCCATGCTCCGTGACGGCGCCGACCGGGCCGTGCTGGTCGCCGAGCACGCCGGGCCCGTGCGCTGCAACAAGGGCCTGCGCGTGCTGCCCGACCACACGCTGGACGACCATCCGCCGCTGGACGTGCTGCACGTGCCGGGTGGGCGGGGGGCCCGTGAGACGCAGCTGCACAACCGGGTGGTGACCGACTGGATCGGGAAGACCGCGGAACAGGCGGCGTGGGTGCACGGGGTGTGCACCGGCACGTTCCTGCTGCACGCCGCCGGGCCCGCCCGCGGACGCCGGGTGGCCACCCACTGGAGCCAGGAGGACACCCTTGAGGCGCGGGGCGACGTGACGGTGGTCCGGGACGCCCGCTATGTCGTGGACGGCAACCTGGTCACCAGCCAGGGTGTCTCGGCCGGCATCGACAGCGCGCTGTGGCTGGTGGGCCGGCTGCACGGCCGGGAGCACGCGCGGGCGGTGCGCCGTTACATCCAGTACGACCCGGCGCCGCCCTACCTGGCGGACGAGCCCGTCTGACCCGGGTGCCGGTGCCGTGCGCCGCATGGGTCCGCCTGCCCCGGGCAGCCGATGTTCATGGGCGGTGACACGGACGACGGCGGACAGGTGAGGCGACCGGGCGGCTGCGGGCACCGGGCGGTGCCGCACCCGGGCGACATCCGGATCGAGGCGTGGGCGGCGTGCCGGGAGCACTGTCTGGCGGAGGCCGTACTGGCGATGGTGGAGTGCTTCGCGGACCTGTCCGGGGTGCGGCCCACCGCCGTGGACCGGGTGCGGCTGGCCGAGGCCAGCGACGACGACCTGCTCGCCACGCTGCTGGACGAGGTCATCTTCCGGCTGGAGGCGTACGGCGAGGTGCCGGTGGACGTGGAGGCGGACGAGGCCGACGGCGGCCTGGACGTCCGGCTGGCGGTCACCGGCCTCGATCACGTGCGGATCACCGGGGAGATCCCGACGGCGGTGGCGTGGAACGAGCTGCGCATCGGGCCGGACCCGTACGGCTGGTCGTGTGCGGTGACGGTCGACGCGTGACCCGGCCGGCCCCGGTGTGCCTACGGTGGAGACGTGAGCGGCGGAGTCGTGACGCTGTTCCTGTGCGGTGACGTGATGCTCGGGCGCGGCGTCGACCAGATCCTGGCGCACCCCGGTGATCCGGCGCTGCGCGAGGCGTACGTCGTGGACGCGCGGACCTACGTCCGGCTGGCGGAGGCGGCGCACGGCCCGGTGCCCGCGCCCGTCCCTCCGTCCTGGCCGTGGGGCGAGGCGCTGCGGGTGCTGGCCGAGGCCGCCCCGGACGCCCGGATCGTGAACCTGGAGACGTCGGTGACGCGCGGCGACACGTTCGACCCGGACAAGGAGATCCACTACCGGATGCACCCGGCGGGCCTGCCCGCCCTGGCCGTGGCCCGGCCCGACGTGACGGTCCTCGCCAACAACCACGTCCTGGACTTCGGCCGCCCGGGCCTGCTGGAGACCCTGGACGCGCTGGCCCGCGCGGGGTTGCGGACGGCGGGCGCGGGCCTGGACGCCGACCGGGCGTACGCACCGGCGGTGGTGCCTCTGCCCGGCGGGCGGCGGCTGCTGGTGTTCGCCCTCGGGGCGCGCTCCAGCGGGATCCCGTCCGGCTGGGCGGCGACGGCGGACCGGCCGGGCGTCGCGTACCTGCCCGACCTCTCGGCCGCCGCGGCCGGCGCCGTCGTACGGCGGGTCGGGCAGGTGCGGCGGGCCGGTGACCTCACCGTCGTGTCCGTGCACTGGGGTTCGAACTGGGGGTACCACGTGCCCCGGGAGCAGGTGCGGTTCGCGCGCGCCCTGGTGGACGGCGGGGTGGACGTGGTCCACGGGCACTCCTCGCACCATCCCCGCCCGCTGGAGGTGTACCGGGAGCGGCTGATCCTGTACGGCTGCGGCGACTTCGTCGACGACTACGAGGGGATTCGCGGGTACGAGGAGTACCGCGACGACCTGCGGCTCGCGTTCCTGGTCTCGGTCGAGGCGGACGGCGGGCGGCTGGCGGGCCTGCGCATGGTGCCGCTGCGGGCGCGACGGCTGCGGCTGGAGCCCGCGCCCCCGGAGGACCGGGCGTGGCTGCGGGCGACGCTGAACCGGATCAGCCGTGGGGTGGGCGTGGCGCTGGCGACCGACGGCTCGCTGACGCTGGTGTGAGCAGTGCCGGTCGGCGGGTCAGCCCGCCCAGGCCAGCAGGCGCTCCCGGTTCCCGGGCTCGCGCAGCCGGGCCAGGGACTCCTGCTCCAGCTGGCGCACCCGCTCCCGGGTCAGGCCGACGCGCTTCGCGACCTCCTCCCGGGTACGGGTGTGGCCGTCGTGGAGGCCGTAGCGCAGGGTGAGGATCATGGCCTCGCGGGGCGCGAGCGTGCCCACCGCCTCGCGGAGTTCCTCGGCGAGCGCCTGGTACTCGGCGACTTCGGGCGCCTGGAGCACCTCGGTGTCGGGGATGAGGTCGCCGACGACCGTCTCGCCGGTCTCGTCCACGGGCGTGTCCAGGCTGACGGCCTGCCGGCCGACGCGGCGCAGCCAGCCGATCCGGTCCACGGCGAGGCCGCTCTCCCGGGCCACCTCCTCGACGCTCGGCTCGCGGTCCAGGTCGTGCCGGAGCCGCCGCTCGACCTTGGCGACCTTCTGCAGCTGCTCGACGACGTGCATCGGCAGCCGTACCACGCGGGCGTGCGCGGCCAGGCCCCGTTCGATGGCCTGGCGGATCCACCAGGTCGCGTAGGTGGAGAACTTGAAGCCCTTGGTGTGGTCGAACTTCTCCACGGCCCGGATCAGGCCGAGGTTGCCCTCCTGGATCACGTCCAGCAGGGGCAGACCGCGGTGGGCGTGCCGTTTGGCCATCGAGACCACGAGCCGGAGGTTGGCCCGGACCATGTGGTCCTTGGCCGCCTGCCCGTCGCGGGCGGCCTCCTCCAGGGCCCCGCGCCGCTCGGGTGCGAGGTCGCTCTCACCGGCGTCGGCCCGCTCCAGTTCCTCCAGCGCCCGCTCACCGGTCCGCATCCGCCGGGCCAGCCGTACCTCGTCCTCCGCGGTGAGCAGCGGCGTCGCCGCGATCTGCGCGAGGTACTGGCCGAGCAGGTCCGGTTCCTCGTCGGGCTCGGGGAGGCGGCTGCGCAGCCGGGCGGTGCGAGCGGGGGCGCGGCGGTCCTCGCGGGCATCGGCCGCGGGGTCTTCTGCCAGGGGAGACATCCTCGTGTTCCTCCGTCTCCTGCCTCGTTCCGGCTCGCTCCGGAGAGGTTCCCGGGTACCCGCGAGGATCGGTGCCGAACCGCATGTCCGGGTGCGGCGGGGGTACTCCGGGGCACATGACCGGCATCGAACTGCGCAGCGACGCGTTCAACGACCACTCCTTCATCGCGCGCCGGTACGCGTACGAGGGACCGAACGTCTCTCCGCCGCTGACCTGGAGCGGCGTACCGGACGACGCGGCCGAACTGGTCCTGCTCTGCGAGGACCCCGACGCCCCGTCGGGCACCTTCGCGCACTGGGTGGTGGTGGGCATCGACCCGCACAGCGACGGCGTCGAGGCCGGGCACTGCCCACCGGGCGGCACGGAACTCGTCAACGGCTACGGGCAGCAGGGCTGGGGCGGCCCCCATCCCCCGCCGGGTGACGACGCCCACCACTACTTCTTTCGGCTCTACGCCCTGTCCGAACCGTGCGTGCTGCCCGACGCGCCCCGGGCGGACCAGGTGCACGAGGAGGTCGAGAAGCGGCGGATCGCCGACGGGACGCTGGTGGGGCTGTACCAGCGCTGAGGCCCTGAGCCGCGCCAGCCCTCGTGGCACAACGGTTGGTTGTGGCACGGGTGATGGGTGGTTGTTTGCCCGGCCCGCCCGGTCCTCGCTTGGATGGCTCCCGGTCAACACGGGGTTGTCCGCGGGAGCTGGGAGTGTGCGCCGGGCATGGCGGGCAGAGGGTCGCTGGGGCGGCGGTTCGGGTGGCTGTGGGGCGCGTACGCGGTCAGCACGGCCGGTACGTGGCTGGCGTTCGACGCGTTCGCCCTGATCGCGGTCCTGGTGCTGGACGCCGGGCCGACGCAGGTGGCGCTGCTGGCGGCGGTGGGTCCTGCCGTCGGCGCCGTGGTGTCGGTGCCGCTCGGTCCGTGGGTGGAGCCGCGCCGGAAACGGCCGGTGATGATCGCGGCGGACCTGCTGCGGTGCGCGGTGCTGCTGAGCGTCCCCGTGGCGTTCGCCCTGGGCCGGCTCGGCTTCGGTCAGCTGCTGCTGGTGTCGGTGGTGGTCGCGGCGGCCGACATCACCTTCAACGCGGCGGCCGGGGCGTTCCTGAAGGAGCTGGTGCCGCGGCGGGACCTGCTGGTCGCGAACGGGCGGTTCGAGGCGACGATGTGGACCGCCAGCATGGCCGGGCCGCCGCTGGGCGGGGCCGCGATCGGGCTGTTCGGTCCGGTGACGACCGTGGTGGCCGACGCGGTGAGCTATCTGCTCTCGGCGGCCGGGCTCCGGGCGATGGGCGACGGCGAGAAGCGCCCGGTGCGGCCCGAAGCCGCCACGGTCCGGCTCCGGGCGGGCGACCTGCTCGGCGGCTGGCGGCACATCCTCGCCGATCCGGCCCTGCGGCCGCTGTTCTTCAACACGGTCCTGGTCAACGCCCTGATCATGGCGGCCTCGCCGCCGCTGCTCGTCCTGATGGTCGACGACCTGCGCTTCGCGCCCTGGCAGTACGCCCTCGCCTTCGCCGTGCCCTGCACCGGCGGCCTGCTCGGCTCACGGCTGGCACCCCGGCTGGTCACGCGGTTCGGGCGGCACCGGGTGCTGCTCGGGGCCGGGGTGCTGCGGGCGTGCTGGTCGCTCGGTCTGGCCTTCGCCGGCCCCGGCGCGACCGGGCTGGCCCTGGTGATGCTGGTCGAGTTCGGCCTGATCACGTGCTGCGCCGTGTTCAACCCGGTGTTCGCCGCCTTCCGCCTCGACCGGACCCCCGCCGACCGGGTCACCCGCACCCTGGCCGCCTGGTCGGCCACCGGCAAGGCGGCCACCGCGGCCCTGACCGCCCTGTGGGGCCTGCTGGCGGCGCGGACCGGCCCTCGTACGGCCCTCGCCCTCGCCGGTGTCCTGCTCCTCGCCACCCCGCTCCTGCTCCCCCGCCGGGACCACGCCCCGGACACCGACGCCGAGCCCGCGCCCCTGGCCCTGGAGGCGGACGGCGGCTGAACGGCCGTTCAGCCGCCGCGCGGACTGGGGGAGCCCGGGTCAGACCGCCCCGGGCACGTCCTCCGTGACCCCGTTCAGCGGGGAGGAGGGATCGGCGCCGTACGGGCGGGTGATGATCTCCATGCCGTGGCCCGCCGGGTCGAGGAAGTAGACCCCGCGGCCGCCGTCGTTGCGGTTGATCCGGCGCGGGTGGTTGCCGTGCGGATCGGCCTGGATGGGTATCCGGGCCTCGATGAGGCGGGCGAGGGCCTCGTCGAACTCGTCCTCGGAGACGAGGAACGCGTAGTGCTGCATGGGGATGTCGGCGTCGATGGTGAGGAAGTCCAGCGTGACGCCGTTGGCGGTCGTCACCGGCAGGAACACCCCGGCCGGTGCCCCGACCTCCAGCCCCAGGATCCCTGCGAGGAAGTGGGCGGACCTCTCCCGGTCACGGGACAGGACGATGGTGTGGTTGAACTCGACTGACACGGTTGAATGCCTCCACGGGCATCTTCGCGGCGCCTCCATGCCTCACCCGGCCGGTGACCGGCACGCGATGCCGCGCCGTGGATCGTAGACAGAGGCGGTCGGGGCCGTCGAGCGGTTTTCGGCCGTATCGAGGTCCCTGGCGCGGAGTCCCCGTCCCGGCACCCGGCGCCCCCGCCTCAGCCTCTCCCCCTGCCTCTGTCGCCCCCGAGGATCCTGACAATTGTCAGGGACCGTGTCGCCCCGGGCCTCCCTACAGTTCTGAGCGTCGGCCACACCGTCAGGGGGAACACGACATGTCCACTCGTCTCTTCGCCAAGGCCGCGCTCGTCGGTGCCGGGGCGCTCGCGCTGCTCGGCCCGCTCACCGCCGGGACCGCGACCGCGGCCACCGCCGGCGAGCAGGGCGGCGCCCGCGTCCTGGCCGCGCCGTACGCGGTCGTACCGTACGAGAACGTCAACGTCCGCCGGGGGCCGGGCACCGGCTACGGCATCATCACCACCGTCGCGGCGGGCCAGCCGCTCGGCGCCTACTGCTGGACCCGCGGCGAGCGCATCACCGACAACGGCTACTCCAACGACGTCTGGGTGAAGCTCCTCGAGGGCTACGTCAGCGCCGTCTACCTCAAGGGCGACGAGTACGGCGACCTGCCCGCCTCGGCGCGCTGCTGACCCGGACCATGACCTGCCCCGGTCCCACCACCCACACCTTCTTCCCACGGGGGACAGACACATGAAGCGACTGATCAGCCGTACCGCCCTGGGCCTCGCCGTGACCGCGCTCGCCGTCGGCGGGCTCGGCACCACGGCCCAGGCGGCCCCGGCCGGCGCCAACGGCGGCGACCCGACCCTCACCGACGTCTACATCTGGGCCACCGACGTCAACCTGCGCCAGCAGCCGACCACCGACTCCCCGCGTCTCGCGGTCCGTTCGAAGTGGTGGGCGGACGCCATCTGCCAGACGCAGGGCCAGACCGTGCACGACCCGGCCGTCGGCACCAACAACTGGTGGACCGCCGTCATGGAGCTTTCGGGCAGCGACGTGGCCTGGGTGAACAACCTGTACATCCGGGGCGGCGAGAAGATCGCCGGCGTTCCGGACTGCTGACGTACGCCGAAGGGGGCGGACCGGAGCACCGGCCGCCCCCTTCGGTGTGTGCGGCTCAGTACCAGCCGGTCTGGGTCAGGTCGTGGCCGTCGCACGAGAGCACGGCGCGCGAGACGCGGCCGTTGAGGTTGTTGCCCATCTGCGTGTAGGCGTAGTTGATGCCGGGGTCGACGGTCTCGGAGACCCATCCGTCGACGCGCCCCACACTGTTGTTGGAACGCTGCAGCACGGCCGCGCAGTTGGCCCGGGAGTTCTCAATCCGGGCGAACGAGCCGCACTTGTCGGAGTAGAAGTACTTCAGGGCCATGCCCTCGGCGTACTTGGTGGCACCGATCTGCCGGAACGTGCCCGAGCAGTAGGAGGTGGTGGGGTACTGCCCCTCCATCCCGTAGGCCCCGTAGTTGCCGCCCGAGTACGGCGCGGCCTGGGCGGAGGTCGGCAGGAGCGCCATCATCGCGGCGGCTCCCCCGGCGGCCAGCAGTGTCCTGAGTGATCGGCGGCTCATGAGCCCTCTTCCGTGTGTCGGCGGGTGTTTCGTGGCGACCGTACGGGCCGTCACCAGGCCGCCGACACCTGACATTTATCAGGGTGGACGTGCCCTGACATTCGTCAGGACCGCACGCGCCCCCCGCGCTCCTACGGTGTCCGCACGGGGCCGCGGCTCCGCCGGACAGCCGGACGACCAGGAAGGCCAACCATGCGCATGCTGCTGCGCGGCGCCGCCGCGCTCGCGACCCTCGTCACGGTCGCGTCGCTCACGAGCGGTGCCGCGGCGGTCCCCCGGCCGGAAACGGCCACCCGAGCGGTGGGGGCCGCCCAGATCCCGGACGGCGTCACCGCCGGCGTCGCCGTCTTCGACCGCCGGACCGGCACGTTCACCGAACAGGTCAACACGAGCGCGCGGTTCCGGTCCGCCTCGGTCGTGAAACTGCTGCTGACGCTGGACTTCCTGTGGAACCGCGGCCCCGACTACACCGTCCCCGCGGCCGACCGGGCCCTGCTGGAGCCGATGCTGCGCAGCAGTGACGACGACGCCGCGAACCACTACTGGTCGACGTACGGCGGCCCGGCGATCATCGACCGGATGTCCGCCCGGCTCGGCCTGCGCGACACCGCGCCGCCGCCCGCCGGGTACGCGGGCTTCTGGGGCTACACCGCCCTCTCCGCCCGGGACACGGTGACGATCTACCGGTACGTCCTGGAGCAGGCGCCCGCGCCCGTCCGCGACTTCGTCATGGACAACCTGCGCCGCTCCACCCGCTGCTCCTCCACCGACCACTTCGACCAGCACTTCGGCATCGCGGGGGCGTTCGACCGCCCCTGGGCGGTGAAGCAGGGCTGGTCCGGGAAGTTCGGGGAGGGAACCTGCGGACCGCAGGGGGCGGCCGCGGCCCCGGCGGCATCGGCCGGGGCCACCGCCCGTGCCGCCGCGGACGTGGACCTCACCCGCCCCGCGCTGCACACCACCGGCACGGTGGGCGCGGACGACCGGGCGATCGTGGCCGTGCTGACGCTGCACCCGGTGGGCACGTCGTACGGGAAGGCCTACACCGACCTCGGGCGGCTGACCCGGTCGCTGAACGTGCCGGGTGCGGCGCGGCCCGCCGGGACGTGGTTCGGCACGTGGGGCGAGTCGGTGAACGTCCGCAAGGGCCCGACCACCGGTGACGACCGGATGACGCGACTGCCGGCCGGGGTCGAGGTGCTGGTGGGCTGCCAGATCCGCGGCCAGGTGGTCAGCGTGCCGCCCTACACCAACGAGTGGTGGGCCTATCTGCCCCAGTACGGCGGCTACATCTCCAACATCTACATCAGCTCGCCGGACAACCGGCTGCCGAACGTCCCGGAGTGCGGCTCGCCGCGGCCGTGACGGGAACGGGGGACGAGCGGGGGGCGGGGCCGAGGCTCCGCCCCCCGCTCGCGTTCGTGCGCCTCAGCGCTGGTATGCGGCGAGGTAGCGCAGCACCTTGTCGACGTGCGGCCGCACCCGTTCCGGGACGCCGCCCTCCTCGATGACCGTGCGGTCACTGGTGCGGTAGCCCGCCGCGACCAGCGCGGGCAGGTCCTTCTTCGGCAGCCCGGCCTCCTTGAAACGCTGGTCGAGCCAGCACACGTAGCCGCTCATGGTGGAGATCGCGTCCGGCGGCGACATGTGGTCCTTGTCGCCGTCGCCGTCCCCGTCCACCGCCCAGGCGTTGAACACCGACGGCGTCCACATGGCGATGCCGTACTCGTCGCTCTCCGGGCGGGCGGCCTTCGCGTCGAAGCCGCTCTCGGCCTTGAGCATCGCGGCGAGCAGGGCGGGGGTGATCTCCTCGTCGGTGCAGCGGTGCGCGGCGCGGGTGATGACGGGGCGCAGCGCCTCGGGCACGTCGGAGTCCGCCGGGATCTCACCGGGGGCCGGGCGGGGCGTGCCGGTGACGGCGGCGGGGGCGGTGGGGGCGCCCCGGCCGCGGTCGTCGTCCCCGGTGTCGCTGTCCGGGCCGAGCAGGGCCGTCCCGGCGAGTGCGGCGGCGGTCAGGACGGCGAGCCCGGCCGCGGCGGCCGGCAGCAGGCGTCGCCGGCGGGGGCGGGGACCGCCGGTCAGGGCCTCGACCCGGGCGGCGACGCTGCCCGCCGTGTGCGGCAGGCGGGCGGTGTGGTCGGGTGCCAGGCAGTCGGCGATCAGCCCGCGCAGGCCGTCGTCGAGGCCGGCGTCGAGCCGCAGGGGTGCGGTGCCGCGGGCGTAGGCCTGGGCGGCGAGCGAGCGGGCCCGGGCCGTGGCGCCCGGGAAGGGGTGGAGGCCGCCGGTGAGGACCTGGTGGGCGAGGACGCCGAAGGCCCAGATGTCGGCGGTGGGCCGGACGACGGCGCCCTGGGTGCCGGTGCGCTGCGACCACCACTCGGGCGGCAGGTGGTCGAGGGTGCCGAGCGGCGGCAGATGGGCGTGGGTGCCGTCGAGTTCGGCGGCCAGTCCGAAGTCCGCGAGCCACACCTGCCCGTCCGGGCCGAGCAGGACGTTGGCGGGTTTGAGGTCGCCGTGCACCCAGCCGGCGGCGTGCATGTGGGCGAGGCCGGCGGCGACTCCGCGCAGGACGCGGTCCGCGCCGTCGATGGGCCGCCCCGGGCCGGCGGCGTCGAGTACGTCCCTCAGGCTGGACTCGGCCCGGTCCATGACGAGCGCGATCGCCCCGTCCAGGGCGGGCAGTTCCGGTGCCTCCACGGTGCACACGGCGTGGGTGCGGACGAGGTGCGGGTGGTCGGCCTCCGCGCTGAACCGGACCTCGCGGGCCACGAGTTCGCCGAGCGCGGCACGCTGCCCGGGGCCCAGGGCGCCGGTCGGCAGCACCTTCACGGCGACGGGCGTGCCGTCAGCGACCGTGCGGGCCTCGTGGACGGTTCCCCAGCCGCCGGAGCCGATGACCGCGCCCACTTCCCAGTCCTCGATCCGGAAGCCCTCCGGGAGGCGGGGCCGGGGCGTCTCCAGGTCGTCCTCGTGGATGTCGGGTCCGGAGGTCATGCGCCGGCCTCCTGCGGGGTGAGGCGGCCGGCGCCGCGGCGCGGCAGTAGGCCGAGGTGCTCTTCGCGCACCAGGCCGAAGCGCAGGGCGACGGAGGCGAGCCGGGCGCGTTTGGCGCCGGCCCCGGTGGCCGTCTCCTCGCCGAGGTCCAGCCGCAGTTTGGCGAAGGCCAGGTAGTCGATGTGGTAGTTGACCGCGGAGCGGGTGAGGTCGCGGCAGGACTCCAGGGGGCGCAGCCGCTCCACGATCTGGCCGACCCCGGGCAGCGCCGAGTCGGAGGGGTCGCGCAGCCGCGGTTCGCACAGCGCCACCAGGACGAGGAAGTACTTCGACGTGGGGTCGAGGGCGAAGGGATGGACGGTCTGTTCACCGCCGCCGGGCGCGGATTGCTCGCCGAGGTAGGCGTGCTGGGGTGCGAACACCTTGAAGGCGGCGGTGCCGGACAGGGCGGGGAGCACCACGCGGGAGAACTCGAAGGGCACGGGCGCGCCGAGCCGCCCGGGGGCGACGGTGAGGTACTCGCCGGCGCCCTCCAGGTTCTCCACCACGTACGACACGCTGCGGCTGAAGTTGGACAGCCGCCAGTAGTCCCCGGCCGCTTCCAGTTGCCCGGCCCGGCGGGAGATCCCGGGGTCGGCCAGGACGATGCGCACCCCTGTCCCGCCGCGGCCGAAGTCCGCGACGTCGCCCGGCCCCAGGTGGATCAGTTCGGGACTGCCCGGCTCGTCCGCGTCCCAGTGCGACGGGCCGGGCAACTGCACGATGATGGTTTCCACGCGGACTCCCCCGCTGCTGACGCCCCCGATTTGGTCGCGAGGATTGTACGGGCGGATTCCGCTTGCCACGGAGCCGATCGGGCCGTCTCGGCGGCGTTTCCTCACGCCGCTTCCTCAGGCCACTTCCTGAGGCCACTTCCTCAGGCCGCGACCGCACGCCGCGCGACGAACACGTACTCCCGGCCGGGACGGTCGGGCGCGTCCCGCACGTCGTCCACCGCGTAGCCCTGGGCGACGAGTTCGGCCTCGACCTCCTCGCGCTCGCGGAAGCGCAGCGTCGACTCGGAGGTCAGCACCTGGCCGTCCGCGGCGAACACGTACGTCCACCGGAACGTCACCAGCGGCCCGCTCACGTCGAGCAGCTCGACCCAGGACGCGACGCCGCCGACGCCGGGGACGTCCGTCACGGTGTACGTGTCCTCGCGGTTCCACTCCTCCCAGGCGCGGCGGGCCGGTATCCGCGTCTCGAACACCAGGCGGCCGCCGGGCCGCAGCGCCGCACGTGCCCCGCGCAGGGTGCGCCGCCAGTCCTCGGGCCCGACGATCTCCTGGGCGGCGTTGCCCGTCATCGTCGCGAGGTCGGCGGCGAGCGGCGGGAGCGCCGTCGCGTCGCCGTGGAGCCACCGCACCCGCTCGGCGCCCGGCTTGCCGCGTGCCACGTCCAGGGAGGCCCGGGCCGGATCGACCCCGACGACCTGGACGCCGCGCGCGGCGAGCAGCAGCGCGAACACGCCGGTCCCGCACCCGATGTCGAGGACTTGACGCGCCCCGAACTCCTCCGCCATGCGCAGGTACGGGTCGAGATCGCCGCGGTCGGGGTCGAGCGGGTCGTAGACCGCGGCGAGCCGCGGATGCCGGAAGCACTCGTCAGCCATGCGCCCGACGGTACGGAGGGCGGCCGCGGGCGGCCACGGGTTTTCGGCTCAGCCGAGGCAGATGACGAGCAGGCAGAGTTCCTTGGACTGCGGGTCGGAGGGAGAGGTGGCGGGCGGCGTGGTGCTCGTCGCGGGCGGCGGTGTCGCCGGGGCCGCGGGCTGCTGCGTGTCCGGCTGGGTCTCGGCGGCCGGCGGTGTCGTCGGCTCGGTGACCTTCGAGGCGGACGAGCCGGTGGTGCCGGTGACCGTGTCGACGTTGCTCGGGACGGTGGTCCGCCGCTGCGGGGTCGTCAGCGGCAGCTCGCGCGGTGCGGCGGCCGCGTCCGTCCGCGGGTTCGTCGGCGTGGTGCGGGGGTCGGCCGTCCGGGCCTGCTGGTGGCGGGAGGCGCGGCTGGAGTGCGGTGGCGTGGTGGGCTGCGAGCGCGGGGTGTCGTAGTGCTTCGACGTCGGCTCCGTGAACGTCGGGGCCTCTCCCCCGGTGCCGCCCATGGTGGTGTCCTCCGGCGCGGTGGCCGCGCGTACGCCGGGGGCCGCGTTCTGGTTCAGCGTGGCGACGGTCAGGCCGCCGCCGACGAGCGCGACGGCGGTGGCCACCACGGCCCGGCGCTGGTTCTTCTTCCAGCGGGCCATCTGGCGGCGCCGCGCCGCACGCCCCTGGGGCCGTTCCTCGTAACCCTCGGAGTTCTCGGTGCCCGGGGAGCCCTGGTCGTGGGACGAGCCGGTGTCAAGGGTCTCCGGCGTGCCGGCACCGATCGTCTCGTCCCACACGGTGCCGTCGTGCCACGTACCGGTGGCGGCCGGGTACTCCCAGGCGGCGGCCGGGGCGGTCGCGGGGGCCGGGCCGGTACCGCCGTCGGCGGCGGAGGGGTCGATGTCCGGGGCGTAGGCGCCGCACCCCGGGCAGACCAAGGCGCCGTTGAGGTGCCGACGGCACGAGGAGCAGTAGTCCATGTGTGGTCTTCCCGATCTGGCTGTTCCGGCGGCTCGCCGGCCGCGGCCTGGTCACGTTCGCACGTGGGATCGAGCCGTAACGCTAACGAGACTTTGGAGGGGCGGTGTGCAGTCTGTGTGTCACCCCTGCGCAGATCCTCTGGATCTCACGTGAGCCATGGGCGACCCGGCGAGTAGAGGCGGCCGGGGCTGGGCACGCTCGCGCAGCACCCCGAGCCCGGGCGGCTCCCCCGCCCCGAGCCCGGCGCCTCCCGTCAACTCGCCTGATTTTCCCGGGAATCGACGCACAACCCTTTGGACGCGCCACGGGTCACATCATGCAGGAGCAACCACCTCGAAGAGTTGCAAGGGGGAAATATGAGATTCGCCCGTTCCGTTCTGGCCGCGTCCGCCGTGGCGGCGCTGTCGGTGGGGACCATGACCGCCCTGGCGTCGCCCGCCTCCGCCGCGCCCAACACCACGCCGCAGAAGGTCTGCGGCAGCGGCTACAAGACGGTCAATTCCGCGACCGTCGGTTCGCTGGGGACCGTTTACCTGACCTACAACGCCTCCAACGGCCAGAACTGCGTCGCGACCATCCGCAACAACCCGGGCACGGCCGTGAACATGTCCGCCTGGATCTACGTCCCGGACACCGACGAGAGCCACTACGACGAGGGCCTCTTCACGTCGTACGCCGGTCCGTCCTACGCCTACGGCAAGGGCCACTGCGTGGACTGGGGCGGCAGCATCGCCAACACGTACGTCCAGGTGTACGGCTCCAACTGCGGCTCCCTGAAGGAGCACCGGGTCACCTTCACCCGCTGACCCCCCTCCAGCCGGGCCACCGCGCTCCCCCGTCGCGCACTCGCGGGGGAAGCGTGGTGGCCCGGTCTCCGTCGTTCCGCCACCGGCCTCGGCTACGTGCCGCTCCTGGGCAGGCCGGGCGGGTTGATCCTGGACTCGGTCACGGCCTCGTCGGACAGGCCCCAGCGCCGGAGCACCTTCGCGTACGTGCCGTCGCGGATGATGTGGTCGATGGCGTCGGCGAGCGGCTCGACCAGGCCGTTGTCCTTCTTCGTGGTGGCCGCGATGAGGCCCTGGAGGGTGGCGCCGGCGCCGGAGTACGTGCCGACGACCTCCGTTTTCCCGCTGGTGGCCGCGTGGTGGGCGGCGGTCGGGTTGGGGCCGAGGTAGAGGTCGATGCGGCCGGACTGGAGGGCCAGGTAGGTGTCGCTGTCGTTCTGGTAGTACTTGATGTCCACCGGCTTCCGCCCGGCCTTCTCGTTCTCCCTGCTCCACTCGATCAGCAGTTTCTCCTGGTTGGTGCCGCTGCCCACGGCGACCGTCCTGCCCGCGACGTCCTGCGGCCCGGTGACCTTCAGACCGCTGCCCTTCTTCGCCTCGAAGCCCAGGTTGTCCTCGCGGTAGGGGGCGAAGTCGTACTTCTCCTTGCGTTCCTCGGTGACGGTGATGTTGCTGAATCCGACGTCGTACTTGGCGCTGTCCAGGCCGACGAAGATGTTCTCCCAGGAGACGGTGTGGAAGTGCGGCTCGAGGCCGAGGACGTCGGCGACCAGCGAGGCGATGTCGGGCTCGACGCCGATGACGGTCTTGTTGTCGGTGGCGTGGAAGGTCAGCGGCGCGGCGGAGCCGGAGGAGTCGACGATCTCCAGGGTGCCTCTCCTGCGGATCTCCTCCGGGACCTCGGCGGCGATGGAGTCGACCTTGGCGGTGGTGACGCGGTGCTGGTCGGGACTGGTGTTGATCTTCGTCGTCCGGCCCGACGCGTCCGCGACCTCGGTCGTGCCGCCGTCGGCGGGGTCGGCGCAGGAGGCGAGGACGAGGGCGGAGGCGAGTCCGAGCAGGGCCGCGGTGACGCGGCGGCGGGCGAGGGTGGCGGGCACGGTGGTTCTCCTTGCGGGGGCTTCGGGGCGAGGGGCGGTCAGAGGACCTTGGAGAGGAAGGCGCGGGTGCGCTCGTGCCGCGGGTCGTCCAGCACGGCCGCGGGCGGCCCCTGCTCCACGACGACACCGCCGTCCATGAACACCACGGTGTCGGCGACCTCCCGGGCGAAGCCGATCTCGTGGGTCACCACGATCATGGTGGTGCCGGTGCCGGCCAGGTCCTTGATGACGTCGAGGACTTCACCGACCAGCTCCGGGTCGAGCGCCGAGGTGGGCTCGTCGAAGAGCAGCACCTTCGGCTCCAAGGCGAGGGCCCGGGCGATGGCCACGCGCTGCTGCTGTCCGCCGGACAGCTGCCGCGGGTAGGCGTCCGCCTTGTCGGCGAGGCCGACCCGGTCGAGGAGCCGGCGGGCCGCGCGTTCCGCGTCCCCGCGCGGGCGGCGCAGCGCGGACACGGGGGCCTCGACGAGGTTCTCCAGCACGGTCAGGTGCGGGAAGAGGTTGAAGTTCTGGAAGACGAACCCGATGTGGGTGCGCTGCTTCAGGACGTCCTTCTCCTTCAGCTCGTGCAGCTTGTTCCCGGAGCGGCGGTAGCCGATGAGTTCGCCGTCGATGCCGATCCAGCCGCTGTCGACCTTCTCCAGGTGGTTGATGGTGCGCAGCAGCGTGGACTTGCCGGAGCCGGACGGGCCGAGGATCACGGTGACCTCGCCGGCGCGGACCTTCAGGTCGACGCCGCGCAGCACCTCCAGCGGGCCGAAGCTCTTGTGGACGCCGTGGACGTCGACCATGACGTCGTTCATGTCTTCTCCGTCGGTTCTCGGGTCGTCGCCGCGCGCCGCTGTGCGGCCACGAAGCGCCTGACGCGCTGGATCGGGGTGGGCGGTGGGGTGCGGTCGGCGCCGCGGGCGTAGTGGCGCTCCACGTAGTACTGGGCGACCGACAGCACGGAGGTGAGGACGACGTACCAGGCGGTGGCGACCAGCAGCAGCGGGATCACCCGGCCGTTGCGGCCGTAGATGACCTGCACCTGGTAGAAGAGCTCGCCGATGGACATGACGTAGACCACCGAGGTGCCCTTGAGCAGGCCGATGATCTCGTTGCCGGCCGTGGGCAGGATCGCGCGCATGGCCTGCGGCAGCACGATCCGGCGGATCTGCCGAAGCCGGGGGATGCCCAGCGCCGCGGCGGCCTCCGACTGCCCGTGGGCGACGGCGAGGACGCCGCCCCGGACTGTCTCGGCGGCGTAGGCGGCCTGGTGCAGCGACAGCCCGATGACGGCGGCGCCGATGGTGCCGATGAGGGTGTTGCTGTCGACGGACCAGAACACCGGGCCGAAGGGGATGCCGACCCCCAACTCCTTGTAGAGAGCGCTGAGGTTGAACCAGAACACCAGCTGGACGATCATCGGGATGGACCGGAAGATCCAGATGTAGCTCCAGGCGACGGTCTGCAGCAGCGGGCTGCGCGAGAGCCGCATGAAGGCCAGCACGGTGCCGAGGAGGAAGCCCAGCACGGTGGCGCAGGCGGTGAGTTGGAGGGTCACCCACACGGCCTGCACGATCGTCTCGGAGAAGACGTAGGCGCGGAAGACGTCCCACTCCCAGACGGGGTTCGTGGCCAGGCCGTGGGCGAACTGAGCGACCAGCACGAGCACGGTGGCGGCCGCGGCCCAGCGGGCGTAGTGGCGGGCGGGCACGACCCGCAGCCCGGCCGGGTCGCCGGCCCGTTCCGTGGCCGGTGAGGTGAGGGTGTCGATGCTCATGGGTCACCTGTGCTCTGGCGGGTTGATCCGCGACGTCTCGATCGCGGAGGCGGAGGTGCCCCACTTGTCGAGGATCCGGGCGTAGGTGCCGTCCTTGATCAGCTGGTTGACGGCGGCCTGGAAGGCCTTGGTGAGCGGGGAGCCCTTCCTGAAGGCGAAACCGACGTCGAGGCGGTGGTACTCGCCGAGGAACGCGGTCCGCGAAGCGGGCTGGGCCGCCTGGTGGCGCAGGCCGTTGATGGTCGACATGATGACGTCGATGCGGCCCTGCTGGAGTGCGGTGAGGCTCGCCGCGTTCTCCGAGTAGACCTTCACGTCGTACGGCTTCCGGCCCGCTTTCGCGCACACCCCGCGCTGCGCGGCGAGGGTCGCCTCGAAGGTGGTTCCGGCGCCGGTGCCGATGGTCAGTCCGCACAGCTGGGTGAGGTCGGTGACCTTCGTCTTCAGCCCGGGGTCGCCCTTTCGCACGGCGAAGCCCTGGCCGTCGTCGATGTAGGTGACGAAGTCGATGGTCTTCAGGCGTTCGGTGGTGACGCCGAAGTTGCCGGTGCCGACGTCGTACTTGCCGCTGCCGAGGGCGGGCAGGATCGACTCGAAGGACGCGTCCTGGCGCCGTATGCGGACCCCGAGGACCTTGGCGACGGCGTCGGTGAGGTCGATGTCCTGACCGGCGGGCGCCTTGTCCGGGCCGTTCGGGTAGTACGCGCCCGGCGGCGACCCGATCGAGCTGCCGACGCGCAGGGTGCCCGCCTCGCGCACCCCGGCGGGCAGCAGGGCGGCGACGGAGTCCACCTTGCGTACGGCGGCGACCGGGTCGTCGGCCGGTGCGGCCCGGGCACCGGCCGCCGCGGTGTCCCCGGGGCCGGCACCGCAGGCGGTCAGCGCCGGCAGGGACAGCAGGGCGACGGCGGCGGCGAACAGCCGGGTTCTGGTCACGAAGCTCACGGAGGTCATGGGGCGGGGGCCTTTCCCGGGTGTGCCTCGGGCGTGAGGTGTTTCTCGAAGGGCAGCGGGCCGACGGTCTCCGGGTCGGCGTCCGTGTCGAACAGGGGTGTGTAGCCGGTGGCCAGGTACAGACCCCGGGCCTCCGGCTGCCGCGGTCCGGTGGTCAGGTGGATCCGCCGGTACCCGCGTGCGGCCGCCTCCCGCTCCAGCAGCGCGATGACGCGCCGCGCGAGGCCGCGTCTGCGGTGGGCGGAGTGCGTCCAGATCCGCTTCAGTTCGGCCGTGGTCGCGTCGTACCGGCGGAAGGCGCCGCCGGCGACGGGCTCGCCGTGCTCCAGCAGCAGCAGGAGCAGGCCGCCGTACGGTTCGGTGAACTCCTCGTCGGGGTAGCGGGAGATCTCGGCGTGCGCGTCCTTGCCGTAGCGCGTGGAGTACTCGTGGCCGAGTTCGCGCAGCAGGGGCTGGACCCGGGGGTCGGACACGGTCACCTGAATGACCGTCAGATCTGGTGCGGAGGTCACGCGTTCACCGCCGCGGGGACCCGTGTGCCGCGTGCCGCGCGCTCGGCGTCGCGCTTGGCGACCTCCTCGCGGACGATCGGGATCACGTACCGGCCGAAGTCGATGGCGTCGTCCAGCAGGTCGTAGCCGCGGGCGGAGAGGATGTCGACGCCGAGGTCGTAGTAGTCGAGGAGCGCCCGGGCGACCGTCTCCGGGGTGCCGACGAGCGCGTTGGAGTTGCCCGCGCCCCCGGTCGCGGCCGCGGTCGGGGTCCACAGGGCGCGGTCGTAACGCTCCCCCGCCTCGGCGATGGCGATCAGCCGCCGCGACCCGGTGTTCTCCGGGGCGTCGCCGCGGTGGTGCCGTACGAGCCCCGCCTCGCGCCGTTCCCGGATGGCGCCGACCGTGCGATGGGCCTTCTCCCAGGCCAGTTCCTCGGTCGGGGCGATGATCGGGCGGAACGCGACCTGGATGCGGGGGACGTCGGTGCGGCCCGCGGCCCGCGCGGCGGCCCGCACGTTCTCGATCTGCTCGGCGGTCCTCGCCAAGGGCTCGCCCCACAGGCAGTAGATGTCGGCCTCGGCGCCCCCGGCGGCGTACGCGGCCGGTGACGAGCCGCCGAACGAGACGTCCGGGCGGGGCTGCTGGACGGGGAAGACGTCGCTGACGAAGTCGTGGAAGCGGTAGTGCTCGCCCTCGTGGTCGAAGGGTTCGCGGGTGGTCCAGATCTTCTTGACGAGCCGGATGTACTCGCGGGTGCGGGCGTACCGCTCGTCCTTGGTGAGGGTGTCGCCCTCCCGGCCCTGTTCGTGGTCGTTGCCGCCGGTGATGAAGTGCACGGTCAGCCGGCCCTCACTGATCTGGTCGAGGGTGGCGAAGGTCTTCGCGGCGAACGTCGGGTACGAGACGTTGGGCCGGTGGGCGAGCAGGATCTGCAGCCGGTCCAGCCGGCTCGCGATGTACGCGGCGGCCGGCGCCGGGTCCGGTGAACCCGAGCCGTAGGCGAACAGCACGCGGTCCCAGCCGTGCTCCTCGTGCGCGCGGGCGAGCCGGAGCGTGTACTCCTTGTCGAAGGCGGCGCCGGAGCGCGGGGTGGTTTCGGAGCCGTCGTTGGTGGCGGCGATGCCGAGGAATTCCACGGGCATGACAGTGGGGCCCCTTTCGGGAGCGACCGGACGCGGGCATGACGGAACGGCCCTGCGTACGGGCATGGGTGAGGAAGCGTCAGGAGGACGCGGCGGTGCGGGCGTGACGACGCCGGGCGTCGGAGGAAGCAGGGGTGCGGCAGCGCGCGTGACGAAGAGAGAACTCGGCCCGCGACGGGGTCACCGAGGGAGGGAAGGGCCGGTCAGACGGCCCGCTGCCGAGTCAGGCGCAACACGCCGCGGACCACACCCGACCGAAGTCGATGTGGTCGCGCGAGACCAAGCGCTGCTGGGCGTTCATGCGATTACTTGAGCAGTACCTCCTGCTCCGCGTCAAGCGTCGCCCGGATGCCGGACCGCCGTGCGCCCAGGGTTGTTGACACATCCGCGCGGTGGGCCCGTACGATCGGTGCCGGATCGGCTCCGCCCCGCGCGGCAGCCCTCCGGCCGCGTTGAGGGACGCGGCGACGTGACGACGCCGGCTCCCGGCGGCACGCTGTCCGCGCAGTCCCCGTGCGTCTGCGCTCCTGTGCGAGTGCCTCCGGGTGGTCACCCACGTCCGCGATCCCCTCGCCCCCGGAGAGCCTCCCCATGGTCACGCCTTCCGATGTCACCTCCGCCCCGGCCGCGAAAGCCCCCGAGCCGGCGGCTGCCCCCGCCCCGGACCCGCCGCGGATCGTGCCGCGCCGGCACCTCGGCCGACGGCTGACCGCCGCCGTCGCGCTGCTCGGGTTCGCGATGGTGCTCAACTCCGTCGTCCGCAACGACGCCTTCCAATGGGACGTGGTGGGCCGGTACTTCACCACCGCCGCCGTACTCGACGGACTGCTGCTGACCCTGTGGCTGACCGGTGCCGTGATGGTGCTCGGTTTCCTGCTGGGCACCGTGCTGGCGGTGGCGCGGCTCTCCGCCAACCCGGTGCTGCGCACGCTGAGCTGGGGCTACGTGTGGGTCTTCCGCTCCACACCACTGCTGGTGCAGCTGCTGTTCTGGTTCAACATCGGCGCGCTGTACCCCACGCTGGGCCTCGGCATCCCGTTCGGTCCGCAGCTCGTCACCGTCGAGACGGTGAACCTGCTCGGCCCCACGCTCACCGCCGTCATCGGTCTCACCCTGCACGAGGCCGCCTACGCCGCCGAGGTGGTGCGGGGCGGGATCCTCTCCGTCGACCCGGGGCAGACCGAGGCGGCGCAGGCACTGGGCCTGAGCCGGCACCGCACCCTGCGGCGCGTCGTCATCCCCCAGGCGATGCGCTCCATCGTGCCGGCCGCCGGGAACATGCTGATCGGCACGCTCAAGGGCACCAGCATCGTCAGCGTGCTGGCCGTGCACGACCTGCTGTACTCGGCGCAGCTCATCTACCACCAGACCTATCAGGTCATCCCGCTGCTGCTGGTCGCCACCCTCTGGTACGTCGCCGTCACCAGCGTGCTCAGCGCGGGTCAGTACCACGTCGAGCGGTACTACGCGCGCGGCGCCTCCCGCGCGCTGCCGCCCACCCCGCTGCAGCGGCTGCGTCGCCGGATCTCCGCCGTACGCGTCCGGTGGGGCGCGGTGACGGCTGCCGACGCCCGTCCCGCGATCGGCGGTGACCGGTGAGCGGCGTCCCCTCCGCGGCCGTCCTGGTCGTGGTCGGAGCGGGCCCGCGGGCCACCGGCCTGCTGGAGCGGGTCGCGGCCAACGCCCCCGAACTCTGGGACGGACGACGGGAGTTGCGCGTCCATCTGGTGGATCCGTATCCGCCCGGCCCCGGCCGGATCTGGCGGCACGACCAGTCGCCCCTGTTGCGGATGAACTCCATGGCGGAGGACGTCACCCTGTTCACCGACGAGTCCTCCACCATCGAGGGCCCGGTGCGGCCGGGCCCCTCACTCGCCGAGTGGGCCGCCCAGTTCTCCGGCCGGGGCGGCCCGCGCCGCACGCCGCGCTCCCCCGAGCTCTCGGCTTCGCTCGAGCAGGAGGGACCCCCACCGCCCGCCGAACCGGACGTGCTCGCCGAACTGCGCGCGCTGTCGGGAAGCGACTTCGCCACCCGCCGGGCCCAGGGCGCCTATCTGGACTGGGTGTTCCGCCGGGCGCTGGCCGAACTGCCGCCGTCCGTCACCGTCGAGAGGCACCGCACCACGGCGACGGCGGTCACCGGCCCCCCGGACGGCCCGCAGCGGGTGCACCTGGCCGACCGCGCCACCCCGCTCACCGCCGACCTGGTGGTGCTCACCCAGGGCCACCTCGGCGCCGCACCCGACGCCCGGCACCGCGACCACGCCGCGTTCGCCCGCCGCCACGGCCGCTTCCACCTCCCGCCGGAGTTCTCCTCCGACGCCGACCTGTCGGCGCTGCGGCCCGGCGAGCACGTCCTCGTGCGCGGCTTCGGGCTGGCGTTCATCGACCTGATGTCCCTGCTCACCGAGGGCCGCGGCGGCACGTACCGCACCGAGTCCGACGGCTCCCTCACCTACCTCGCGTCCGGCCGGGAGCCCGTCCTGCACGTGGGATCCCGGCGCGGGGTGCCGTACCACTCCAAGACCCGGTACCGGCTCCAGGGCCCCCGGCCCGCGCTGCCGCGGTACTTCGGTCCCGCGGCGGTCGACGCCCTGCTCGCCGAGGGCCGCCCGCTGGAGCTGCGGCGCGACGTGTGGCCCCTGATGGCCAAGGAGATCGGGTTCGGCCACTACCACGAGCTGTTCCACGCCCATCCCGAGCGCACGACCCTGCCCTGGCCGGACTTCGCCGCCGCCTACGACCGGCTGTACTGGCGTTCCGAGGCCATGACCGCCCTGGTCGCCGGCGCCGTGCCCGACCCGGCGGACCGGCTGGACCTGGAGGCGCTCGACCACCCCCTCGACGGCGTTTCCTTCCCCACCCCGGACGCCTTCCAGGACCATCTGCGCGACCACATCGCCCAGGACGTCGCCCGCCGCGAGGACCCGGAGTTCAGCGCCGACCTCGGCGCGTTCCTCGCCCTGCTCTCCGTCTACGGCCAACTGCCCCGCCTCGTCGCCTCCGGCCGTCTCACCGCCCGCTCGGTCGCCGAGGACCTCGACGGCTGGTGGCACGGCTTCTTCAGCTTCCTCGCCTCCGGCCCGCCCGGCTTCCGGCTGCGTCAGCTCCTGGCACTGTCGCGGGCCGGTGTCGTGCGCTTCGTCGGCGCGGGCATGCGGATCGGCACCGACGACGCCACGGGCACGTTCACCGCCACCAGCCCCACCGTCCCCGGCAGTTCCGTGCACGCCACGGCCCTCATCGAGGCGTACCTGCCCGGCGCGTCCCTGGCCCGCACCGAGGACCCGCTGCTGCGCGGCCTGTACCGGCAGGGCGCGCTCGCCGAGGAGGTCATCGCCGACCCCTCCCACACGCACCGCTCCGGCCTGCTGGCCGTCTCCGCCGACGGCCACGTCATCGACCCGGCCCTCGGCGGCCCCCATCCGCGCCGCATCGCCCTCGGCGCCCCCACCAACAGCCGGGCCGTCGCGGCGTTCGCCCGCCCCCGCACGAACGCCCCGGCCTTCCGTCAGAACGACGCGGTGGCCCGGGCGCTGCTGCGGACCTTGAGCGCCACCGAGGCCGGAACGGCGACGCCCGCGGAGGGCAGCCGGACCCTCGCGGCGTGCGCCCCACCCACCCTTCCTACTTTTCCTATCGATTTACTAGGGAAGCCTTGACGGCGTCCGACGGGGGTGCGCAGGATGATGTACATGTCCCGTACGCAGCAACGACTCGTTCGTCGTCGGCATGTCGACTTCGGTCACGTCGGCAGCGCCGCCTGCTGTCGCGGATAGAGGCACGCCGCTCACGCGTTCGCCCGCAAGGCTCCGCTCCTCCTTTTCCGGGACGTCCCCATGACCACAGCCCTGCCGGCTCCGGCCGCTTCACCCCATCGCGCGGGCCACCCGCACCTGCCCGACCGGTGGGAGAGCTCCGGCGCCGCGCCCCGCCACCGACCTTGAGGAGCCCACGCCATGGGCGTTGCCACCGCGCCGTCCGGCCCCGCCGCGGAACCCGACCTGCCCGTGCCCGGCCGTGCGCACTGGCTGCGCGTGGCCCAGGAGGCGGCGGACGACCTGGCCACGGACGCGGTGACCAGGGAGCAGGCGGGCAAGGCCCCGTTCGACGAGGTGTCCCGGCTGCGCGAGGCGGGCCTGCTGACGCTGCTGATACCGGCCGAGTCCGGGGGCGGCGGCGCGGACTGGGCCACGGCCTGCGCCGTGATACGGGAGATCGGCGCGGCCGACGGCGCGATCGGTCAGCTGCTCGGCTGTCACTACGTCACGTCGTGGAGCGCCGGGTTCTTCGCGGAGCCCGACCGGGCCGCACGGACCGAGCGGCAGTCCGCTGCCGAACTGTGGTGCTGGGGGGCCGGTTTCGGCCCTCAGGAACCGCCCCTGACGCTCGTCAGGAAGGCCGGCGGTCATGTCCTCGACGGCCGGCAGAGCTACGCCACCGGTGCCCTGGTCGCCGACCGCCTCGCCGTGCGGGCCGTACGGGCGGGCAGCGGCGAACCGCTCGCCGTCGTCGTGGATCCCGCGCGTTCCGGCGTGCGGATCGACGACGACGCCGACCCCTTCGGCCAGCGGCTCGCCGCCGGCGCGAGCGTGGAGTTCGACGCCGTGCCGGTCACCGCCGACGAGGTGCTCGGCCCCCTGCCCGTGGACGAGGACACGCTGTCGCCCCGGACCGCCTTGGCGGCTCCGGTCGGGCGTCTTGTCTCCGTGCAGCTGCTGCTCGGCATGGCCGAGGGAGTGCTCGCCGAAGCCCGCGAGTACAGCAGGGCGGGCCACGCCCCCTGGCATCCCGCCTGGCCGGTCGGCACCCCCCACGACCCCCAGGTGCTGACCGCCTACGGGGAACTCACCGTCCTCACCCGCTCGGCGGCCGCACTCGCCGAGCAGGCGCTGGAAGCCGTGCAGGGCGGACTGGCCCGCGGTGAGGGCCTCACCCACGACGCGTACGCGGAGATCTCCGTCCTCGTCGCCATGGCCGAAGCCGCCGCCTCCAGGGCCGCGCAGGAGTGCACCACCCGCGCCCTCGACATCGTCGGCACCCGCTGCGCCTCCGCACGGCTCGGCTTCGACCGCTTCTGGCGCAACGCCCGGACCCACACCCTCTACCAGCCCGTCGCCCACCGGCTCCGCGAAGTCGGCGACTACCACCTCAACGGCGCCCACCCTCCCTTCGGCCTGCCCGTCTGAGCCGGCCGGCCCGCACGGCGGTCGTCACCGGGTTCCGGCCCCTCCCCGAACTCCTGAAAGGACACCGCACATGACCACCGGCACCCGCCTCGGCATCCGCAGGATCGGCGGCCGCATCGGCGCCGAGATCCTCGGCGTGGATCTCGGCACCGACCTCGGCCCCGCTCTCGTCGACGAGATCAACTCGGCACTGCTGGAACACAAGGCGCTGGTCTTCCGCGACCAGCACCTCGACGACGCGGGCCAGCTCCGCTTCGCCGCCCTCTTCGGCGAGCTCACCACCGCGCACCCCACCGTCTCCTCCGTCGAGGGACAGCCCCGGATCCTGCCCGTCGACAGCGACGAGGGCATCCGCGCCAACCAGTGGCACACGGACGTCACCTTCGTCCGCACGCCCCCGAAGGCGTCCACGCTGCGCGCCCTCGTGATCCCGCCCTACGGCGGCAACACCCTCATCGCCGACGCCGGTGCCGCCTACCGGGACCTGCCCGGACCGCTGCGCGAACTGGCCGACAAGCTGTGGGCGGTGCACACCAACGACTACGACTACGCGGCTCCCAGGAACGAGAAGGCGGCCGAGTACCGCAGGCGGTTCGTCTCGCGGAAGTACCGCACCGCGCACCCCGTCGTCCGCGTCCACCCCGAGACCGGGGAGCGCGGGCTGTTCATCGGCGGCTTCGCCCAGAGCATCGTCGGCCTCGGGCCCTCCGACTCCCGCGACCTGCTGCGCCTCTTCCAGTCGTACGTCACCCGCCCGGAGAACATCGTGCGGGTGGCCTGGAACCCGGGCGACGTCGTCCTGTTCGACAACCGCATCACCCAGCACTACGCCCCGGACGACTACGGCGACCTGCCCCGGCTCCTGCACCGGGTGACCATCGCGGGCGACGTCCCCGCCGGCGTCGACGGCACCCTCAGCCACGTCGTCGAGGGCGACGACGCCTCCCACTACACCCCCGCCGCGGCCTGAGCCGCTCGGCCGGGCCGGGATGCCGGCCCCTGCCCGGCCGCCCGCCCGCCCGGAGCGGATGCCGCCCGGGGGCCTACGCGATAATGGACGCATGCGGATCTCAGCCAGGGCGGACTACGCGGTACGTGCCGCGCTGCAGCTCGCCGCGTCCCGGGACGACCTGCCCCTGAAGGCCGAGGCCATCGCCGACGCCCAGGACATCCCGCACAAGTTCCTGGAGAGCATTCTGAACGACATGCGCCGGGGCGGCCTCATCCTCAGCCAGCGCGGCGGCAACGGCGGCTACCGGCTGGCCAAGCCCGCGGACTCCATCAGCATCGCCGACGTCATCCGCGTCGTGGACGGACCGCTGGTGTCGGTGCGCGGCGTCCGCCCGCCGGACCTGTCGTACACCGGCCCCGCCCAGTCGCTGCTCCCCCTGTGGATCGCGCTGCGGTCCAATGTGCGCGAGATCCTCGAAGGCGTGTCCCTCGCCGATGTCGCCTCGGCCCAACTGCCCCCCGAGGTCTCCGCGTTGACCGACACGCCGGGAGCCTGGACCAATCCCTGACAGGCCCGAGCCGAGGCCGGTGTCCCACAGACCGAGATCGTCGCGTCCAGTATGTGAATGCCCTCTTGGGGTGGGCGCGACCTTCTGCCACGATCCCTATCAGCCAGGTAGGAAAACTAGGGAACCAGGAGGTGGCCATGGGCACGCACCACCGCGCTGACCGGTCGTTCCTCCTGCTGACCTCGCGTCGCCACATCGACCTGGGCCGGACGTCCAGCGCCATCTGTCGACGCGGCTGAGACCGCCCGCCGAGCCATGCTCCGGGCGGCAGCGCCTCCCTCACCTCCCCCCACACCGCACGCCTCCGCTCCCCGGGCCCCTCGGCGGCATTCCCGCCGCCGGGCGCCCGTGAGCGGAGCACCGGCGCGTGCCCTCGGGCCGCACGCCTCGCACACGCCGCTCCTCACCGATCCACCCGTCACCCCGAGAGGACACCTCCGTGTCTGCCGCCAGACCGCTCACCACCCTGCGCATCCTCGCCGCCGCGACCGCGCTCCCGCTGCTGCTCACCGCCTGCGGCTACGGTTCCCAGTCCACCGACGACGGCAAGCAGAGCCAGGTCGCGGCGGGCGCGAAGAAGCTCTCCGCCGACGAAGTGAAGATCGGCTACTTCCCCAACCTCACGCACGCCACCGCGCTCGTCGGCGTCCAGGAGGGCATCTTCCAGAAGGAACTCGGCGGCACGACCATCAAGCCCTCGACGTTCAACGCCGGGCCCTCCGAGATCGAGGCGCTCAACGCCGGCTCCCTCGACATCGGCTGGATCGGCCCCTCCCCCGCCATCAACGGTTACACCAAGTCGAACGGCCAGAACCTGCGCATCATCGGCGGCTCCGCCTCGGGCGGCGTGAAGCTCGTCGTCAACCCGGAGCGGATCAAGTCCCTCCAGGACGTCAAGGGCAAGAAGATCGCCACCCCGCAGCACGGCAACACCCAGGACGTCGCGTTCCTCAACTGGGTCAAGGACCAGGGGTGGAAGGTCGACGCCGCGAGCGGCCGGGGCGATGTCTCCGTCGTCCGCACGGACAACAAGGTCACGCCCGACGCCTACAAGTCCGGTTCCATCGACGGCGCGTGGGTGCCGGAGCCGACCGCGTCGAAGCTGGTCGCCGAGGGCGGCAAGGTGCTGCTCGACGAGTCGACGCTGTGGCCCGACAAGAAGTTCGTGATCACGAACATCATCGTGCGGCAGGAGTTCCTGAAGCAGCACCCGGACGTGGTCGAGGCCGTGCTGCGCGGTTCGGTGAAGACCAACGCGTGGATCAACGCCCACCCGGACCAGGCGAAGGCCTCCGCGAACAAGGCCCTGGAGACCCTGTCCGGGAAGGCGCTGCCCGCCGACGTCCTGGACCCGGCCTGGAAGTCCATCACCTTCCTCGACGACCCGCTCGCCTCCACCCTCCGCACCGAGGCGGACCACGCGGTCAAGGCCGGGCTGCTGGAGGAGCCCGACCTGAAGGGCATCTACGACCTCACTCCGCTCAACAAGGTCCTCAAGGCCGAGGGCCGGAAGGAGGTCGACGACGCCGGTCTCGGCACCGGGTGACGACGCACCCGGCCGGGCCTTCCGCCGGACCGGCCCGGTGGCACCGTTCGGTAATGTGTTCGCCCGGAGGGGGCCCGAACGGCCGCTGCCAGGCGGCAAGGGCAGCCACAGCCGTCGCCGACGTCCCCTGACCCCGGACGTCGGCGCGGCCCCGGCCCCTGATCCCGCAGGACGGCACACGAGACGGACGGGGGACCGCGGATGACGACCGGTCACGCGTTGCCAGGGGCCGGCGGCCCACCACCAGAGGGCGACACGGTCATCGCCGTACGCGATCTGCGGATGCGCTACCGCAGCCAGGACGTGCTGAAAGGCGTCGGCTTCACGGCCCGGCGCGGCGAGGTTCTGGTGCTGCTCGGCCCGAACGGCGCCGGCAAGACGACCACGATCGAGATCCTGGAAGGCTTCCGGATGCGTTCGGACGGCGACGTGACCGTCCTCGGCACGGATCCGGCGCGCGGGGACGAGCGGTGGCGGGCGCGCCTGGGCGTCGTGCTGCAGTCCTGGCGGGACCACGGCAAGTGGCGGGTACGGGAGTTGCTGGCCCATCTCGGCTCGTACTACGTGCCCTACTCCACCCCGCTGCTACGGCGTCCGTGGGACGTCGACGAGCTCCTCGCCGCGGTGGGGCTGACCGAGCAGGCGGACAAGCGGGTCGGGCCCTGTCCAGGGGGCAGCGCAGGCGGTTCGACGTGGCCGTCGGCATCGTGGGCAGACCCGAGCTGCTGTTCCTCGACGAGCCGACGGCCGGTCTCGCCCCGGAGGCGAGGAACGAGTTCCACGGCCTGGTACGCGGGCTCGCGGACGAGAACACCACGGTCCTGATGACCACGCACGACCTCGCCGAGGCGGAGCGGCTCGCCCACCGGATCCTCATCCTGGCCGGTGGCCGGATCGTGGCCGACGGTCCGGCCGAGGAGCTGTCCCGGCGGGCATCGGCCGGGGCCACCGTGCGCTGGACGCGGGACGGGCGGCGTTTCGAGGAGTCGACGGCCGAGCCCACCCGGTTCGTCCGGCGGCTGTTCGAGGAGCACGGCGAGGCGATCGGCGGGGTGGAGGTGCGCCGGGCGAGCCTGGAGGACACCTACCCGACCATGGTGCGGGAGCTGGAGACGGGGAGCGTTCCCGAGGAACGGGCTGCGCACCGCTTCGGGGAGGGATCGCGATGAGTCCGGTGTGGTACGCGGCCGGGGTGGGGGTGCGGCGCGGCTGGACGGAGCTCCGGCACACCTTCACCACCGGCCAGGACGTGTTCGGTTACGCGCTCTGGACGGTCCTGCTCCTCGTTCCGCTGTTCCTCGCCGGGGACGACCGGCTGAAGGGGACCGGCATCTCCACCGGCGCGTTCATCCTGCCGAGCATGCTGGGGATGACGCTGGCGTTCACCGGGATGATGACCACGGCGCAACTGCTCGCGACCGAGCGCGAGGACGGCACGCTGCTGCGGGCCAAGGCCGTGCCCCACGGCATGGTCGGCCACCTCGTCGGCAAGATCGTCATGGTGTCGGGTACGGCTCTGGCCTCCATGGCCCTCCCCTTCGCCGTGGGCGTGTTCCTCGTGGACGGGGTCGCCCGGCAGGGCGGCGGCGCGCTGCTGACGCTGGTGTGGGCGCTCCCGCTGGGTCTGCTGGCCACCCTGCCGGCCGGCGCCGTCATCGGCTCGCTCGTCGACAACCCGCGCACGGTCGGGTTGCTGATGCTCCCGGTGATGGGGCTCGTCGTGATCTCCGGGATCTACTTCCCGCTGTCGAAGCTGCCCGAGTGGCTGCAGACCGTCGGGCAGGTCTTCCCCGTGTACTGGCTCGGCCTCGCCCTGCGGTCCGCGCTGCTGCCGGCCGACGCGGTCGCCGTCGAGATCGGCGCGTCCTGGCGGCACCTGGAGACAGCGGGCGTGCTGGGCGCCTGGACGGTCGCCGGGCTGCTCCTCGCCCCGTCCGTCCTGCGCAGGATGGCCCGCCGCGAGTCCGGGGCGGCGATGGCGGAGCGGCACCGGAAGGCGATGCAGCGGGTCGGCTAGGGCCCTTCTGATGGATCTCCGTGGGAGAAGGAGCGGCCGTTCGGTGCGTGCGATCGGCGTGCGGGGCGGAGGGTCATGTGGCGGAGCCACCTGGCCCTTCGCCCCGTGCGGCGAGCGGGCGTGCCGGGCGTCGCGACGCCGCGGAGATCCATCAGAAGGGCCCTAGGGCCTGTCTGACAAAGGATCTTGGTTGGGTTCGCGGAGCCAGAGGATGAGTGCGGCGAGGTGGACTCCGGCCTTGTAGCGGGTGGCGAGTTTGTCGAAGCGGGTGGCGATCGCGCGGAACTGCTTGAGGCGGTTGAAGCAGCGTTCGATCACGTTGCGGGCCTTGTAAAGCTCGCGGTCGAAGGCCGGCGGTCTGCCGCCGGCCTTCCCTCGCCGCAGGCGGTTGGCCTTCTGGTCCGCCCGCTCCGGGATCACTGCCCGGATGCCTCTGCGTCGCAGGGACTGGCGGATCGCCCGGGACGAGTACGCCTTGTCCGCGACGACCGCATCGGGCCTGAGGCGGGGGCGCCCGGCGCCGGTCCGGGGCACCCTCAGCTCGTCCATGACCATGTCGAAGACGGTGGAGTCGTTGACGTTGCCGGGCGTGATGACGACAGCCAGGGGCAGGCCCCGGCCGTCGCAGGCGAGGTGGAGCTTGGTGGTCAGCCCGCCGCGGGACCGGCCCAGCGCCTGGCCAGCCGACGGGCGTGCCGGATCTTCCAGTTCGTCCCCCGCCGCCGCCCCTTTTTGCGGGCTCCGGCGGCGTGCTGATGGGCCCGGCTGATCGTGGAGTCGACAGACACGGTCCACTCCACGGCTCCGACGGAGTCGTCGCGGACATGGACCTGTTCGAGCAGGCGAGCCCAGGTTCCGTCCGCCTCCCAGCGGGCGAACCGTTCATAGACCGTCTGCCACGGCCCGTAGCGTTCCGGCAGGTCACGCCACGGAGCACCGGTCCGCAACCGCCACAACACCCCGTTGATCACCTGCCGGTGATCCCGCCACGGACGACCACGACCGTCAACACCAGGCAGCAGGGGCGCTATCCGCTCCCATGCCGCATCCGTCAACTCACCTCGACCCACCACAAGATCAATTATCAGACAGTGCCTAGGGGGCGCCCGCAGCCGCAGGTGACGCCGGAACGGCTCCGGGTACCGGTAGCGGCATGGCTGAAGTGGTGCAGGCGGGACTGTGGGGACTGCTGGCGGGCTCGGCGCTGCTGCTCGGCGCCGCGCTCGGGTACGGGCTGCGCGTGCCGCAGAAGGTGATCGCCACGGTGATGGCCTTCGGTGCCGGGGTCCTGCTGTCGGCGGTCTCCTTCGAGTTGGTCGGTGAGGCGTACGAACAGGCCGGGATCGCCCCGGCCGCGATCGGCTCGCTCGCCGGCGCGATCGCCTACACCGTGGGCAACCTCTGGCTGGCCGGGCGCGGGGCGCGGCACCGCAAACGCTCCGGCCACCGGTCGTCGCAGTCCCAGCCGTCGGAGGCGGAGCAGGGCGGGTCCGGGACGGCGCTGGCGCTCGGAGCGCTGCTGGACGGCATCCCGGAGTCGGCGGTCATCGGGGTCAGCCTGCTCGACGGCGGGGCGGTCAGCCTGGTGACCGTGGCGGCCGTGTTCCTCAGCAACGTGCCGGAGGGACTGTCCAGTTCGGCGGGCATGAAGCGGGCCGGGCGCGGCAAGGCGTACGTCTTCGGGGTGTGGACGGCGATCGCCGCCGCCAGTACCGTCTCGGCCGTCCTCGGGTACGCCGTCGTCGGGGCGTTCTCCCCCGCTGTGATCGCGGCGGTCACGGCGGTGGCCGCCGGGGCGATCCTCGCCATGATCGCCGACACGATGATCCCCGAGGCGTTCCAGGACGCCCACCTGGCCATCGGGCTGATCACCGTGTGCGGCTTCCTGGTCTCCTTCGCCCTGTCCCACACCTGACCGAGGACCCGTGGGCACGACGGGTCCGGCGGTCGTTCCCACGTGGTGCGGCAGCGTCAGCCGTCGCCGGCGGCGCCTTCCTCGTCCCCGGCCCCTGACGCCCCGTCGTCCTTCGCCGGTGCCGGGCCCAGCAGGACCTCGATGCCCGCCCGCAGATACCGCTCCAGCGTGGTGTCCCGCGCCGCGGCCAGGGCGGGTGGGCGTATCTCGGTGAGCATGAGGCTCGTGCCGAGCATCCAGGCGGCGAGGAGCTCCGCCCGCAGGTCGGCGTCGGGGCCGCCGAGGCGGGCGGCCAGCCGGCGGGAGAACACGTCCGTGAAGTCCGCGCGCAGCCGCGCCACCGCCTCGTCCCGGCCGGAGGACCGCAGTACGGAGAGCACCGGATGCGGGAAGTCACCCTCCTTCGGCGGCCCCATGAGCAGCGCGCAGAACCAGTCGGGGATCGTCTCGACCGGCTCGTCCAGCAGCGGCTCGAACATCTTGCCGGTACCGGAAACGTCGTTGAACAGCGCTTCTTTCGAGCCGAAGTAGCGGTAGACGAGTGCGGCGTCCACTCCCACGTCGCCCGCGATGTCGCGCACGCTGGTGCCCTCGTAGCCGTACTTGCCGAAGCGGAAGGCCGCGGCGGCCCGCAGCGCCGTACGCGTCGCCGAGGCCGAGCGTTTGCGGTCGGGCCGGCGGGCCGCCGCCTTCGCCGCCTCGCCGTTGTGTACTCCGGTCACGTACCGCACCTCCTGGTCCACGGCCCTCTGGCCATCCGCCCATGTTCCAGTCTGCGGTGGCTGTCTCAAAGTCACCGACCGTTGTCACCAAATGTTGACTCGTGTTTTCGCCGCATGCGATACCTGACTGCGGTCAACGCTTGGTGACTTGAGTCCTCGCTGTGCCCCCCCAACCGACCGGAAAAGGTGATCTGCTGTGCCTGCTCGACGCGTCGCCGTGATCGGAACCGGCTACGTCGGACTGACAACCGGCGCCTGCCTGGCCTCACTCGGGCACTCCGTGGTGTGCGCGGACGCCGACCTGCACAAGGTCGAACGCCTGCGCGAGGCCCGGGTCGACATCCTCGAACCCGGCCTGCCCGAGACCGTCCGGGACGCCCTGGACGCGGCCCTGCTCGACTTCACCGGCGACACCGCGGCCGCCGTCGCCGAGGCCGGGGTCGTGTTCCTGTGCCTGCCCACACCCATGGGAGCGGGCGGCGCGGCCGACCTCGCCGCCGTGGAGGCCGTCGCCGCGCAGATCCGCGAGGTACTGCCGCCCGGCTGTGTCGTCGTCAACAAGTCGACCGTGCCCGTCGGGACGAGCGAGCGCGTCGCCACGCTGCTCGGCCGGGACGACGTGGCCGTGGTCAGCAACCCGGAGTTCCTGCGCGAGGGCCGCGCCGTCCACGACTTCCTGCACCCCGACCGGATCGTCATCGGCGCCGCCGACCGGGACGCCGCCCGGCGCGTCGCCGACCTGTACGCCGGACTGGACGCCCCGCTGGTGCTCACCGACCCGGCGAGCGCCGAACTGACCAAGTACGCGGCGAACTTCTTCCTCGCCATGAAGCTGTCCTTCGCCAACAACCTGGCCACCGTCTGCGAACGCTTCGGCGCCGACATCGACGACGTCACCGAGGGCATCGGCCGGGACCCGCGCATCGGCTCCGCGTTCCTTCGGCCCGGGCCCGGCTGGGGCGGCTCCTGTCTGCCCAAGGACACCCACGCCCTGCTGACCGTGTGCGAACTGGCCGGGGTCGACTTCCCCCTGCTGCGCGCCACCATCGAGACCAACGTCGCCCACCAGCGGCAGCTCGTCGACCGGGTCGCCGCCTCGTGCGGAAGCGGCGCGGACGGCTCGCTGCACGGCGTACGGCTCGCCCTGTACGGCCTGACCTTCAAGGCCGGCACCTCCGATCTGCGCGACTCCCCCGCGCTCTCCGTCGCCCGGCTGCTGCGCGAGCGCGGCGCCGAACTCACGGCGTACGACCCGGCGTTGCGCGAGGAGCGGCCCGACCTGAGCGATCTGCTCGACCTCGCCGACGACCCGGTGCGGGCGGCGGAGGGGGCGGCGGCCTGTCTCGTCCTCACCGAGTGGCCGGAGCTGCGCGACCTCGACTGGGCGGCGATCGCCGCGCGCATGGCCGGCCGGGAGGTCCACGACTTCCGCAACCTGCTGGACGCGGACCGGCTCGCGCGGGCCGGGCTGAGCAGGCACGGCATCGGGCGCGCGGACACACCGGCGCGGGTGGCGTGACGCCCGCGCGGGCACCGATGCGGGCCGCTGCTCCCCTTCCCTCCAGAAAAGAAACCGAGAGAAAGGCTCACCTCATGCGGGTTCTGTGCACCACGCTCGGCAGTCCCTCCCACGGGCGCGCCCAACTGCCCCTGCTGCGCGCCCTGGCCGGGGCCGGGCATCAGGTGCTGGTGGTCACCACCGAGGCGCTCGTCCCCGTGTTCCGTGACGACGACGTACAGGTGAAGGCCGCTTTAGCGGAGTTCAATCCGCTCGCCGCGGCGGCCCCTTACCTCGCCGAGCTCCAGGGCAGCACCGTCGACCTGACGGAGCCGACCGAAGCGCTGGACCGGCTGCTGATGCGCCACGTGGCCGGGCCCGGAGTCAAGCCGTACCTGGACGTCCTGCTCCCCCTCACCCGTGACTTCGGGCCCGACGTGATCCTGCGGGACGGCATGGACATGAGCGCGGTGCTCACCGCCGAACTGCTCGGCGTGCCGCAGTTGCCGACGCCTTCCGGGTTCAGCAACATGCTGGACCCCGCCGAGGTGCTGCCGCAGCTGAACGAGCGGCGCGCGGAGCTGGGACTGCCCGCGGGGGACGACCCGCTGTCCATCGCACCGCACGGCCGGGTCGACTACGTGCCGCCCGCCTTCTCCTTCGCCCGTCACCTGTCCCGGGCGTGGTCCTACCGGCAGACGGTGGACGTCGAGCGCGGTGGGGTGCTGCCCCAGTGGGCGGCCGGACTGCCCACGGACCGGCCGCTGGTGTACGCCGCGATCGGCACCGCACTGCCGCAGCTCCGTGAGCGCACGGCGGACGAGGACACGCCTCTGCCCGTGCGGCTGCCGGACCCCGCCGAGAGCCTGCGCGCGATCCTGGGGGCGGCGGCGGAGCTGGACGACTGCACGGTGGTCGTGTCGACCTCCGGGGTGCCGGTGGACACCGAGGGACTGCCCGGGCACGTCCACGTCACCGAGCGGGTCCCGCAGCCGCTGCTGCTGGAGTCGGTCGACCTGTTCGTCACCCACGGCGGCTTCAACAGCATCCGCGAGGCCATGCGCACCGGCACGCCGCTCGCGGTCCTGCCGCACTTCGGGGACCAGCCCGCCAACGCGCGGCGCGTGGAGGAACTGGGCCTGGGCCGTCACATCACGGACCGGAGCGCGAGGGGCATCGCCGACGTGTGCCGCGAGTTCCTCGCCGACCCCGGGCCCCGGGCTCGGGCCCGCTCGGCCCAGCTGGCGATGCTGGCACTGCCGGAGATCGGGCAGGCGGTCGGCGACCTGACCGGCATCGCCGGCTAGGCGGACACCCCCAGGGCCTGTCGTTCGGATCAGGTCGCAGGGAACCGCCGGCACCCCGTCAGCGCCGGTGAGCGGGGTCAGGACAGGCCCTAGGGGTGTCCGCACTCTAGCCGCGGGCGCGGACCGTACCGCCGGTCGCCGGACGGTCCGCGTCCGCGCCCCGTATCCGCCCCCACCCCGAGGACGACACGTGACCTTCTCCGACACCCGAGATCAGGGCGCGGCCGGGGACATGCCCCCGCGGCTCAGTCACCGGCAGATCACCACCGTCATGTCCGGGCTGGTGCTCGGCATGTTC